>JANRJZ010000069.1:0-16985 GCA_033763675.1 Gemmatimonadota bacterium
ACGCCGCGGAGCGAGGAGGAGAAGCAGGCCGATGGCACGACCCGCACCGTGGGCAAACTTGGCGTCCGGCCCCAGGAGCCGGTGATCCACCGGAGCCTGGGATTCGGCCAGGCGCTGCGGGCGGGATTCCGGGAGACGGGCGTCGCGTCCACCCAAATCTACCGGACCGTGCAGGGGCTGCTCTCCGCCCGGATCTCGAGCGACGACGTGGGCGGGCCGATCATGATCGGCCAGGTCGCGGCCCAGGCCGCCCGGCTCGGCGCGGAGCAGTTCCTCGGGGTGATGGCGCTCATCTCCGTCAACCTCGCCATCCTCAACCTGCTGCCGATCCCGATCCTCGACGGCGGCCAGTTCCTCTTCCTGCTGGCCGAGGGCATCCGGCGGCGGCCGCTTTCCCTCAAGCTGCGGGAGCGGTTGACGATCGTCGGGTTCGTGCTGATCGTCATGCTCATGGTGCTGGCGTTCAAGAACGACATCGTGCGCAACTGGGGCTTCATCGTGGGTTTCTTTCGCGGACTCGTTTCCTAAGCCATGACACTCCTCACCCTCGAGCAGGTGACCAAGCGGTACGGCCAGGTCACCGCGGTGGACGGGATCAGCTTCGCGGTGGACCGCGGCCAGGTGGTCGGGTTCCTGGGCCCCAACGGCGCGGGGAAGTCCACCACCATGCGGATGATCACCCAGTTTCATGACCCTGACGGCGGCCGGATCCTCTTCGACGGCGTGCCGCTCTCGGAGGCGGGCCGCGAGGCCAAGCGGCGGGTGGGCTACCTGCCCGAGAACAACCCGATCTACACCGAGATGCTGGTGGCGGAGTACCTCGCCTTCGTGGGCCGGTTGCGGGACCTGACGGGGCGGCCGCTGGCGCTGGCCACCGATGCCGCCGTGGCCGCCACCGGACTCGAGGCGGTGTTCCATCGGCCCATCGGCGAGCTCTCCAAGGGCTACCGGCAGCGGGTGGGACTGGCCGCGGCGATCCTGCACCAGCCGGACCTGCTGGTGCTGGATGAGCCCACCGAGGGCCTCGATCCCAACCAGCGGGTCGAGATCCGCCAGCTCATCAGCCACCTCGGCCGCGACCGCACCGTGCTCCTCTCGACCCACATCCTGTCCGAGGTGCAGCATGTCGCCTCGCGGCTGCTGATCATCAACCGGGGCCGGCTCGCGGCGGATGGCCCGGTGGCGGAGCTGGTGAGCCGCGCCGGCGGCCTGGTGCACGTGCGGGTGGAGGCCAGCGGCGCGGGCGTGGTCGAACGGCTCCGGGCGCTGCCGGGGGTGGCCGACCTGGTCGCGGAGCCGGACGGGGACCGGGTGCGGGCGCGGCTCACCGCGCGGGCCGGGGATGACATTCGCCCGATGATCTTCCGGCTCGCGGCGGAGGCGGGGTGGACCCTGTATGAACTGCACCAGGAGGCCGGAAGCCTCGAGAACCTCTTCCGGGAGCTGACGGTGCCGGGGGAGGCCGCATGACGCCGATCCTCACGGTCGCGCGGCGCGAACTCAAGGCGATGTTCGACACGCCCACCGGCTATGTGCTGCTGATCATCTTCCTCGTGGCCAACGCCTTCCCGTTCTTCCGGCAGGCGTACCTGACCAACTCGGGCTCGCTCCGGCCGATGATGGACTGGCTGCCCCTGGTGCTGCTGTTCTTCGTGCCGGCGGTGACCATGCGGGCCCTGGCGGAGGACACCCGCAGCGGCCAGCTGGAGGTGCTGCTGGCCCAGCCGCTCACCGAACTGGAGCTGTTGCTGGGCAAGTACCTCGGGACGGTGTTCTTCCTCTGGATCGCACTCCTCCTCACCCTCCCGATCCCGCTGGGACTGTCGCTCGGCGCCGAGCTCCCCTGGGGACCGGTGGTGGCGCAGTACCTGGGCGCCATGCTGCTCATCGCCGGGTTTGCCGGGGTGGGGGTGTGGGCCAGCGGCATCACCCGGAGCCAGATCACCGCGTTCATCGTCGCGGTCGCGGTGATGGCGATCCTGGTGCTGGTCGGCTTTCCCCTGGTCGTCGGGCTCTCGCCGGCGCTGGACCTGCTTGCCGCGCGGATCGGCGTGCTGGCGCACTTCAACTCGATCGGCCGCGGGGTGATCGACCTGCGGGACGCGGTCTACTTCCTCTCCCTCGCCGCGATCTTCCTGACGCTGGCCTATGGCGCGCTGATGGGGCGGAAGCTGGCCGCGGGGCAGCCCCCCGTGCGGCGGCTGCGGCTGGGGGTGCTGCTCCTGGTCGGGGTCCTGGTGATGGTGAACCTGGCGGGCAGCTACATCTCGGGCCGGGTGGACCTGACCCCGGGCCGGGCGTACACCCTCTCCCCGGCGACGAAGGACCTGGTGCGGGGCCTCCCCGACATCGTGACCCTCAAGCTGTTCGCCTCCGCGGAGCTGCCGGCGGAAGTGGCGCTGATGAAGCGCGATCTGGACGACCTGCTGCAGGATTTCCGCGAGGCGGGGAGCGGCCGCATCCGGGTGGTGGAGCGGGATCCCGCCACCGACGCGGAGGCCCGGAAGGACGCGCAGGCGCTGGGCATCACCCCGGTCCAGTTCAACGTGGTGGGGAAGTCCGAGCTGCAGGTGAAGGAGGGCTACCTGGGCATCGTGGCGCAGTACGCCGACGCCAGCGAGCCGATCCCGTTCGTGCGCCGCACCGATGACCTGGAGTACCGCCTGGCGGTCGCCATTCGCGGCCTCACCCGGAGCCGGAAGACCACTATCGGCCTGGCGGTCGCCATGGACGAGTGGGGGGTCGAGGGCCGGACCTTCGACCTGATCCAGGAGCAGCTCGCCAAGAGCTACACGGTGGTGCCGGTGTCGCTCGGGGACAGCACCCAGCCGGCCGATTCCATCAGCACCCTGATCATCGCCGGCCAGCCCGACAGCCTCATGCCGGGGGTGCAGGCGCGGTTGGAGGCGTTCTTCCAGCGGGGCGGCGGGGCGCTGGTCATGACGACGGGCGCGCCGATCACCAGCCGCGCGCCGCGTGCCGTGGGGCGCGAGCCGGTGTGGAACCGGCTGCTGCAGCGGTTCGGGGTGAAAGTGCGCGCCGACCTGGTCTACGACCTGGCCTCCAACCAGATCGTGCCGGTGCCCGGTGCCGGCGGGGGGGCGGTGTACCAGCCCTATCCCTTCTGGGTCCGGGCCCAGGCCGGCGGCAACACGGTGATCACCGACGGCGTGGGCGAGGTGTTCCTCCCCTGGGTGAGCAGCATCCAGACCCTGCCCGGCGCCACCGGCAACCTGCAGCCGCTGCTGATGACCAGCCGGGTCGCCTCGGTGGTGGAGGGCGACATCGACCTCACCCCCACCCGGGAGTTCCCGCCGATCGATCCGCGGCCCCGGGTGCTGGCCGCCGCCGTCTCCGCCGACACCAGCGGCGCCGGGCCGCGCGGCCGGGTGGTGGTGGTGGGCAATATGGAATTCGCCACCGACCGCTACGCCAGCAGCGCCACCGAGAACGCCATCTTCGCGCTCAACGCGATCGACTGGCTGGCGCAGGACGAGGCGCTCATCGGCATCCGCAGCCGGGACCGGCGCCCTCCCCGGCTCCTGTTCTCGAGCCCGGCGCTGCAGCAGGGGGTAAAGTACGTGAACACCCTCCTGCTGCCGGCGCTGGTCGGTCTCGTGGGGCTGGTGCGTCTGACCGGACGGCGGCGCCGCGCGCTCACACCCTGGACGCCGCTCGCGGGCGGAGGGCCGGCAGCGTGAGCGGGCGGATGCTGGTGCGGATCGCGGTGGCGCTGGCGGTGCTGGTCTTCGCCTGGGGGGCGCTGGCCATCCTCCGGCAAACCGGTGGCGATGCCCCGGGCGGCATCACGCTCCCCCGGGTGACCGCCGCGGAGCTGACCCGGATCGCGGTCCGGCAGGGACTCGACTCCGTGGTGGTGGAGCAGGGTGGCGGTGCCTGGCGGGTGAACGGCCTGCCCGCGGCGGCGGCGACGGTCGAGCGGTTCCTCGCCGCCCTCAACGACAGCGCGTCCTCCGGGGAGCTGGTTTCCGCGAGCGCGCAGTCGCACGAGCGGCTGGCGGTGGACACGGTGCAGGGGAGGCGGCTGACGGTGGGCGCGGGGGAGCGGACCCTGCTCGATCTCTGGATCGGGAGGCGGGGCCCGGACTTCGACGGCTTCTACGTGCGCCGGGCCGGCGAGGCGGAGGTGTACCTCCTGCGCGGCGCCTTCGCGGAGCAGACCGCCCTCACCGTCGAGCAGTGGCGCGACCTCCAGGTGGTCCGCCTCCAGCCGGAGCAGATCGGGCGGATCGAGGTCATGCGCGGGGGGCGGTCCTGGTCGCTCAGCCGCACCGACGCCGGCTACACGCTCGGGGCACGGGCGGCGGACTCGGCGACGTCGCGGCGCCTGTTCGAGCAGGTGGCCAACCTGCGGGGGACGGCCTTCCCGGACTCGCGCGAGGCGCCGCTCAGCTTCACCCCGCCGGACCGGACCCTTCGCGTCCTCGGGCGGGAGGGAGCACTCCTCGCGGCCCTGGCGCTGGACTCCACTGAAAGCGGGGCGGTCTGGGCGCGCCGGGAGGCGGACGGCCTGGTGTTCAAGCTGGATGGGCGCGTGGCCGAGCTGATCACGCCGCGGGAGACCGACCTGCACTGACCGGGACGGAGCCGGCGCTCCGTCCCGGGCATCCTACCACATCTTCCACCAGCTCTTCTTCTCCTCGCCCTCCCCGCTCACCGCCTTCGAGTCCCGCAGGTAGCCGTCCGGCACCGGAATATCCGAGGTGTCCCGGGTCCGCTCCGCCACGTCCCGCAGGTCCTCCAGCAGGGCGGTGGCGGAGGGGTGGCGGTCGTTGGGGTGCTTGGCGAGGAGCCGGAGGATGATCCGCTCCAGCCGCTTGGACAGCTCGGGGCGGCGGTTCCGCGGGGGGTCGGGCCGGTCCTCCACGTGCATCCGGGCCAGTTCGAACCAGTCCCGCGACTTGAAGGGGACTTCGCCGGTGACGGTGCGGTAGAGGGTGATGCCCAGGGAGTAGAGGTCGGTCCGGCCATCGAGCGGGCGGCCCTGCGCCTGCTCGGGCGAGATGTAGGCCGGGGTCCCGATCGTCATCATGAAGCCGGTGGCCTGCACGTAGCCACTCACCGCCCGGGCGATGCCGAAGTCGGTGAGCACCCCGCTCCCGTCCGGGGCCAGGAGGATGTTGTCCGGCTTGATGTCGCGGTGGATGACCTCGCGCTCATGGGCAAAGGCCAGGGCGGAGGTCACCCCCAGCATCACGCCGACGGCGGTGGCTTCGGGGAGCACGACGTCGGGTTGCAGCCGGGCGGCGAGGCTCTCCGGGTAGAGCTCCATGGCGAAGTAGGCCAGACCCTGGTCGGCCCCCACGTCCTCGATGCGGATGATGTTGGGGTGCTGCAGCTTGGCGGCGAATGCCGCCTCCTGCCGGAACCGGGTCTCGAACGGTGGATCGGACGCGTAGCGCGGCTTCAAGACCTTGATGGCAAACGACTTACCGTCGTCCCGCCGGGCGGCATACACCCAGGCGAAGCCCCCCTGCCCAAGGAGGCGCTCGAGGGTGAAGGGGCCAAGGCGCTGGCCGGGGGCGGGCTGGTCGCTGGACATTCCGGGGTTGCCCATAGGGGGAGGGGCGCGTTATTTTATTGTGCTAACTGAGTTTAAGAGACCGGGGAGCCGTCCCCATCGTCAGTGCCAAGAGGATACACGCAGCATGGGTTTTGACAAGCAGGCGGTTATCGCCAAGCAGCGGTTGCACGAGACCGACACCGGCTCCGCGAAAGTGCAGATCTCGCTCCTGACCGAGCGGATCAACTCCCTCACCGACCACTTCCGCACCCACGCCAAGGATCATCACGGCCGACGCGGCCTGCTCAAGATGGTGGGCACCCGCCGCCGGCTGCTGAACTACCTCCGGACAAACGATCTCGCCACCTACCGGGCGCTGATCGAACAGCTCGGACTCCGGCACTAACCGACTCGTCTTGCTCAGGGCGTCCCTGCCAGTTTCGCGGGGACGCCCTTCAACCTATTTGGGCCCCAGGCACAGGAACAGGTCGTGACTGCACACCGCATTGAGAGCACGTTTGCCGGTCGTCCGCTGGTCATCGAAGTCGGCAAGCTGGCCAAGCAGGCGGCGGGTTCCGCCGAACTCCGCTTCGGCGAGACGGTGGTGCTCGCCGCCGTGACCGTCTCCCCGAACCAGTCGTCGCTGCCCTTCTTCCCCCTGACCGTCGAGTACCGGGAGCGCACCTACGCCGCCGGCAAGTTCCCCGGCGGGTTCATCAAGCGCGAGACCCGTCCGAGCGACAAGGAGATCCTGGCTGCCCGGGGCGTGGACCGCTCGATCCGGCCGCTGTTTCCGGAGGGCTTCAAGAACGAGGTCCAGGTCTTCGTGACGGTGCTGTCCGCCGACCAGGAGAACGACGCCGACGTCCTGGGCGTGGTGGCGGCGTCGCTGGCCTTGGCGGTCTCGCCGGTGCCGTGGAGCGGTCCGATCGCGGCCGTCCGGGTGGGCCGCGTGGAAGGCAACTGGATCCTCAACCCCACGTTCCAGCAGCTCGAATTCTCCACCGTGGACATGACGGTGAGCGGCAGCGCCGATTCCATCGTGATGGTCGAGGGCGGGGCGCTCGAAGTGTCCGAGGCCGAGGTCCTGGAGGCGCTCAAGGTCGCCCAGAAGGGCCTCAAGGAGCTGCTGGGTCACCAGGAGAAGCTGATCGCCAAGGCCGCCGTGGACAAGATGGAGTGGAAGAAGGACGAGATCGACCCGGCGCTCGTCAAGAAGGTGAAGGCCCTGGCCGAGGACGAGATGGCCAAGGCCATCAACGCCAAGGACAAGCATGCCCGCGCCGCCGGCGCCGAGGCGCTCAAGGCCAGGGTCAAGGAGAGCCTGGCGGCGGACTTCCCCGACGCCGGGAAGCAGATCTCCTTCCTGCTCGAAGACATCGAGTACCGGGTGATGCGGGCCCAGGTGCTGGAGAAGGGGGAGCGGGTGGACGGGCGCGATTGCGACACCATCCGGCCCATCAGCATCCTGACCAGCTACCTCCCGCGCACCCACGGCTCGGCGGTGTTCCAGCGGGGTGAGACCCAGGCGCTGGTCTCGGCCACGCTGGGCACCGCGGATGACGAGCAGCGGCTCGATACCATCGATACCGTGGGCGAGTCCAGCAAGTCGTTCATGCTGCACTACAACTTCCCGCCTTACTCGACCGGCGAGGTCAAGCCGATGCGCGGCACCAGCCGGCGCGAGATCGGCCACGGGGCGCTGGCGGAACGGGCGCTGCACCCGCTGCTGCCCGACTTCGACAAGTTCCCCTATACCATCCGGATCGTCTCCGAGATCCTGGAGTCCAACGGCTCCTCCTCGATGGCGAGTGTCTGCGGCGGCTCGCTGGCGCTGATGGATGCCGGCGTGCCGGTCAAGGCCGCCTGCGCCGGTGTGGCGATGGGGCTGATCAAGGAAGGCAAGAAGGTCGCGATCCTCACCGACATCCTGGGGTCGGAGGACGCCCTCGGCGACATGGACTTCAAGGTGGCCGGGACCACGACCGGAATCACCTCGATCCAGATGGACATCAAGATCGAGGGGATGGACCTGAAGATCATGGAAGAGGCGCTGGAGAAGGCCCGGAAGGGGCGGCTCCACATCCTCAAGGAGATGGCGAAGGCGCTGCCGGCCGCGCGGCCGGAGCTGTCGAAGTACGCGCCGCGCATCATCACGATCATGATCAAGCCGGACCGGATCGGCGACGTGATCGGCCCCAAGGGCAAGACCATCCGGGGCATCCAGGAGGCCACCGGGGCCTCGATCTCGATCGAGGACACCGGCCTGATCACCATCGCCTCGCCCGGAGGTGAGGGGGGCGAGAAGGCGCGCCAGATGATCGAGTCCATGGTCATGGAGCCGGAAGTCGGGAAGACCTACGAGGGCCCGGTGAAGAGCACCACCGCCTTCGGCGCCTTCGTCGAGATCCTGCCCGGCGTCGAGGGGCTGCTCCACATCAGCGAGCTGCAGCACGGCCGCACCGAGAAGACCGAGGACGTCGTCAAGAAGGGGGACGTCGTGAAGGTCAAGCTGCTCGAGGTGGACGAGAAGGGTCGCATGAAGCTGTCCCGGAAGGCGCTCATCCCCAAGGAGTGAGGCCGGGCCGCCCGTGGAGACCACCCGCCTCGACCAGGGCCTCTTCCGGACCGTTGCCCCCAACGGTCTTGTCATCCTGACCGAACTCCTCCCCGGCGTGCGCTCGGTCGCCGCCGGGGTGTGGGTCCGGACCGCCAGCGCCCACGAAGCCCGCGGCAAGATGGGCGTGTCGCACCTCCTCGAACACATGGTCTTCAAGGGCACCGAGCGCCGCAGCGCGCGGCAGCTGGCGCTCGAGCTCGAGGCCCGGGGCGGCGCCCTCGACGCCTACACCAGTCGCGACCACACCAACTACCAGGCCCACATCCTCGACGAGGACCTGCCCCGGGCGGTGGACGTGCTGACCGACCTGGTCCGCCGGCCGCTGCTCCGCGAGGAGGACCTCTCGCTGGAACGGAACGTGGTGCTGGAGGAGATCGCCACAGTCGAGGACACCCCGGACGACCAGGTGTTCGAGCTCTTCAGCGACCGGCTGTGGCCCGAGCATCCCTACGGCTACTCCATCCTCGGGACCCGGGAGACGGTGGCGGCCCTCTCCGCCCGGGACCTCCAGGCCGTGCACGGCGCGGGCTACTACCCCGCCAACTGCGTGATCGCGGCCGCCGGCCGGGTGGAACACGAGCAGGTCCTGGCCCTGCTGGCGCAGGAGGGGTGGTTCGAGGGAGACGCCGCCCCGTCCGCGCCGCGCCCCCCGGTGGAGCCGCATCCGGCCCGCCGGGGCGAGGAGCACCGGATCGAGCGGGATTCCGCCCAGACGCACCTCGTCTTCGGGACCGATACGTTCCCCTACCGGGACCGGCGCCGCTTTGCGCTCTCCCTGGTGACCAATACCTTCGGCGGCGGGATGTCGAGCCGGCTGTTCCAGCGGATCCGGGAGGAACTCGGGCTGGCCTACGCCGTCTACGCCTACCAGCAGTTCTTCCAGGTGGCGGGGGTGGCCGGGGTGTACGTCGGGACCCAGCCGGGGACGGCCGACCGGGCCGCCGAGGCCATCCGGGCGGAGTACGCCCGGCTGGCGCGCGAGGGACTCCCCGCCGCCGACCTGGAGCAGGGGAAGCAGCAGCTCAAGGGGCAGGTGATGCTGTCGCTGGAGAGTCCCCAGAGCCGGATGAGCCGGCTGGCAACGCTTGCCCTGCATGGGGAGGCCTACCGTCCGCTCGACGCCATCCTGGCGGAGATCGACGCGGTGGGCGCCGATGACGTGGCGGCCATCACGGCCGAGTACTTCGACCCCGACCGGCAGACGGTGGTCCGCCTGGGCCCGGGCGCCGGGTAGTCCAGATCGCACCAGAGCCCGCGGCGGGCGGCACGAGGCGCGCCCGCGGATGCAGCCAACCCTGAGACCGCAGAGAATCCGATGATCATCGGCGTACCGAAGGAGATCAAGACCAACGAGAACCGGATCGCGCTGGTGCCGGCGGGGGCCGAGGCGTTCGTCACCCGCGGCCACGCCGTGTACGTGGAGCAGGGCGCCGGGCTCGGCAGCGGCTTCCCGGACGAGGCGTTCGTCGCCGCCGGGGCAAAGATCCTGCCCACCGCGGACGCGGTCTGGGCCAAGGCCGACATGATCATGAAGGTGAAGGAGCCGATCGCGGTGGAGTGGCCCAGGATGCGGGCCGGCCAGGTGATCTACACCTACTTCCACTTCGCGGCCGGGGAGGAACTCACCCGGGCGGTCATCAAGTCGGGCGCGATCGCGGTGGCCTACGAGACGGTCCAGCTCCCCCACGGCGAGCTGCCGCTGCTGACCCCCATGTCCGAGGTGGCGGGGCGGATGGCGGTGCAGGAGGGGGCCAAGTACCTCGAGAAGGTCTTCGGCGGGAGCGGGGTCCTGCTGGGGGGCGTGCCCGGCGTGCCGCCGGCCGAGGTCGTGATCATCGGGGGCGGGGTCGTGGGGATCAATGCCGCCAAGATGGCGGCCGGGATGGGGGCGCGGGTCACGATCCTCGACGTCTCCCTGGAGCGGCTGCGCTACCTGGACGACGTGCTCCCGGCCAACGTGACCACCCTCTACTCCAACCGGCACAACATCCTCGACTCCATCCGCCGGGCGGACCTGGTGGTCGGCGCCGTGCTGCTGCCGGGTGCCAAGGCCCCCCACCTGGTCAAGCGGGAGGACCTGAAGCTGATGAAGCCCGGGTCGGTGATCGTGGACGTGGCGGTGGACCAGGGGGGCTGCGTCGAGACCATCAAGCCCACCACCCATGAGAACCCGACCTACTTCGTGGACGGAATCCTGCACTACGCCGTGGCCAATATGCCGGGCGGTGTGCCCCGGACCTCCACCCTGGCGCTCACCAACGCCACGCTCTCCTACGGCCTGCGGCTGGCGCGGGACGGCTGGAAGAAGGCCTGCATGGATGACCCGGCACTCCGCCTGGGGCTCAACGTGGTGGAGGGCAAGGTGGTCTATCCCGGTGTGGCGGAAGCGTTTGGTCTGCCGCTGGTGGAGGTGGGGAAGGTCCTCTAGTGGTCCCCCCGCTCGACATCCAGTTCATCCGGTTGCCCCATGGCGCGGGGCTTCCGGTGCCGGCCCCGGCTACGCCGGGGTCGGCGGGGATGGACATCTCCAGCGCGGACGCCGGGTCCCTCGCGCCTGGGGAGCGGCGGCTGTTCCGGACCGGCTTCGCGATCGCCATTCCGCCCGGGTTCGAGTGCCAGATCCGGCCCCGGTCAGGGCTCGCGCTCAAGCATGGGATCACCCTGCCCAACACGCCGGCCACGATTGACAGTGACTACCGGGGCGAGCTGATGGTGGCGCTGGTGAACCTGGGGAGCGCCCCGTTCGAGGTGACGCCCGGGATGCGGATCGGACAGCTGGTGTTTGCCCGGGTGGAGTCGGCGGTGTTCCGGGAGGTGGCGGAACTCCCCCCGACGGAGCGCGGGACCGGCGGCTTCGGCAGCACCGGGCACTAGGCGGCCGTCCGGGGCGAGGTGGTGACCTGGGTCACCCACAATCTCACCTAAGTTGCAGTCTTGTGGCAGTTTAGGGCGTCCGTTACCTTTTGCCCCAATTCGACCGTCACTGGCCCGGTAATGAAGTTTTCAGCCCTAAAACTCGGGTCGTTTCTCCCCGCGAATGAAATCGCGGTGGATCTCGGCACGGCCAACACCCTGATCTACGTGAAGGGTGAGGGCATCGTGCTGAACGAACCCTCTGTCGTGGCCATCGAGAAGTCGACCGGCCGCCCCAAGGGCTACGGGCTCGAGGCGAAGCGGATGCTGGGCCGCACGCCTGACAACATCATCGCGGTACGTCCGCTCAAGGACGGCGTGATCGCCGACTTCGACGTCACCGAAAAGATGCTGCGGTACTTCCTCAAGCAGATCATCGACAAGCACGTCTTCCGGGTCCGCCCCAAGGTCATCGTGTGCGTTCCCTCCGGCATCACGGAGGTGGAGCGCCGCGCCGTGCGCGACTCCGCCGAGACCGCCGGGGCCAAGCAGGTGGACATGGTGGCGGAGCCGATGGCGGCGGCGATCGGGGTGGGACTCCCGGTGGAGACGCCGACCGGCAACATGGTGATCGACATCGGCGGCGGCACCACCGAGATCGCGGTGATCGCGCTGTCCGGCATCGTGTCGGACACCTCGATCCGCGTGGCGGGGGATGAACTGGACCAGGCCATCGTCCAGTTCATGCGGAAGAACTACAACCTGCTCGTGGGCGAGCCCACCGCGGAATCCATCAAGATCAAGATCGGCTCCGCCGCCCCGACCGGCGACGAGCGGGAAATGGAAGTGAAGGGTCGGGACCTGGTCTCCGGCATCCCCAAGACGGTGCGGGTGCACTCCTCCGAGATCCGCGAGGCGGTACAGGAGCCGATCCAGCAGATCGTGGACGCGGTGCGCCGCGCGCTCGAGATCACCCCCCCGGAGCTGGCCAGCGACATCGTGGATCGTGGCATCGTGATGACCGGCGGCGGGGCCCTGATCCGGGGCCTCGACATCCTGCTGGCCCAGGAGACCGGGCTCCCGATCCACATCGACGAGGACCCGCTGACCTGCGTGGTGCGCGGCGCGGGCCGAATCCTCGACGACTACGAGAAGTACCAAAGCGTTCTCTACCGCTAGATGCCTCCGCAGTCGGATCGCGCGCTGCTTCGCCGGGACAATGTCCTGTTCGGCTTGTGCGTGATCCTCTCCGCGGTGATGCTGCTCCGTCCCGACGTGGGGGAGCGGGTCACCGGCGCCATCCGCGGCTCCGTTCTCCGCCCCTTCCTCTGGATGCAGGCCTGGTCGGAAGCCGGCCGGACCAGCCGCGCCTCCTTCGATCGCCTTCGCACCGAACGTGACTCCGCGGCGCACGCGGCCCAGTTCCTCCCCTCGCTCCGGGCCGAGAACCAGCGGCTCCGGGCGCTGCTCGGCCTGGGGGCCCGGGTCCGGGTGCCCTACGTCGCCGCCGAGGTGTTGCACCAGGCGGTGCCGACGGATGGCCGGACGATCCTCCTGTCGGCGGGCGCCCGCTCCGGGGTCAAGCAGTTTGATCCCGTCGTCGGGGCGGATGGGCTGCTCGGAGTAGTGCGGGTGGTGGAGGCCCGGCGGGCCATCGCGATGACCTGGACCCATCCCGAGTTCCGGGCCAGCGCGTACACCATTCCCGGCAACGTCTTCGGTGTCATCGCGCCGGCGCTGCAG
This sequence comes from Gemmatimonadota bacterium, assembly GCA_033763675.1. Taxonomy (GTDB): domain Bacteria; phylum Gemmatimonadota; class Gemmatimonadetes; order Gemmatimonadales; family GWC2-71-9; genus JADJOM01. The sequence goes on from JANRJZ010000069.1 coordinate 12,741, forward strand.
CTCACCGGGTCGGAGCACCTGCTGCAGCTCCGCGGGGTGGCGATCCGCGATTCGGTCCCGGTGGGGACCCTGGTGGTGACCTCCGGGCTCGGCGGGGTGTATCCCCAGGGGATTCCGGTCGGCACCGTCATCGGGGTCGGGAACGATGAGACCGGCTGGGAGCGGATCTACCTGGTGCGGCCGGCGGCCAATCCGCAGGAGGCCTCCCAGGTCCTGATTCTCCGGGCACCGGCGGAAAGTCTGCCGCCGGGCGCCTTCAGCGGGGACAGCGCCCCATGATCGCCATGCGCGCGGATCGGGGCCGGCTGTGGACCGTGCTGGGCCTCCTGGTCGTGGTCCACTTCGCGGTGCGCCCCCGCTTGGGGTATCCCGCCATCGCCCCGGACTTCCTGCTGATCGCGCTCATGCTCTACGCCATCCGCAGCCGGCCCGGGACCGCCGCGGTGGCCGGGTTCCTCGTGGGCCTGGCCGGGGACGCGGTGAGCCCCGCCCGGATCGGCGCCGGCGCGCTGGCCCACACGCTGGTGGGCTATCTCGCCGCCTGGGGGCGCGCGGTCTTCTTCCCCGACAACCTCTTCGTCAACGGGCTGGTGATCGCGCTGGGCGTGTGGATCCGCAATGCGATCCAGATCCTCGCGAGCGGGCCCAGCCCGGGCGGGCTCACGGTGCCGCTCCTGGTCCACGCGCCGCTCCAGGCGGTGACCACCGCGCTGATGGCGGCGCTGGTCCTGGTCACCTTCCAGCGCTGGCTCGACATCCGGCTGGACGCATGAACGAGTTCCATCCGTCCCGCCTGCGGGAGCGCGCCGTCCGGGCCCGGTGGATCCTGGCGGTGGCCTTCCTGGTGCTCACCGGCGCCTTCTTCCGTACCCAGATTCTCCAGGTGGATCGCTACCGGCTGCGGGCGGAGAACAACCGCCTGCGGCAGGTGCCGCTGCAGCCGGCGCGGGGCACCGTGTTCGACCGGAATGAACGGGTCATCGCGGAGACGGTACCGGGCTTCTCGGTGGCGCTGCTCGCCAGCTCCACCGATTCGCTGCGGCAGATCCTCAAGCGGTTCCGGTCGGTGGTGCCGCTCGATTCCGCGGATGTCGAGGCCGTGGTCGACCGGTACCTCCAGGCGCGGTACCAGCCCGCGCTGGTCCTGGGAAACGCCACCCGGGCGCAGGTGGCGATGCTCGAGGAGCACCGGGCCATCCTGCCGGGGCTGGTGATCCAGTCGGAACCGCGCCGGGTCTATCCCCGCGGCACCGCGGTGGCGCACCTGGTGGGCTACGTCAACGAGATCACGCAGGCGGAGCTGGAGGGCGGGCGGTATGCCGGGGCGCGGCTGGGCTCGGTGGTGGGCCGCGCGGGCCTGGAACAGGAATACGACGATTCGCTGCGCGGCGCCCCCGGCATGCGGTACATCGAGGTGGACGCCCGCGGCCGCCTGGTGCGGGAGCAGGGCGCGGCCCCCCCGCTGCCGTCGGTGCCCGGTCATGCGCTCCACACCACGATCGACCTGGACCTGCAGCTCTACGTGGACAGCATCTGGCCCAAGGGGCAGGCGGGGGCGCTGATCGCCATGACTCCCGCGGGGGAGATCCGGGCGCTCTACTCCACGCCGGCCTACGATCCCAACTCCTTCATCGGCGGCATCTCCCGGGCGGAGTTGCGGCGGCTCACCACCGACCCGACGCTGCCCCTGCTCAACCGGGCGCTGCAGGTCCGCTATCCGCCGGGGTCGCCGTTCAAGTTGGCCACGGCAGCCATGGCGCTCAAGCGCGGGCTGGTCGACCTGCACACCCACATGCCGCAGGGCTGCGGCGGCGGCATGCAGTTCGGCAACCGGTACTTCCGTTGCTGGAAGAAGACCGGGCACGGGTCCCTTGACCTGCTGGGCGCCGTGGCCCAGAGCTGCGACGTCTACTTCTACCAGCTCGGGCTCCGGATCCAGCTCGCCAATATCCTGTCCGATGGGGTGCAGATGGGATTCCAGGAGCGGACCCACGTGGACCTGGTCAACGAGGCCGCCCCCATCTGGCCCGCCACCACCGAGTATTACGACCGGCGGTACGGGCCGCGAGGCTGGAGCAATTCGGTGGTGCTCAACCTCTCGATCGGCCAGGGCGAGAACACCCAGACCCTGGTCAACATGGTTCGCTTCTATGCGGCGCTCGCCGGGGACGGCAAGGCGCCGACCCCCTACGTGGTCCGCCCGGACACGGTGCAGAGCTTCGACCTGGAGCTCAGCGCCGACCAGCTGGATGGACTCCGGCGGTCGCTGATCGCGGTGGTGGAACATGGAACCGCGGCCCGCAGCCGGCTGCAGGAGTTCGCGGTGGCGGGAAAGACCGGCACCGCCCAGAACGCCGACAAGGACCGGGATCACGGCTGGTTCATCGCCTTTGCTCCGGCGGAGAAGCCCGAGATCGTGGTGGGAGCCATCTTCGAATTCGGCGGCCACGGCAGTGAAGTCGCGCCCTACGTGGTCCGGTCCATCCGGCGCTACCTGCTGGGGCCGGACAGCGCCGGGGGGGACCGCCCGCGCCGGATTACGCTGCCCGGGGATCCCGTCGGGGGGCCGGTCGAGCGGCTGGACAGCGCCGGCCCGGCCCAACCCTCCCCGGTGCCGCTCTCGCCGGAGACCCGCTGATGCCCCGCAGCCTCGGCCTCGACCGCCCGCTGCTCACCGTTGTGGCCGGCCTGGTGCTCTTCGGCCTCGTGGTGCTCTATTCGGCGGGCCAGACCGACGTGCCGAACTTCGCGGCCCGCGGGGCGTGGGAGCGGCAGCTGGTCTGGCTGGGGATCGGTGCCGTCGTGGCCGCGATCGCTTTCCGCTTCTCCCCCCGGCTCCTGGAATGGGCCTCCCTGCCGGTGTACATCACCGCGCTGTTCCTCCTCGCCCTGACGCTGGTCATCGGCCGCGGGGCGGGGACCGCCGCCAGCAGCAAGAGCTGGATCTACATCGGCGGCCACGCCATCGGCCAGCCGGCGGAGTTCGCCAAGCTGGCGGTGGCACTGATGCTGGCGCGGCATCTCTCCGGGCTGCGTGAGGCGCCCGAGACGCTGCGGGAGCTCATCCCGGCCTGCCTCATCGCCGGGGTGCCGGCGCTGCTGGTGCTGGCGCAGCCCGACCTGGGGAGTGCGCTGGTCTTCGCGGGCATCCTCTTCGCCATGCTGTTCTGGGCCGGGGTGCACCCGATGCTGCTGCTGCTGCTGGCCTCCCCCATCGCCAGCCTGTTGCTGGCCTTCAACTGGGTGACCTGGGTGGGGTGGATGGCCCTGCTCATGGTCGGGCTGATCGCCTGGCGTCCCTATTTCTGGGAGGGGGTGGCGGTCTTCGCCGCCAACTCGGCCATGGGCTTCATCGCCCTTCCGATCTGGCGCAAGCTGGAGCCGTACCAGCAGAACCGGCTGCTCACCTTCCTCAACCCGGAGGTGGACCCCCAGCGGGCCGGCTACCACGCCATTCAGTCCAAGGTCGCCATCGGGTCGGGGGGGTGGTTCGGGAACGGGTACCTGGAGGGCCCCCAGAAGCGCCTGGCCTTCCTGCCGGAGCAGCACACCGACTTCATCTTTGCCGTCCTGGGCGAGGAACTCGGCTTTGCCGGGGTTGTCGCCGCCCTGGTGCTCTTCTTCCTCCTGTTCGTGGTCCTGGTGCGGATCGCCCGGCGGGCCACCGATCCCAATTCCAGCCTGATGGTATTCGGGGTCCTCGGCCTCCTGTTCACCCACGTCTTCGAGAACGTGGGGATGACCGTCAACGTGATGCCGATCACGGGCATCCCCCTCCCGTTCTTCTCGTACGGGGGGTCCTTCCTGCTCATCACCGCCACCTGCCTGGGGCTCGCCCTCCGGGCCGCCTGGGACGCGCGGCTTGGCGGCTATGGTGATGTATGACAATGACTTAGGTCGAAGGGTCTGGCGCGAACCACCCGGTCTCTACAAATTGCGGGGTCAGAGGCTGGCTTCCGCGGCAGGCTCACATCTCTCCCCGAACCCCATATGGCCGTCATGGCATGGTTCAAGAAAGAGCGGAAACCCCGGCCCTCCGTACGGGAGCGCCTCGAGATTCCGCCGGACGCGTGGGAGAAGTGCGACGCGTGCGGGCATGTTGACATCCGGGACAAGTTTGAACGGGCGCTGAACGTCTGCCCCGAGTGCGGGCACCATCGGCGGTTCTCGGCCGAGGAGTACATCGAACTGCTGTCCGACGAGGGTACCTGGCGGGAGCTCTACGCCAACCTCCGCTCAGCCGAT
>JANRJZ010000070.1:0-12722 GCA_033763675.1 Gemmatimonadota bacterium
GTCCTCGACGCCACCGGCGAGCCGGTCACCGATCGCCCGCCCCCGGCGAGCATCGCCGACCCCGCCAGCGCCGACCGCCGTGTCGTGGGGCACCGGCTGCTCGAGGGCGGGTTCCTCGTGGTCACGGTGGATCGGGAGCCACGCGCGGTACTCGAGACCCTGCTCCGCTGGCCCGGCCTCGGCGAGGTCCGGTTCATCGCCGCGGTGAGCCGGGACGTGGACCTGCGGGACGAGACCAGCCTGTTGTGGGGGATCTTCAATCGCTTCGATCCCGTCCGGGACATGATCTTCTCCCGGCAGGAGTTCGTCGGGGCCCGGCCGGTGTACGGCGGCCCGATCGGGATCGATTGCACCTGGAAGGAGGGCTACCCGGTGCCGGTGGAGATGCCTCCCGAGATCATCCGGAAGGTGGACCAGCGGTGGGGAGAATACTTCGGCAAGGCGGGGGGCTAGGGAGCTGGGGGAAACGGAGAAACGGAGAAAGGGAGAAAAGGGAGGTTGGCCAGGTCCCCGGCCCTCCGGCATCTCGTTTCTCCGTTTCTCCGTTTCTCCGGCTTCCGCCGTTCAGACGTGCGCGGCGAGGATCGCGTCGGGGTCGTAGTTCACCAGGTGGCCGGTGCCGAACATCCGGTCCAGCGCCTTCCAGAAGCACGCGATCCAGATCGTCGAGGCCGTCTCGGTGCCGAGCAGCAGCTCGTCGTTGAGGAACTTGGTCCAGCTCGCCTCTTTCCAGGCGACGAACTGGGCGATCGCGGCTTCGCCCGCGACCCCTGGCTGGGGCCGGGCCTGCGGCATCGGGTTGAACCGCGCCTTGAGCAGGATGTTCACGCCGGGGCCGGCGCAGATGGTGTGGGCGTAGATGTTGTACTTCTGGCGCTGGTCGTACAGTGTCACCATGGCCACCACGGTGCCCTCGACCACCTCGGTGGCGGTCGTCGCGAAGACCACGCGGACCAGGTCGTCCTCGAGGTGCTTGAACAGGCGGGGCTCCTCGATCAGGCGGTAGCCACCGCGCTCGAGGTACCGGGCCTCACCCGCATAGGCATCGCTTTCCCGCACCAGCCGTACGATTGTGTCCCGATCCATCATGGTGGCTCCCGGTTGGTTTTCCCTTCAGGAAATTACAGGCATATGGGACGCCAAGATAGACAGCGCCGGATGAAGCGATCATGAGGACCCCGGTGCCGGGACTTCCGGAGCCGGTCCCGGAACCGGTGGACCCCGCCACCCACCCGGACGGCCAGGTGCTCGGGGGCGAGTCGCGGCTGACGCGCTACCTGAACCTGGTGAAGTTTCCCCATACCCTCTTCGCCCTGCCCTTCGCGCTGCTGGGGGTGGTGGCCGCTTCCCGCCACGCGCCGCTCGACTGGCGGACCGTCGCGCTGGCCGTGATCGCCTTCACCGCCGCTCGCTGGGCCGCCCTCGGCTTCAACATGGTCGCCGACCTCCGCTTCGACCGGGAGAATCCACGCAACCGCCGCCGGGAGCTGCCCCGGGGGGCACTGACCGTCGCCCAGGCGCTGGGATCGGTGCTCCTCGCGGCGCTCCTGTTTCTCGCCGCCGCATGGGCCATCAACCCGCTCTGCTTCCGGTTGGCGCCGCTGGCGCTGGGCTGGATCCTGGCCTATAGCTACGCCAAGCGGTTCACCCACTGGTCCCACCTCTGGCTGGGGCTCTCCCTCGCGATCGCCCCGGTGGGCGGCTGGCTGGCCGTGACCGGGAGCTGGTCCGACCCGGCCTGGGCGCTCCTCGCGATCACCGCCGCGGTGGCCACCTGGGTGGGCGGGTTCGACATCTTCTACTCGCTCCCCGACCTGACCTTCGACCGGACCCACGGACTGCGCAGCCTCGTGGCCCGCTACGGCATCCGCCGGACCATCGCCGTGGCCCGCGTCCTCCACCTCCTCACCGTCCCGGCCCTCGTGGTGTTCGGGATCGGGGCGGGCCTCGGGCCCTGGTACTTCGCCGGGGTCGGCGCCGCCGGCCTCATCCTGCTGTACGAGCACTCCCTGGTCCGGCATGACGACCTCAGCCGCCTCGACACGGCGTTCTTCACCCTGAACGCCGTGATGTCGGCGACGGTCCTCGCCTTCGCCCTGCTCGACCGCCTGCTGCGATGACCGGCACCGCCTGGCCGGGCTACCTCCCCTGGGCCGATACCGTCCACGCCGCCCGGGCCGAGTTCGACCGCGCCGCGCGGAGCCTGGGGCTGATCCCGGCGATCATCCCGCCGGTGGCCCGCGAGGACGTGGCGCTGCTCTACTGTTTCTGCCGGCACCTGGATGATGCGGTGGACGAGGCCTCCGATCCGGCGACGGCCCGCGGGGCGCTGATGACCGTCGAAGCCGAACTCTCCGGCCAGAGGGCACCCCGCCCGCTCATCGCCGCCTTCCTCGCCGGCGCGGCCCGGAGCGGCCTCCCCCTCGAATGCGCCCGCCACCTGCTCGATGGCATGCGGTCCGACCTCGATCCCGTCCGGCTCCCCGACACCGACGCCCTGGTCCGCTACGCCTACCAGGTGAGTGCGGCCGTCGGCCTCATGCTGGCCCCGCTGCTCGGCATCCGGGACGCGGGGGTGCTCGTCCGGGTCGTGGATCTCGGCATCGGGTTGCAGCTCAGCAACATCCTCCTCGGGGTGTCCGCCGACGCCCGTCGGGACCGGGTCTATCTCCCCGCCACGATGCTGGCCCGCCATCAGCTCACCCAGGCGGCAGTGCTCGGTGGCGCCCCCCATGCGCGACTCCGTCCCGCGCTCGAGGAACTCGCCGACCTGGCGGAGGTGTACTACCGGAGCGCGGAGACGGCCGCGGCGAGGGTCCCCCTCCGGTACCGGCACGGGATCCTGCTGCTCGGCCGCACCTATGGCGGGATGGGACGCGCCGCCGCCGCGAGTCCCACCGCCCCGACGACGCCCGCCGGACTCGGGCTGGGCATTCGCGTCTGGCACCTCGTCGAGCTCGCCGCGCTGGCGCTCCACCCCGTCATCCTGGGCCTCACGCGCGAACCCCCACACGATCCGGCCCTCCACCGCGCCATCGCCGGCTGGCCCGGCGCGGACCCCGCCGCCGGCTGAGCCGGCCACCTTCCCGCTCCGTCTCGCGCGCACCATCTTCCGGGCATGGACTTCGAGATTCGTGACCGCGTCGCCCTGGTCTGCGGCGGCTCTTCCGGCCTGGGCTACGCGGTGGCCGAGGCGCTATTCGCCGAAGGTGCGCGGATTGCGCTCAATGGGCGTGACCCCGGCAAGCTGGACCACGCGGTCCGGCGCCTGGGAGCGACCGAGCCGGCTGGCCGGGTCGCCGGTCTCCCGGCGGACGTGAGCCAACCGGGGGCGGCCGCCGCGCTGGTGGAGAGGGTACACCAGGAGCTGGGCGGCCCGGACATCCTCCTCTGCAACGCCGGGGGCCCACCGGCGGGACCGATGGAGTCGCACTCGCCGGAGGCCTGGCAGCTGGCGCTGGAGGTCTCGCTGCTCTCCACGATCCACCTGAGCCGCGCCGCGCTGCCGCACATGCGTGCCGGGGGGTGGGGCCGCATTCTGTGCCTTGCCTCCGTGGCGGCGAGACAGCCATCCCCCGCGCTCATTCTCTCCACCACCGCCCGGGCGGGGGTCCTTGGCTTCGCCAAGGCGCTGGCCGACGAGGTCGCGGCGGAGGGGATCACGGTCAACGTGCTCTGCCCCGGCTATTTCGGGACCGAACGCCTCACCGAACTCGCCGCCGTGCGTGGCAAGGCGCAGGGGAGGAGCACCGCCGAGGTGCTTGCGGACATGGCCCAGGCGGTCCCCGCCCGCCGCATCGGTGCGCCGGCCGAGTTTGCCGCCGCCGCGGCGTTCCTCGCCTCCGGCCCCGCCCGCTATATCACGGGCACGGTGCTGAGCGTGGACGGCGGGCTCACCCGCTCGATCCTCTGATGCGGCGGGTCTGGCTGGCGGCAGCGCTTTTCGCGGGACCGCCGGCGGCGCTCGCCGGCCAGCAGGATTCGGTTCCGCTCCACGCCGTCCTGGCCAACGGCTATCGCTTTGCCTATACCGATCGCGGCTCCGGCCGCCCGGTCCTGCTCGTGCACGGCGCCCTCACCGACTATCGCTTCTGGGATCCGGTCGTCCCCAGCCTGGCAGATAGCTTCCGGGTGATCACGGTCAGTCGCCGCTACCACTACCCGAATCCCTGGCGTTCCGACGATCCACCATCGGGATTCGAGACCACCGCCGCGGATCTCGCGGCCGTGATCCGGGCCCTGCGGCTCGAGCAGCCCGTGGTGGTGGGTCATTCGTGGGCGTCGTTGGCGGTCCTCCAGCTCGCGCTGCGGGAGCCGGGGCGGCTGGCGGCGATCGTCCTGGTGAATCCGGTGGCGGATTCCTTCATCCCCGAGCCGGCCCGGCGCCAGGCGGTCTCCGGCGCCCGGGCCGCGGGCTACCGCGACGCCCTCGGGCGCTTCGACCCGCAGGCACCCCTCCCGGCGCTGGCCCGCCTCCTTCCCGCCTGGTTCGGGCCCGGTACGCGGCTGGAGGACCTCGAGCCCGGCGCCCGGGAACGCCTCCTCGCCAACGCCCACACGCTTCCTTCCGCCGCGGCGGCGGAGCCCCGGATTCCGCCCGAGGCGCTCGAGTGCCTCGGGCTTCCGGTGCTGCTCCTGGGCGGCGAGGCCGCGCCAGCGGAGGAGGCCGAGACCGTGCGGGGACTCATGGCGGCGCTGCCGGCGACTCGCTGGGAACTGGTCCCGGGTGGGGGCCGCATCCTGCCCCGGTCGCACCCGGGGGCCGTGGTGTCGGCCATCCGGGTATTCATGCACCAGGCGGCGCCGTAGCCGAGCCCGCCGCCCCGCCGTTAGTTTTGTCGCCCGTGGCCCCCGGATCCGCCGGCCCGCCACCCTCCTCCGCCAGCCCACCCATGCGCGCTCTCGTCAAGACTGAAGCCGGTCCCGGGATGGTTGTCCGCGACGTGCCGGTCCCGCCCTGCGGGCCGAGCGACGTACTCATCAAGGTGCACCACGCGGGCGTCTGCGGCACCGATCTCCACATCTGGGAATGGGATGCCTGGGCCAGCGCCCGGCTGCGCCCGCCGGTGGTCATCGGCCATGAGTTCGCCGGCGAGATCGTGGAGCTGGGCGCGGAGGCGCGGGCGGAGGGATTGCTCGCCGTCGGCGACCGGGTCACCGCCGAGGGACACATCGTCTGCGGCCACTGCCTGCCCTGCCGGACCGGCGATGCGCATGTCTGCCGCCGGACCAGGATCATCGGGGTGGACCGGGACGGCGCCTTCGCCGAATTCATCGCGATGCCCGCCTCGAATGTGATGCAGCTTGATGGCATCCCCACCGAGATCGGGGCCATCATGGATCCGATGGGAAACGCCGTGCACACCGTGCTGGAGGGCGGTGATGTGGCCGGCAGCGCGGTGCTGGTGCTCGGCTGCGGCCCGATCGGCTGCTTCGCCGTCGGCGTGGCCCGCGCGGGGGGCGCCTCGCTGGTGATCGCCAGCGACCTCAATCCCACCCGGCTCGAGCTGGCGCGGAAGATGGGGGCCCACGTCTGCCTCAATCCCTCGGAGGTGGATGTCGCGGGACGCATCCGGGAGCTGACCGGAGGGGAGGGCGTTGACCTGGTCTGCGAGATGAGCGGCCACCCGAACGGCCACCAGACCGCCTTCAGCGCGGCCCGGCTCGCGGGGCGGGTGAACCTCCTCGGGACCCCGAGCCGCACCACCGAGGTGAACTTCGCCCGGGACGTCATCTTCAAGGGGCTCACGCTCTACGGGGTCACCGGCCGCCGGATGTACGACACCTGGCAGCAGATGTTCCGGCTGCTCCGCGCGGGCCAGCTCGATCCCCGGCCCGTGATCACCCACCGCTTCAAGCTGGAGCAGATCGCCGAGGCCATCCAGGTCATCAAGGATGGGCAGGCGGGCAAGGTCATCCTGGAGATCGGCGCATGATGGACGCACTGGACCGGCGCCTGGCCGGCGAGCTCGAGGGCTTCCGCCGCGACGGGGTGTACAAGCGACTGCTCTACATCGACGGCCCGCAGGGCCCGCGGGTGACGATGGAGGGACACGGCGAGGTCATCGTGCTGTCCTCCAACAACTACCTCGGCCTGTCGGCCCTGCCCGAGGTCGTCAGCGCGGGCAAGGCCGCCCTGGACCGCTACGGGGCCGGCACCGCGTCGGTGCGGTTCATCTGCGGCACCTTCACCGTGCACCGCGAGCTGGAAGCGGCCAGTGCCCGCCTGGTCGGGACCGAGGCCTCGCTCAGCTTCGTGAGCTGCTGGAACGCCAATGAGGCCGTGCCCGGGACGCTGCTCGGCGAGGACGACATCATCCTCAGCGACCAGCTCAACCACGCCTCGATCATCGACGGCCTTCGACTGGCCAAGGCCATCACCAAGTGCCAGACGGCGGTGTACCGCCACGCCGACCTCGGGGATCTCGAGGCGAAGCTCCTCGCGGCCCGGGATCGCCGGGTCCGCATGGTGATCACCGACGGCGTCTTCTCCATGGAAGGCGCGATCGCGAAGCTGCCGGACATCGCCGAGCTGTGCCGGCGCCACGACGCCGTGCTCGTGGTGGACGACAGCCACGCGACTGGGGTGCTGGGCCGAACCGGCCGGGGCACCGCGGAACATTTCGGCATGGTGGGGGAGGTGGACATCATCACGTCCACCCTCGGCAAGGCCCTGGGTGGCGCGGCGGGGGGATTCGCGGCCTCGACCGCCAATGTCTGTGACTACCTCACCCAGCGGGCCCGACCCCAGCTTTTCTCCAACGCCCTGCCGCCGACGGTGGCCGCCAGCGCCCTGGCCAGCATCGAGTACCTCGAGCGGCACCCCGAGCGGGTCGAGACCCTGCGGCAGAATGCGCGCTATTTCCGGGAGCAGCTGCTCGCCGCCGGGTTCCAGCCGCTCCCGGGCGAGACTCCCATCATCCCCGTCATCCTCGGGGAGACCGCCAAGGCCATCGAGATGAGCTCCCAGCTCCTCGCCGAGGGTGTCTTCGTCACCGGCTTCGGGTTCCCGGTGGTTCCCCAGGGCCAGGCGCGGATCCGGTGCCAGATCTCTGCCGCCCATACCCGTGACGACCTCGATCAGGCTCTGCGCGCCATCCGGAAGGTGGGGCAGCGCCTCAAGGTGGTGTGAGCGGGGCCACAATGCCGGTCTTTGTTCGGGGATTGGGAGTCTTGTGGGTTCGGGCGACTTCAAGTACTTTGTAAGCTCAGCGCCACAAGCAAAAGCTGGAAAAGCCCATAGGGGCTCAACCGCACTCATCTGGAGGCATCGCGATGCGCATGCTCGGCCGCACCGGGACGGTGCTCGGGCTGGCGTCCCTGGCTCTGGCCCCGTCCCTCGCCGCCCAGGTGACGGGGTTCGAGACCTTCAAGTGGTACGTCGGTGGCCAGGTCGGCGTCACGATCTTCGAGACCAAGACCCAGACCAAGGGCGCCATCTTCACCGGTGGCGCGCACTTCCTGGTGACCGCCAAGCGGACCGGGCTCATCCTCGCCGTGGAGGAGGGGTTCAAGAAGAACCAGACCAGCTCCTACCCCGATCCGACGGTGCTCGGCGGCTCCCGGCAGGTGGTCTTCAACAACATCCGGAAGTACTCCCTCAGCCTGGTCGCCTTCCCGTTCAAGACGGCGGCCCAGCCCTACATCGGCGTCGGAGCCGGCTGGATCCACACCGTGAAGGAGTACCCGCAAGGCTTCTTCGGGACGCCGGCCGATGCGGACAGCGCCTCGAGACTCGCCGATCGCCTGGGCGGTCACGGCTTCGGGAGCCTGATCGGCGGGGTGCAGTTCCGGGTCGACCGCTTCATGCTCTTCGGGCAGTACATGCTCACCTCCGGCCCCTCGAGCAGCAAGCTGCTCACCGGCCCCACCCACGCCTTCATGGGAGGGATCCGGATCGGGCTCGGGGGCGCACGGGAAGTGTCTGACGGGGCGAGCGGCACCAGCGGCGGGGATTAGCCGGCGGGCCTGCGGCAGGACCGGCGTACACGGGGCGAACCTGACGGTTCGCCCCGTTTCATTCTTCCACCACCCGGCGCGACACCCAGGGAGAGCCCCTGATGGTGAACCGGAGCGGCCAGTCCGCCGCCCGGGTCAATCCGATGCGCCGCGATACCGCGACCTCCGGGGCGCCGAATTGCCCCGGCCGGATCACCAGCGCCGTCCCGGCCTCGCGCCTGGTGCCGTCCACTGCCCGGGTGATGCCCAGCGCCTGGCAGAGCCGGCCCGGACCGGCACAGAGCAGCCGGTCGGGAACCTCCCCGCGACGGCGGCGCATGACCGGCAGCCCCTCGATCGGCTCCAGGGCCCGGAGCAGCACCGCGGCGCCCAGGCCCGGGGGACCGGTCACCAGGTTGGCGCACCAGTGCATGCCATAGGAGAGGTAGACGTACCAGGAGCCGGCGGGGCCATACAGCCCGGCATTCTGCGCGTGCCGCCGAAACCCGAAGGCGTGACTCGCCGGGTCCTCGGCGCCGAGGTAGGCCTCGACCTCCACGATGCGGCCGGCGGTGCGGCCCCGCCCCGCCCCGGTCACCAGCGTCATGCCCAGCAGCCCCCGGGCGACCGAGACCGGATCCCGCCGGAAAAAGGAAACGGGCAGCGAGGCTGCCCGTCGTCCCGTCCCCATTATTCCGCCGGCTTCTTCTTTGCCCGGGACGCCCGCTTTTTCCTGGGCGGCTCGTCCCCGGCTTCCGCCGGCTCGGCGGCCGGAGCGGCCTTCGCCGCCTTCTTCCGCGGGCTCTTCGCCTTCCTGGCGGGCTCCGGCTCCGCGACCTCTTCCTCCATGGTCACCACCCCGATCATGGGAATCACCTGGGCGGCGGCGCCCAGCCGCGAACCGCGGCGGAAGCGCAGCCCACCCCGCACCGCGGCGGCTTCGGTGACCGGGCCGGGCGCCGCCTGGTCATCGGTGGACTCGGTGGCGGCCACCGGACCCGTGGCCCCGGGTGAAGCGATCGGCCCCGACTCGGTCCGGCGCCCGATGACCTCGTAGTCGTCCTCGCCCAGCTTCCGGACGTCGGCGACCTCGGCGTCGTGCGCCTGGCGCAGGAACCGGAAGAACCGGCCGCCGTCGAGCATCGTGTCCTGCCGGCCGTGCAGCACGGCCATCCGGTTGCGGACGGCCTCGTGCCCCGCAGGGCTGGGCAGTTCCGCGAGGGCGCGGCGGAGCAGGTCGAATGCGCGGGCGAGCGTCAGCCCTTCCGTGCGGGCCGCCGTCGGCGCGCTTGGCGGCGCGGGCCGCTCCCCCTCCGGGCGGCGTCCCACCCGCCGTTCCCCGGGCTCCCGCTCCCCCCCGCGACCGCGGCCGCGGCCCCGGCCCCGCCGACTGCGCCCGCGCCGAGCTTCCTCGCCCCCCTCCTCCACCGGTTCGGCGGCGGCGCGCCCGGCGGGCGTCTTCGCGGGCACGTCTGCGCCGGGCGCCGCGGGAGACACCTCGTACTGCCCGTTCTCCAGCTTGGTCAGCTTGATGAATCCCTTGTGGCTGGCCTCGAGGACAAACTTGGAGAAGCGGCTGAACCCGGCGTTCTTCTCGTCGAAGTTCGGGTCGATCTGCTGCATGACCTGCTTCAGCCGGTCGGAGCGCATGACGTCGCCTTCACGCGCCATGGTGGCGACGGCCTCCTGCACCAGCTGCCAGGGGTCCTTCTGGATCGAGGGGGTGTCGGCTTCCTTGGTGAGCCCCGCGAGGTCGGAATAGCTGAAGTACTCGTCGCAGTTCTGGATGAGCAGGTCGCTGGCCGACTCGCGGATCCCGACGCCAATCACGTACTTGCCGTACTCCTTCAGCTTGATCACCAGCATCGAGAAGTCGCTGTCCCCCGACAGCAGGATGAACGTGCCGATCTCTGGGCGGGTGAAGACCAGCTCCATCGCGTCGATGGCAAGCCGGATATCGGTCGCGTTCTTCTTGTTGGTGCCGAAGGCGGGGGCAAAGATCAGGTCGATCGAGGACTCCGACAGCGGCACGATGTACTGATGGTACCGCCGCCAGTCCGCATAGGCGCGGGAGACGGCGACCTTGCCCTTGATGATGTCGCTGTTGAGGAGGTGCTTCAGTTCCTTGGTGAGGTCCGAGCGAATGCCGAGCGTGACGTTGTCGAAGTCGATCATCAACGCGGCGTTCGGCGCGTGCAGGGGGGGATCCCCGGCACGCAGGTGTCGCAGGTGGGGTGTCGTCACATTCCGTCTTCGGTCTGAGAGCGCGGGCGGGGTGCGGGGCGTGAGGGAGGTAGGGCTGACGCCACTCACTCCTCCGTGCCCGCCCCCGGCGTCGCGGATCCCGGGGCGGCCACCACCATGGCGGCTCGCAGCATCCCGGGATCAGCCGGGGAATCTACAGCGGAGGCCGGGTTCCGGGCGAGGGGTCAGTCCGGAACCAGGGCGGCGATGATCCGTTCCCCCGCCCGGCCGTCCCACCCCTCCGGGCGTCCCGGGTGGAACCCGCCGTTGGCCCGCCGGGCCAGCACCTCTGCGACCGCCTGGTTGATCCCAGCCCGGCGGGAGGGAATGAGCCGGTTGGTGCCCTCGGTGATCGTGACCGGACGCTCGGTGTTGGGTCGGGCCGTCAGGCAGGGCACCCCCAGGACGGTGGTTTCCTCCTGCAGCCCGCCGGAGTCGGTCAGCACCAGGGTGGCGCGGTCCACCAGCGAGATCGTTTCCAGGTAACTCAGCGGGTCCAGCAGGGTGACCCGCTGCGCCAGCCGCTCCAGGCCGAACTCCCCGATCCGCTGCCGGGTCCGGGGGTGGATCGCAAAGATGACCGGCATGGTGGCCGCCAGGTCGTCGAGGGCGCCGAGAATCTCGCCCAGCACCTCTCCCCGATCCACGTTCGACGGCCGGTGAAAGGTGCAGAAGGCGTAGGGGCGGCCCGCGACCCCGTGGGCCTCGGGGGCGGCGCAGGCGGCCGCCTTGGCGCGCAGCGTGAGCAGGGTGTCCACCATGACGTTGCCGACGAAGCGGATCTTGGCGTCCGGGATCCCTTCCGCGCGCAGGTTCTCATCGGCATCCCGGCTCGGCGTGAGCAGCAGGTCCGCGATCACGTCGGTCACCAGCCGGTTGATTTCCTCCGGCATGCCGCGGTCGCGGCTGCGCAGCCCGGCCTCGACGTGGGCCACCCGGACCCCCTTCTTCGCGGCCACCAGGGAGCACGCCATGGTCGAGTTGACGTCCCCGTACACCACTACCCAGTCGGGCGCCAGGCGGTCGAGGACCGGCTCGAACTCCGTCATGATGCGCGCGGTCTGGACCGCGTGGCTGCCGGAGCCGACTCCGAGGTTCACGTCGGGGGCCGGCAGCTCGAGGTCGGTGAAGAACCGGTCGCTCATCGCGGCATCGTAGTGCTGGCCGGTGTGCACCAGGAACTGCTCGACTCCGGGCCGCGCCCGGCCGGCCCGCAGGACCGGCGCCACCTTCATGAAGTTGGGCCGGGCCCCGACGATGTGGAGGAGTCGCGTCATTGCCGGTCGGAGGCGAGCGGGAGGTCGAGTTCGAAGTAGAACCGGGTGCCGGTATCGGCGAAGGTCTCGACCTTGAGGTTCGAGCGCATCGCCTCCACCAGCTTGCGGCAGATGGAGAGGCCGAGCCCGGCGCCGGAGAAGGCGTACTCGCCCTGTTTCTGCCGGCGGCGGAACGGCTCGAAGAGGGTCAGCATGGCATGGGACGGGATGCCACGGCCGGTGTCCCGCACCGAGAACTCTACCGTGTTCCCGGTGCGCTGCTCCCCGCGCAGCTCCACGTACCCTTCGGACGTGAACTTGAGGGCGTTGGTGGTGAGGTTGAGCAGCACCCGGGAGAGCGCCACCGGGTGCCCGACCCGGAAGTCGTCCGGCGGCATGAACAGCCGCACCGTGAGGCCCTTTTCCTCCGCGATGGGCTGGACGATGTCCCGCACCGACTCGAAGATGTCGGCGATCGAGAAGGGCAGCGGGTCGAGGTCCACCAGCCGGTCCCCCCCGCGCGCCAGCTCGATGACGTCGCTGGCGAGGGAGGAGAGCCCGAAGGCGGCGGAGTAGATGAGGCCGAGCTGCCGTTCCTGCACCGCGTTGATCGGGCCGCTGCGGCTGCGCTGCAGGGTCTCGGCGAGGAACAGGATCGAGGTGAGTGGCGAGCGCAGGTCATGGGCCACCTCGACGACCAGCTCCATGCCATCGGGGCCGGAGAGCCGGTCGGCGAAGTGCTGGGCCCAGTCGGGCTCGAGGGCGCGATGCACCTGCTCGATGGCGCAGAGCAGTCCCAGGAGCCCGCGCCCGTCGGGGACGGGCGTGAGGCGCGCCACCTGCCCGACGAACTGGCGCCGGGCGAGGTCCAGGAGGCGGCGGGTAAGGACGGTGCGGGGGAGCGCCTCGGGCGTCGGCGCCGTGCCGCGGGTGGCATGGCTCACCGCCGCCGCCACCTGGGTGAGGAGGCCCCGGACCTCTTCCTGGGCTGGGCTGTCGTCGGCGACCTGCTGCCACCCGGCCTCGACTTCCGCCAGGGCGCGGCCAAATGCCTCCCAGACGACCTCCGGGACCTCGGGACATGGCGCCGGAAAGCCGATCAGTTCGCCCGCCCGCTGGGTCACTCCGTCGGCCCCTGGAGCTCGTCGCGCTGGAAGTTGTGCTTGTCCATCAGCCGGTACAGCGTCGTCCGGTCGATATTGGCCAGGCGCGCCGCCTTCGACATGTTGCCCCCGGCCCGCCCGATCAGCCGGGTCAGGTACTCCTTCTCGAACTGGGCCACGA
>JANRJZ010000071.1:0-23981 GCA_033763675.1 Gemmatimonadota bacterium
GCGGGCAAACTGCTCTACCTGGCCCTGCGGAACGCACAGGCCCGGCTGGGCACCCCGCAGCACTGGGTGGAGGCAATGCGGCACATCCGCCTGCTCTTCGGGGACCGGGTCCCGGCATGGCAGTGAACCAGGCTCATACACAAAGAAACAGACACTCCCAAACGGGGAAACGGAGAAACGGAGAAACGGGTGTGAAGCTCCGTTTCCCCGTTTCCCCGCTTCCCCGGCAGGCGCGAACCTGCGACGGCAGCCCTGCGATTAGTCCTCTTCGCCGTCGCGGTCGTCGTCCTCGAAGGCGTTGAGGGACGCCTCGATGTTGCTCTTCACCTCGCCCTCGAGCTGGCCGCCCTTGTTGGCGGTGGCCGGATCGATGAGGCCGTCGGCGTTCTGGTTGAGGAACCAGGCGTTCAGGTCCACGAACAGGGTCACGTTGGCGCCGGTGGTCTCGGTGACGGTGAGCGGCGGCACGAAGTCGTACTCCTGCTCCACGTCGAGGTCGGAGACGTAGGTGAAGGCGACGCCGTTGTAGGTACCCGTGACGCGGATGCTGGCATCCTCGAACTCGGGGTGCAGGGCCACGAAGGCCGAGTCGTCGCCGCTCGAGGCCTTGTGGATCTCGAACTCGATCTTGCCGTAGCTGCCGGTGTCGATCGCCACGGTGAACTGGCGCTGGGCGCCGTTGCCGAGCGGCAGGTCGAGCAGGGTGGCGTCGATCTCCAGCTCCTCGCAGTCGTCCTCGACCTGGGCGGTGTCGCACGTGATGCCGCCCACCCGCTTGAGCTCGATCTCGCGCAGCACCATCTGGACGCTGGTCAGGACGATCGTGTCGCTGCCGACGGCGATCACTTCCTGGCCGGCCAGGGCGGCAAGGCCGCCGGCCGGGGCCGGATTGGTCGCCAGCTGAAAGGCGACCTGGCGGCCGGCCACGGAGGGGCCGGCGGAGTCGCCGCTGCAGGCGGCGAGGAGGGCGGTGGCGGCGAGCGCAGTCGCGCCAAACTTGATCGGGTTCATCTTGCTGCTCCTTGTTCTGGTCGGTAGCGGTGGACTTCCCGGCCAGTACAAAGGCAATGCACGGACCACCACGGAGCAGTTATGATAACTTCTTATTCAACAACATACTAGCGCCGCTTTGTGGGCCGGAACACAGTGCCATATTTCTTATCAGATCGTGGCGGCTGTAATGTTTCGTTCCAATGACGTGAACGGCACATCCCGGCGCTGGGCCCAGGCACGCCGCGGTTGCCATTTCAGGGGAGAGGGCTATCCTCTCCTGCTTCCCCGTTCCGTTGGTGCTTGTCACCCCGTGCCGGACCGATCCGATGCCGATCCCCCGTCCCGCCCTCGATGAATACGCCCCCTACTACGGCACCTACGTCAACGCGGTGGAGGGCGAGGACGCCCTCGCCACGCTGGAAACGGCCCGGCACCGCACCGCCGCCTTCCTGGCGGCGGTCCCGGCGGCCAAGGCGGGGTTCCGCTACGCGCCGGAGAAGTGGTCGGTGCGGGAGGTGATCGGCCACCTGAGCGATGCCGAGCGGATCTTCGCCTACCGGCTGCTCCGGGTGGCCCGAGGGGATGAGACACCGCTCGCGTCCTTCGACGAGAACGCCTACGTGCCGGCGGGTGGCTTCGAGCGGCGGACGCTGCCGGATATCGCGGCGGAGTTTGCCGCGGTGCGGGACGCGACGCTGTCGCTGGTGCGGAACGTGGATGCGGCGGCGCTCGAGCGGCGCGGTATCGCGAGCGGCAAGGTGGTGAGCGCCCGGGCGCTGGCCTGGATCATCGCCGGCCACGAGATCCACCACCTGCGGGTGCTGCGCGAGCGGTACCTTGGCGCATGAACGACAACGAACCCATGAGAGCCCGCGTGCCTCCGCGCTTCCCCCTCGCCTTCCTCGGCCTCGCCGCCCTCCTTGCCTGCCGGGATGCCCGGCCCTGCGCCAGCTGCGACCAGCTGGTGATCGCCGCGACGGGAGAGCCCGAAGGGCTGCTCCCGCCGCTGGTGTTCGAGACCGTGGGCCGGGACATCAGCGACCAGATCTACGAGCGGCTGGCGGACCTCGCTCCCGGCGGGGCACCGATTGACCCCGCCGCCTACCGCCCCCGGCTCGCGGCGCGATGGGAGCGGGTGGACAGCCTGACCCTCCGCTTCCACCTGCGCTCCGGCGCCCGCTGGCATGATGGCGAGCCGGTGACCGCCGCGGACGTGGTGTTCTCCTTCCAGGCCTACGCCGACTCGGTGCTCGACACCCAGGCCCGCGGCGCGCTCGCGGGGCAGATCACCGCCACCGCCGAGGACTCCGCCACGGTGCGGATCGGGTTTGCGCGGGCGTATCCGGAGCAGCTGTACGACGCGACCTGGCATGTGCGGGTGATCCCGGAACACGTCTGGCGCTGGCAGGAACGGGAGCACTGGGGTGCCGATACCGCAGTCGCGCACGTGATCGGAAGCGGGCCCTACCGGCTGACGAGCTGGGCGCGGGGGCAGTCGTTGACCCTCACCGCCGACAGCGCCAGGGGCGCGATGCCCGCCGTGCGCACCCTCGTCTGGCGCTTCGCCGGCGATCCGGACGCCGCGCTCAACCTGGTCCTGGCTCGCGAGGCGGACTTGCTGGAGGCGGTGGGCTCACCCGAGCGGGTGGCGCGAGTGGAAGGGGACAGCGGACTCCGCACCCTCTCCTATCCGGCGGCGGCGTACGGGTTCCTGGGGTACAACCTCGGCGGCTCGGTGTTGGCGAATCGGGACGTGCGGCGCGCGCTCAACCAGGCGGTGGACCGCGCGGCGATCGCACGCACCATCTACGGCGCCGGGGCCAAGGCGCCCCCGGGCCCGATGTCGCAGCTGCTCTGGATCTGGGATGACAGCGTGGCCACCCTGCCCTACGACACCGCCGCCGCGGCGCGGGCCTTCGATGCTGCCGGCTGGCGCCGCGGCGCGAATGGGATGCGGGTGCGGGGCAATACCCCGCTCCGGTTCGACATCCTGGTGCCCGCCACCAGTCTGGGCCGGAAGCGGCTGGCGGAGGCGCTGCAGGAGGGGTGGCGGCTGGCCGGGGCGGAGGTGACGGTGACCGCGGTGGACTTTCCGGTGTTCCAGGAGCGCCTGGGGCAGGGGCGGTTCGACAGCTACATCGGTGCCTGGCTCGACGAGCCGAGCCCGCGCGGCCTGGCGGACCAGTGGACCGCGGCGGGCATCGGTGTCCTCAACTACGGCGGCTACGCCAACCCGGCCTTCGATCGGCAGTTCGGGGCGGCGCTCGCCGCCACCGATGTGGGGGCCGCGCGCCGCGCCTGGCGGGCCGCGCTCGACACCCTCAATGCCGACGCGCCGGCGCTCTTCCTGTATGCGCCGGTGAACGTGGCGGCGGTGTCCCGCCGGGTGTCGGGATTCTCGGTCGACCCCTTCAGCTGGCTGAGCGGGGTCGGGGCCGTGACGCTTGCACCTCGGGAGTAGCATGCGGGCCCATCTCCCGGCGGCGGCGCTGGTCCTCGTCACACTCGCGAGCGGCTGCCACCTGGAGCAGCGGCCGCCGGCGACCCCGGCCGACCTGGTGCTGCGGGACGGCGCCGTCTGGACCGCGACGGCGTCGCGTCCCTGGGCGGAGGCGCTGGCGATCCGCGAGGGGCGGATCATCTATGTCGGCGATGCCGCGGGGGCGCAGCGGTTCGTGGGCCGCGCCACGACCGTACTCGAGCTGGGCGGGAGGATGGTGCTGCCGGGGTTCCAGGACACCCACGCCCATCCGCTCTCCGGCGGGCTCGAGCTGGGGGAGTGCAATCTCTACGAGGCGCGAACCCCGACGGAGGTCGAAGGGGCGATCCGCGCCTGCGTCGCGGCGCGCCCGGACGAGCCCTGGATCCGCGGGAACGGCTGGCAGCTGCCGGTGTTCCCCGCTGGCAACCCCGGCAAGGCCCTGCTCGACCGGATCGTCTCCGACCGGCCCGCCTTCTTCTACGCCGCCGACGGACACTCGGCGTGGGTCAATTCGAAGGCGCTGGAACTGGCGGGCATCACCCGGGAGACGCCCGACCCCGCCGGGGGCCGGATCGAACGGGACCCCCGCAGCGGCGAGCCGAGCGGGACGCTCCGGGAAGGGGCGATCGGGCTGGTAGCCTCGAGGCTCCCGCCGTCCACGCCGGAGGAGCGGACCGGGGCGGTGCGCCGGGCACTGCGGGAGGCGAACCGGCTGGGGATCACGTCGATCACCGACGCGGACGTGAGTCCCGAGTATCTCGAGGCCTACCAGGCAGTGGACCGCCGCGCCGAGCTGACGGCACGGGTCTTCGCCGCGCTCAGCGTGCCGGAGGACCTGCCGACGGCGGACATGCTGGCGCGGCTCAAGGCGGCGCGGGAGGGGGTGCGCGGCTCCAACCGGCTGCGGGCCGCCACCGCCAAGATCTACACCGACGGGGTCATCGAGTCCCGCACCGCGGCGCTGCTCGCCCCGTACCTCGGGCGTGGCGGAGACACCGGCCCGCTGGTGTTCGAGCCCGCTGCGCTCGAGGAGCGGGTGCTCGCCCTGGACAAGGCGGGGTTTCAGCTGCACCTGCACGCCATCGGGGACCGCGCCATCCGGGTGAGCCTGGATGCGCTGGCGCGGGCGCGGGAGGTGAACGGGTCCCGGGACGCGCGGCCGGTGCTGGCCCACATCCAGCTGTTCGACCCCGCCGACCTGGCCCGGTTCCGCGGCCTCGGCGCCATCGCCAGCTTCCAGCCCTTCTGGGCCCAGGCCGATGAGTACATCACCGAGCTGACCGAGCCGGCGCTGGGGCCGGCGCGTTCCCGGTGGCTGTACCCGATCGGCAGCATGCTCGCGAGCGGCGCCATGGTGGCGGGGGGCAGCGACTGGACCGTCTCCACCCTCAATCCGCTGGACGCCATCCAGGTCGCCATCCTCCGGCGGGCCCCCGAGGCGGGCCCCGGGCCGGCCTGGCTGCCGGAGGAGCGCGCCGACCTTCCCCGGATGCTGCAGGCGTACACGATCAACGGCGCGTACGCCCACCAGATGGAACGGGAGACCGGCAGCCTCGAGGCCGGCAAGCTGGCGGACCTGATCGTGCTCGAGCACAACCTGTTCGACCTGCCCCCCGAGGCGATCCACCGGACCCGCGTGCTGCTGACCCTGCTCGAGGGGAAGCCGGTGTGGCGCGATTCGACCTTTGCGGCCGGGCTCCGGTAGGATCATGCCCATGACCAAGCGCGTGCAGGTGTTCCGGGCTCCCGACATCACTATCACGTTTGATCCCAACCTCTGCAGCCACTCCGGGGAATGCCTGCGGGGACTTCCCGCGGTGTTCGACGTCTCCCGCACCGACTGGGTGCGTCCCGGCGCCGCGTCCGCCCCGGACGTCGCGGCTGTGGTGGCCCGGTGTCCGAGTGGTGCGCTGCAGGCGGTGCGCCCCGGGGTGCCGCCGGCGCGGCCGAGTGGTGGCAGCGAGGTGACGATCCGGGTGGAGGCGCACGGGCCGGTGCGGGTGAATGGACCGGTGGCGCTGGAGCTGCAGTACGGCAGCCGGTCGGAGCGGGACGGGCCCTTTGCCCTCTGCCGCTGCGGGCACTCCGGGAACCCGCCCTACTGTGACGGGAGCCACGGTCCCGCCGGCTTCCGCGGATGAGCGCGCACCCGGCGGACCTGCAGGCCATCGGTCAGATCGCGGTGAACGTCCGGGACCTGCCGCGCGCGACGGCGTACTATCGCGACGTGCTGGGACTCCGGTTCCTGTTCGAGGCGCCGGGGATGGCCTTCTTCGATGCCGGCGGGGTCCGCCTGATGCTCGCGGTGCCCAGCGATCCCAGGTACGACCACGCCGGTTCCATCCTGTATTACCGGGTGGGGGACATCCATGCCGCGGCCACCCGGCTGGCGGCGCGGGGCGCCTGCTTCACCACGCCGCCGCACCTGATCGCGACGCTGACGGACCACGAGCTGTGGATGGCGTTCCTGGATGACAGCGAGGGCAACACCTTGGCGCTGATGGCGGAGCAGCGGCGGTAGGTCAGTCCCGGCGTGCGGCGGCGATCTGTTCCGCCAGCGCCGAGCGGGTGATTCGCTGGTGGGAGGCATGCCAGACGGGGCGGGCGCCGTGGAGCAGGATGACCTGCGGCGAGGCGTGGGCGATGCCGAGCTCGCGGGCGAGCTCCTGGGAGAGGGGCCGCTGCCGCACCACGTCGAGCTGCCAGACGGGGAGCTCCGGGTGGGCCGCGGCCACGGCCTGGACCTCGTCCACCGCATCGAATGAGACGCCGCAGCGGGGACTGTGCTTGTAGAGCAGCGAGAGGCCGGACACGGGAAGCGCCGCGAGCCAGTTCGCGGCGCTTGGCGCGTCGAGGGACAGCAGCGCCACTAGAAGGTGACTCGGACCGTCTGCGGGTCGCCGAACTTGGTCTTGCAGACTGCGCCGCCGACCTCGGGGGCGCAGGTGGCGAGGGCGTGGGTGACGCCCGCGGTCTGGTCGGCGGCGTCGATGGTCCAGGTGGCGGTCACGCGCCCGTTGCCGGCGGTCACCAGCGGGATGGGGGCCACGGTGCCGGCGGTCGCCTGGGTGACCACCGTGGCGCCGCTGACCACGGCGCCGGAGGACTTGTCCGTCACCTCGTAGACGATCACGTCATTGTACGGCTGGCCCGACCCGCCCGACCCGTTCTCGCTGATGACGGCGATGTTGTAGGGAGAGGCGGGCGGGCCGCTGGAGTCGGTGCCGCTGCCGCAAGCCGCGGACAGGGCGAGGCAGAGCACGAACGTGGCACGGCGCATGGCAATACCTCGGACGGATGGCGTGGCGCGGGGGGCGGAGCCCGGTTCAGCGCTCACGATCGGCGGCTTCGATCAGCGCCTCGGTCTGGGCCACGAAGGCGTCATAGGCGCGCCCCCACAGTCCCGAGAACCGCGACTTCTTGGGGGCGTTCTGGATGGCCTCGAGCAGGGGTCGCAGCAGCGGGTCCTCCCAGTCACCCGCCTCGAGCCCCTCCAGGACCGTGCTGCGCGGGATCATCCCCTGCAGGTAGGCCCGAGCGCGGACGGCGATCTCGTGGCGGCGGTATTTGCGATCCTCGAGCATGCAATCCTTCTCTTCTATCAGACGGGTGACGGGGGGCGGAACCCCACGTCCGCGTTGTCCAGCCAGGCCAGGGAACTGGGCGCCGCAATGACCCCGGCGGTGGCCGGCGCGAGCGCCTGGGGCGGCACCCAGGCGACCAGGTAGCTGCGCCCGGTCTCTTCCATATAAGCCGCCCAGGTATCCCAGGGCGGCGTGTCCCGCTGATCAAAGTACCCGTTGCTGGCCGTTCGCGCCGCTCCCTTGGAGTACGGCGAGGTCGGAAAATAGAGCAGCAGGCGCCCACCGCCGAGGGGATCCAGGGAGCGGCGCCAGCTCCGTCCCAGGGCTACGAGCCGCGCCTCCGCCACGCTGCGCACCGTTTCCGGCCAGCCGACGGCGGGGGGCGGGGAGAGGTTCGCGGTGCGGAGCGCGGCGGCCAGGTCCTCCTGCGTCGCGCGCCGGGAACACCACGAAACGGTCTCGGCCAGGCGCTCGCGGAACGGGTGCAGCGAGGCCGTGAGGTCCGGTTCGCTCCGAAGGAAGTTCGGCACCGTCATGGGTTCCGCAGGTCCCCGTGGCCGTCAGGTCATCTGGTGGCCGGGGCCGGCGGGGCCGGCGGCGGCGGGTTGTCGCTGTTCCAAATGTCGCTCACCGCCTTCCACTGCCCGTTCACCTTCTTCCAGCTCACCAGGTACTTGCCGTTGTCCTTGATGGTGGAGCCATCGGGGCCGGGCTGCTCCCAGGTCCAGGTGCCGCGGTCCACGGCCAGGTTCCCATCCACCTCGACGTTCTCGACGGTCAACTGGAGCGTGGCGTTCAAGGCCCAGATCTGGGCCCAGAAGCCACGGATGTTGTCCTGCCCACGGACGGCGGGCATGCCTGGCGGCATGAGGACCGCGGCGGAGTCGTAGATGGCGCCGATGGCCGAGTCGTTCTTCGTCTTGAGCCACTCGTTCCACTGCGTATCAATGTCCCTGATCGCCTGGGCATCGGCGGCGCGGGTGTCCGGTGCGGATGAGGTTCCGGCACAGGCAAGGGCGAGGCCGAACACGAGAGTCGCGCACAGGCGATAGGAGGGCCGCATGAAGGCTCCGGCAGCTGTAGGAAGGATGCAACGGGTGACGACATGATGCGGTCCTGCGGGGGGCAACGCAAGCCCGGACCGCGCCGGCGCGGTCAGCCCCGCCCCGGGGGAGGGGAGGGGAGGGCCTGAAGTGGAGGGATTAGCCTTGCGACTCGGCCGGGCGGCCGAGCCGGATCACTTGGCCGGCGGCTTCCCGGTGCGTTCGAGGGTCTTGAGCCACTTCACGGCCGCGGCGAGCGCCTGCTTCTTGCCGCCGTTGCTGAAGTCCCCGAAGTACGCCGTGAAGCGGGGGCGCCAGCCGCGGGCAGAGCGGCGGTGTCCCACCCGCACCACGTAGCCGAAGGTGCGGGTGCTCGCCTGGTCCACGCGACAGATGCCCGGGGGCAGCTTGGCGTTGACCCGACGGGCCCGCGCGGCGGGCAGGGTGACCTTCGATTTCACAGCGCGGGTCGCCTTGGTGCGCATCCCAGTGCGCTTCGTCGTCATGAATCGGTTCTCCTCGAGGCCCGATGGATCCGGAGTGTGTCTCGCGGGCGCGGGAGTATGGCGATTCATGCTGCCGAATGGAAGTGCGACCGGGAAAGCTCCGTGTGACTTTCCTCACTTGACTGTGGGGTCCATCTGCATCATGCCGAAGATGTTGCCCTCCGTGTCCTTGGCGTAGGCCAGCCAGCCGATGCCGGGAATCGGCATCTTGGGGAGGGCAAGGCTGCCCCCGAGTGCGGCGGCCCGGGCGAGGCTCTCATCCACGGAAGAAACGTCCACGGTGCAGACATAGGCGTTGACCGCCGCACCGTCCGCCGGCGGGCCCCCCATGCGGGCCATCAGGCCGCCGTCGATGCCGGGGGCCGAGGCGTCGCCGGTCTTGATGAGGTGGTACTCCATCGGGCCCTCGTAGCGACTGAACTCCCAGGCGAACAGCTGCTGGTAGAACCGGATGGCGCGGGCGCAATCGGCGGCGTGGATCTCGAAGTGGATTGGGCGGGGCATGCGCTCTCCTGGGGCGGGCGGTGGTGATCATGCGGTGCCCTCCCCGGACGGAATCGGGGGGGAGGGGGATTCGCCTGGGGTGGCTCCGGCCGGTAGATTGGCCATCACACCATTTCCACGGAGTACCGATGTCCCCTGTCCTGCGGCGGGGTCTGGCCGGCCTGGCCGGGATGGCCGCGGCGTTCATCGTCATCCTCGTGGTGCAGCAGCTCAACTTGGTGCTCCACCCGCTGCCCCCGGAACTCGACGTCAAGGACAAGGCGGCGCTGACGGCGTATGCCCGGACCCTGCCGCTGCTGGCTTTCCTTATGGTGCTGCTGGGCTACGCGCTGGGCGGCGCGGCCGGTGGCTTCGTGGCCGCGAAGCTTGGCGGGGCCCGCCGCTCGGCCATCGTGGTGGCGGTGCTGCTGGTGATCGCCTCGATCATGAACCTGAGCACCATCCCGCATCCGGCCTGGTTCTGGGTGGCGAACCTGGCGCTGGTGGCGGTGACTCCGTTCCTCGGAGCGCGGTTCGGGGCAGAGGCGTAGGGGCGCCGCGGGGGACGCCCCTACTCCACCGCGACCACCTCCAGGCTCAGCCCGCCGAGGCGCAGGGTGCGCGCGGCCGTCACGTCGGCCAGGCCGGCGAGCCGTGCCGCCTGCGCGGTGAGCTGGATGACGCCGAAGCGTCCCACGTCCTGCGCCAGCTTTGATGCCACGTTGACCGGTGAGCCGGCCGCGTCCCGGAGCCCCGGCCCCAGCTCGAAGACCAGCACCCGGCCCACGTCGATCCCCACTCGCACCTGCACTCCCTGCGCCGCCAGCGCCTCCCGAACGGCGCGGGCAAACCCCAGGGCGTGCCGCGCCTCGAGAAAATGGTAGATGCCGAACCCGGTGGTGGTCTTCACCTCCGTGCCCTGGTGCTCGCCGAGGAGGGCGTTGCCCAGCCGCTTGAGCCCCGCGGCCAGGGCCAGGTCGTTGAGCGCGGCGAGCTCGGGGATGTCGCGGTCCTCCCGCTCCTGCTCGATTACGACGATCGCCCCCTCGCGGTAGGCCGGCCGCGGCACGACCGAGGTGCGCCGCGTACGCTGGAACTCGTGCAGCCCGGTGAAGAACTCGTCGGTGAAGGGGAGCGGGTAATGGAAATCGCTGGCTTCCACCCCGCCGAGCCTGGGTCCCGCGACCACGCGGAAGATCGGCCCGAAGCGCTCCCGCAGGTCGTCGCGGCGCTCGAGCGTGAAGCGGGCGGTCTCGCCCAGGCGCTGCGCGAGGACATCGGTCAGCAGCAGTTCATCCGCGGCGGTGTGGTCCTCGGCCACCGCCTCCACCCGGTCGGCATCGGGGCCGTAGAGGCCGTTCCCCAGCTCGTAGAACTCCCCGGCGTGCACGCAGACTCCGACGCCGACCTCGCACTCCTCCCGGACCCGGTCCAGCAGGGCCAGGAGCAGGCTCACCACATGATCGGGGGAGACGCCGGCGGGGTAGAACATGAGGGTGTTGTCCGCCGCCCAGAGGCCGAGCGGCTGGCCGCCGATGGCGCGGCCGTAGGCGTGGATCAGCTCCTTGGGCCGGCTCACCAGGGCCAGGATCTCGATCAGCGACCGCTCGGTGCTCAGCCGGGTGAGGCCGGCACAGTCGGTGGCCACCACGATGCCGCGCAGGGTGCAGGGCGCGAGCAGCTCCCGCGCCGCCTCCCGTGACTGGTCGCTCCGGGTCCAGGCGGCGATGATACCCAGGGGCAGCGACTGCCCGGCGTCGGAGGGGAGATCGAAGAAGCCGGGAGGAAACCGGGTGGGGTTGAAGCGGGCCATGATCGTTGCTCGGCGGCTCGGCGGCTCGGCCGCAGGCGACGAGTCGCTAGAGGCGAAGAGTGTGGAGGTACGCGGCGCTGGTGCGGGCAAAGGCGAGCTGGTCCTTCGCCTCGTCGTGCTCGGCGAAGAAGTGCTCCACCCCGGCCTGGTGCGCGGCATGGAGCAACGTCTTCCAGTCCATGACGCCCTGGCCCACGTCCACCATGGCGCCATCGGCCGCCATGTCCTTGACGTGCACCGCACGGAACCGGCCGCTGTGCTGCCGGAAGTAGGCCAGGGCGTCGCGCGTCCCCTTCCGAATCCAGAACAGGTCCAGCTCGAAGACCACGAGCGTCGGGTCGGTGTGCCGCAGCAGGGCGTCGTACCCGCAGTCCCCCGGCGCGCCGGGAAGGGGGAGGAACTCGAAATCGTGGTTGTGATAGCCCACCGTGAGTCCCGCGGCGCGGCAGCGTTCCCCCGCGCGGTTGAGCAGCTCCGCTCCCCGCTTCCAGCCGTCGGCGCTGCGGTACTCCTCCCCGATCCAGGGCAGGATGAGGTAGCGGTGCCCGAGCGTCTTCGCGTCCGCGATGGTCTGTTCGATCTCGTCGGTGAGCGCCGGGATCCCGACGTGGCCCGCCGGCGCCTTGAGGCCGGCGGCGTCGAGCAGGGCGCGGAACTCCGCGGCGGTCCGGCCATAGAGCCCCGCCAGTTCGACTTCGCGGTACCCCATCGCGGCGAGCGCGGCGAGGGTGCCGGGGAGGTCGGCCTTGATGACGTCGCGGACGGCGTAGAGTTGGAGGCCGAGGGGAAACGGGCGATTGGGCGATTGGGCGATTGGACGATTGGAGAACTGGACGATTGGGGCGAGGAACAGACCCCCGGTGAAGGCACCCAGAAAGCCCCGGCGGGTGACACGCCGGGAATCGGGCCCTCCAGCTGAATCGCCTAATCGCCCAATCGCCCAATCGCCGTTCACAACTCCCCCTTCTTCATCAACCCCACCGCATGATGCGCCGCGCGGGCGGTCAGGGCCATGTACGTGATGGACGGATTCTGGTTGGCGGAGCTGGTCATGCAGGCGCCGTCGGTGACGAAGACGTTGGGGGCGTCCCACACCTGGTTCCAGCCGTTGAGCACACTGGTCTTCGGATCGCGCCCCATCCGGGCACCGCCCATCTCGTGGATGCACAGGCCCGGCGGGAGTTTCTCGTCGTAGGTGGTAATGTCTCGCGCCCCCGCGGCCTCGAGCATCTCCGCCGCCGTGACCTGGATGTCGCGGAGGATGGCGAACTCGTTCGGGCCCCAGGTGCACTGCACCCGGAGCGCGGGGACGCCCCACTTGTCCTTCACCTCGGGATCGATCGTCACCAGGTTGTCCGGACGGGGGAGGCATTCGCCCCAGCCACCGAGGCCGAGCATCCAGGGCCCCTTCTCCTCGATCAGCCTGCGCTTGTACTCGGCGCCGAACCCCTTGGGATCCCGCCGCCAGCCGCTGCGCCAGCCGCCCCCCTGGAAGCCATATCCGCGGACGAAGTCCGGCTGTGCATCCTTCACATTCCGGAACCGGGGCACGTAGATCCCGTTGGGCCGGTTGCCAAAGGAGGTGTGGCCCTCATAGCCCGGCAGGGTGCCACGCGCGCCGGCGCCGAAGGGATGGTCCATCACATGACGGCCCAGTTCCCCACTCGAGCTGCCAAGGCCGCCGGGATGCGTGTCGCTGGTGGAGTTGAGCAGGATGCGGGTGGACTCGAGGGCGCTGGCGCAGAGGAAGATGATCCGGGCGCGGTATTCGGTGACCTCGTGGGTATTGGCGTCGATGACGCGGACGCCGGTGGCGCGCATCCGCGCCGGCTCGGCGGCTCGGCGGCTCGGCGGCCCGTACAGCACCCGTTCAACCACGCTGTCGGGGCGGACCGTGAGGCGGCCGGTTTTGCGGGCGGCGGGAAGGGTGGAGCCGAGGCTGCTGAAGTAGGAATGGGTGATGCAGCCGCGCTCGCAGGGGCCGCAGTAATGGCAGGCGGCGCGGCCGTTGTGGGGCACGGTCAGGACCGCGCAGCGGCCGATCGTCACCACCCGGTCCCGGCCCCAGGTGTTGGCGACGGCCTCCCGGAGCGCGGTCTCGGCACAGCGGAACTGCATCGGCGGGAGGAACTCGCCGTCGGGGAGCTGGTCCAGCCCCTCCGCCATGCCGGAGACGCCGATGAACCGCTCCACCCGACTGTACCACGGCGCGATATCGCGATAGCGGATGGGCCAGTCCACCCCGATCCCCTCACGGGCGTTGGCCTCGAAGTCGAGGTCGCTCCAGCGGTACACCTGGCGGCCCCACATGATGGAACGGCCGCCGAGGTGCCGGCCGCGGATCCAGGAGAAGGGCTGGGCGGGGTCGTGCGTGTAGGGATTCTCCAGGTCGTTGACGAAGAACTTGGAGCCCCACTCGTCGCAGGCGTAGCAGGTCTTCTGGATCGGCTGGTCCCGTTCCAGCGCCTTGCGGTCTCCCATGCCGCGAAAGGGGAGCTCCCACGCCTGGATGTGCTCGCTGTAGTCGCGCTCGGGGACGATCTCCCGCCCGGCCTCGAGGACCAGGGTCCGGAGCCCGAGCTCACAGAGCTCCTTCGCGGCCCAGCCGCCGGTGATGCCGGAGCCGACCACGATCGCATCGTACCGCCGGGGGATGGGGCGCCGGAACTGGGGCAGGTTCATGAGGGAGGGAGGGCCAGGCAGCCGTCGAACCGGCCGGGAATCACCATGGCGTGGGTGACATCCTTCCTCACCCGCTCCGAGGTGAAGTAGCCGTAGATGGTCAGGTCCTTGATGCGAGTGAAGGCGCCGGGAGCGGTGTCGAGCTCTCCCTGGACCGCGTCGAGCGCGGTGCAGAGGCTAGTCCGGTCGGCCTCGCCGAGATCGAGGAAGGGCCGGCCATGCTGCCGCACGGCGCGGGCGTTGATGTCCGCCAGGCCCGCGAGGAACCGGATCCGTTCGGCGTCGGGGTACCAGTCGGCGAGCAGCCGGTCGATGAAGCCGGTGGCGTTCACGTCCGAGGCGCCGGGGGTGTCGGTGCGGGGGAGGATGATGTCGCCGATGGCGGCGATGAGGGCGGCCTCATCGGCGCGGAGGGCGGCCAGAATGCCGGCGGCGGCGGTCCGGTGCAGCGCCCGGCCGGTGGCCAGCAGGTCCCCGGGGAGGAACGCGAGGGCGCCGGAGGCGGAGAGCAGGCGGAGCAGGTCGCGTCGGTCCATGGCGAGAGGTTACCCCGCGCGCGCGCCCGCCGCCAGACCCCGGCACGGGCCGCCTCGCGTTCGCCCCTTTCGTCCGGTCGGCGGCCCGCGTATCCTAGGGCTCGCCTTCTCCCCACCGAGCTTCTGATGCGCCGATCGCGCGCCGCCGTCCGCTCCACCCTCCTGCATTTCGTCGCCCTGTCGCTGGCCTCATGCCAGGCGGCGGCGCAGGCAGCCGCCAACCGCCTCACCCCGGAGGAACAGCGCGGGGGCTGGGTGCTG
Source organism: Gemmatimonadota bacterium (assembly GCA_033763675.1). Lineage (GTDB taxonomy): Bacteria > Gemmatimonadota > Gemmatimonadetes > Gemmatimonadales > GWC2-71-9 > JADJOM01. The sequence goes on from JANRJZ010000071.1 coordinate 14,384, forward strand.
CTCTTCGACGGCAAGAGCACCGAGGGATGGCGCGGCTACCGGAAGCCGGCCATCCCCGCCGGGTGGACGGTGGTGGACGGGGCGCTGACCCGCACCGGGGCCGGCGGGGACATCATCACCACCGGCCAGTACGCCAGCTTCGAGCTGGCGCTGGAATGGAAGCTGGCGCCCGGGGGGAACAGCGGCGTCATGTACCGGGTGACGGAAGCCGACGAGTGGAGCTACCGGACCGGACCCGAGATGCAGATCCTGGATGACGCCGCCCATGCCGACGGGCTCAACCGGCTTACCGCGGCGGGGGCGGCGTACGGGCTCTACGCCGCGCCGGCCGGGATCGTGAAGCCGGCGGGGGAGTGGAACCAGGCGCGTATCCTGGTGCAGGGCGGCCGGGTGGAGCACTGGCTCAACGGGGTGAAGGTGGTGAGTTACGAGCTGGGCAGCGCGGAATGGCAGGCGAAGGTCGCGGCGAGCAAGTTCGGCGCCTGGCCGGGCTACGGCCGCGCGCCCCGGGGACATATCGCGCTGCAGGACCACGGCGACCCGGTGGCGTTCCGGAACATCAAGATTCGGGAGATCCAGTGATCCGCACCCGCCTGTCGGCGATGATGTTCCTGCAGTACTTCATCTGGGGGGCATGGTTCGTCACCCTGGGCACCTACCTGGGCCAGACCCGGGGGTTCGACGGGATCCAGATCGGCGCGGCGTACGGGTCGATGGCGATTGGCGCCATCGTGGCGCCGTTCTTCGTGGGGATGGTGGCGGACCGGTTCTTCGCCACCCAGAAGATCCTGGCCCTGCTGCACCTGGTCGGCGCCGGGCTGCTGTACTGGGCGTCGCAGGAGGTGACCTTCGGGCGGTTCTACCCGCTGCTCATCTGCTACGCGCTCTGCTACGCCCCGACGCTGGGGCTCACCAACAGCCTCGCGTTCGATAACATGCAGGACCCGGCGCGGGAGTTTCCGCTGGTCCGGGTGCTGGGGACGATCGGCTGGATCGTGGCGGGGCAGGTCATCGGCTTCCTCGACGCGGAGGCCTCCGCGCTCCCGATGCAGGTGGCGGCCGGGGCGTCGGCGCTGCTGGGGATCTTCTCGCTGGCCCTGCCCGACACCCCGCCGCACGCGGCCGGCAAGCCGCTCAGCGTGCGGGACGTCCTGGGCCTCGACGCGCTGTCGCTGATGGGGAACCGCTCGTTCGCCGCGTTCGTGGTGGGGTCCTTCCTGCTCTGCATCCCGCTCCAGTTCTACTACGCCTTCACCAATCCCTTCCTGAACGAGATCGGGGTCACCGGCGCGGTCAGCAAGATGACGCTGGGGCAGATGTCCGAGATCCTCTTCATGGTGCTGCTGGTGGGGATGGCGGCGTGGGGCGCGCGCTACCTGCTGTTCGCCAACGGAGACGCGGGGAGCGGGATGTGGATGCTCTACGCCGGCATCCTGCTGCACGGGATCTGCTACGACTTCTTCTTCGTCACCGGGCAGATCTACGTGGACCAGCAGGCGGGGGTGAAGATCCGGGCGGCGGCGCAGGGGTTCCTGACCTTCGTGACCCAGGGGGTGGGGTACCTGATCGGCAGCTTTGCCTCGGGCTACGTGGTGGAGCGCTACGTGAACCCGGCGGGCGGCCACGACTGGCACACCATCTGGCTGTGGCCGGCGGCGGGCGCGGCGGCGATCCTGGTCATCTTCGCGCTGGTGTTCCGCGGCGAGGGGGAGGGGCGGGGGGCGTAAGGCGGGTTTTTCGGTTCACCCAGGCGACGATTGTGGTTATCTGACGGGTGTGGTTTGTAACAGCTTTCACCGCCAAGACCGCGAGGACCGCCAAGGGTGCTGCGGTAGTTCTTTGCGTACTTGGCGTCTTTGCGGTTCAACAGCGATTGAACAGCTGGAACCGCCAAGACGCAAAGGCGCAAAGAGTGTATCAGGAGAGCTCCCCCTCCACGGCAGCAAGGCTCGACGAAGTCTCCGCAGTCCTGATTGATTCGATCCTGCAGGTGCATCGCGCGCTCGGCCCTGGTTTGCTGGAATCGGCGTACGAGGCCTGCCTCACCCACGAGCTGCGCAAGCGCGGCTTGACTGTGCGATGCGGCGTCCCGATTCCTGTCCATTACGACGGCCTCGAGCTCGACGTCGGCTACCGCATCGACATGCTCGTCGAGTCGCCGATCATCATCGAGAACAAGGCGGTCCGCTCACTGGACGCAGTCCACCAGGCCCAGCTGCTGACCTACCTGAAGCTCTCCGGGGTTCGGCTTGGGTTCCTGGTGAACTGGAACGTTGCCTTGATCAAGGATGGCATCCGGCGCGTTGTCTGCGGATTCTAGCGGCGCCGCGCCTTGGTCCGTTTCGAGACCAGAACCCCTTGGCGTCTTTGCGTCTTTGCGGTTTGATCCCCGGCGAACAGCTTGAACCGCCAAGACGCAAAGACGCCAAGAATACGCGTCGTATCCTTGGCGTCCTTCGTGTCCTTCGTGGTTGATTGACGGTTACTGCCCACCCCCGCCGCCGGTCCCGCCGGACCCCTCGATGATGCTGGGCCCGCCGATCAGACGGTACAGCAGGTACAGCCCCGCCGTGATGCCGACGGAGAGCAGCGCCGTCCCGCCGGGAGCGAGGCGGCGCTGGCCCAGGGAGTTCACCCCCGCGCGCGGCACCGGCACCAGCTCCCCACGCCACGAGGTGGGAATGCCCCGCTGGTTGGTGACCGACACCAGCGACAGCCGCAGGGTATCCGCGCTGGCTTCCACCACCTTCCCATTCACCTCCGCCACGTCCGGCCCCAGCACCGGGGTCATCGCGCTGGAGCCGTCCCGATTGAGCTCGGCGCTGACCTGCGCGCCGACCTTCGGGCTCGGGCTCTCGACCGGCCGGTAGGTGTAACAGCCCGCCGTCACGGCGAGGAGCACGAGGCTCCCCGCCGCGCGGGCTCCGGCCCTAGTTCGCCAGCGGCGTGGATGAGACATAGTCCAGGACCGGGCAGGGGTTCGGGTCGTTCGGGTTCTGCCCCGTCGGCGGCACCGTCGGGGTGTTGGGGTTGGCGTTGATCTCGGTCAGGCCGTACGGCAGCCGGCCGGGGATCGGGGAGCTGGCGGGCACATTGGTGCCGGCCAGCGCCGCGGGCGCCAGCGACGGGAGGCAGGTCCGCTTGTAGTCGTTCCAGACCTCCATGTTGAGGAAGAGGGTGACGTACTTCTCTTCCATGATGTTCTGCAGCGTCGCGGGCACCGGCCCGAGCGCCGGGAAGGTCACCGGCGCGCCACCAGTGGCGCCGTACACCCGGTTGGCGCGCACCGCATCCAGGTACGGCTGCGCCGCCGCCTGCCCACCGGTCTGGAACGCCGCCTCCGCCCCGATGAGCTGGGTCTCGGCCCAGGTGATGATCGGGTGCCGGAAGTCCCCGGGGCTCCCGATGCCATCAATGAAGGTGAAGCCGGAGTAGGTCCCGGCCGCGCCGTCCCCCGGATCGATCCCCGGGGCCACGACCATGCCGGTGGTGCCACCGGGACGGAAGCCCCAGTAGTCGGCCGGCGTGTTGCCCCCGGTGGCGGAGGTGAAGTAGAAGTTGAGCCGGGCCTGGTCCTCGATGCCCGCCCCGATCCGCCGCTTCAGGATCTCGACCAGCGCGCTGCCGGGGCTGATGTCTCCCCGGGTGGCCATGAACTGCCACCAGATGCTCTGCCCGGTAGGGGTGGCGTTGTGGAACCAGAGCATGTCGTTCGCGGGCGTGCTGATGCCGAGGGGCACCTCGGCAAGCGCCAGGGCATAGTTGGCCGGATCCACCTCCGCCAGGTGCATGTGGAACCGCGCCTTGAGCGAGTGGGCCACCTCGGTGTACACCGCGGCGAGCCCCGCCGCGTCCAGCCCGGCATAGATCAGTTCGGCGTTGTCGGCCGGGGGGCCGGCGTTGATGCCACCGGGCGTCGCCGCGAGGTACACGGTGATCGCCGAGTCGAGCTGGGTCAGCGCGTCCTGGTACACCTGCAGCTGCGAGTCGAACGCCGGCGTCTCGCGGGTGCTGTCGGCGGCCTCGCGGTAGGGGATGTCCCCCCAGACCGACGCGGCGGTGCCCATGATCAGTGCCTCCCAGACCTTGCCGATGCCGATGTAGAGCGAATCGTTCGCCGCGTGCGCCTTCTGCAGCATCTTGTGCAGGTCGAGCAGCCCGCCACCGCCCTGCACCGTCTGGGTGGAGCCGTAGATGCCGCTGAAGTACGCGTCGAGGTCGATCGGTGCGATGCCGCCCCGGTCATACCCCACCTGCTGCCGGGCCGTCCCCGCGATCTGCTGCGCGTACATGAGGGAGCTCCGGGCGAGCTGCCCCTCGAAGGTGACCGCCTGCAGCGCCTGCACGCTGATGTACAGCGGGCCGGGGCGGCTGGTGGTCGTGGGATTGTTCGGCGTGCCGTCAATGCCGGGCCCGGTCAGGAACCCGTTGCACCCCGCGGCGCCGACCGCCGCCGCCAGCAGGAGTGCCGTCGTGAGTGAGCGTTTCACTGGGCACCTCAGCGGTTGAGGGTGATGGAGAAGATGAACGACTTGGTCTGGGGGTTGTTGAAGTACTCCACCCCCTGGACCGGCGTCGCCGAGCCGAGCACCGAGGTCTCCGGGTCCACGCCGGAGTAGTCGGTCCAGGTCACCAGGTTGCGGCCGGCGACCCGCACTTCCATGCTGGTGAAGCCGATGGTCCGGCTCACCCACGGCTGGTCCAGCACCACGCCCACGGCGATCTCGCGCAGCTTGACGAAGCTGGCGTCCTCCATGAACTGGCTGACCGGGCCGTTGAAGATCCCGCCGGCGCCGGTGAACCACGCCTCGCCGAGCGGCACCGCCGCGCCCGCGCCCGGACCGGCCACCTGCTGCTTCCGGAAGTAGTCGGTGCCGAAGGTGTAGCTGCCGCCGTCGCGGTAGGTCTGGCTCTCCTTGCTCGTCCCGAAGTGATTGAGCGCGCCGCGGGTGCTGTTGGAGGCCACGCCACCGCGCCGGATGTCGAGCAGGCCGGAGACCCGCACCTTCTTCCAGCGGAAGGCGGAGCGGAGCGAGCCGGTCCAGTCAGGATTCGGGTCGCCGATCACATAGCTGGCGGAGGCGTCGAGCTGCGGGTAGCCGGTGGCGTCGATGTAGAGCGACTTGTTCGGCGCGCCCTGGCAATGCCCCGCGGTGTTGTCGATGTCCACCCCGCCCACGTTGAGGCCGCGGCCGCAGCGGACGAAGTCCCCGCCGTAGAACACGCCCAGCGGCTTCCCCTCCACCGCCACGCCCTGCACCCCGAGCCCGTTGGTGCCGCCCGAGAAGGGCAGCGGGGCGAACTGCACCCCGGCGAGGTCGGTCACGTTGCTCCGGTTCCGGGCCCACTGCAGCCCGACGTCCCAGCCGAAGTCCCGCTTGCTGATGGGCCGCAGGTTGAGCGCCAGCTCCCAGCCGATGTTCCGCAGTTCGGCCACGTTGGCCGGCTTCACCGTGTAGCCGGTGCTCCCCGCCACCGGGACGTTGAGGATCACGTCGCTCGAGAAGGCGCGGTAATGGGTGAAGCTCAGGTCGGCGTGGTCGCGCAGCAGCCCGAGGTCGAAGCCGGCCTCGAACTCCTTGACCCGCTCCGGCGCCAGGTCGCTGGTCGGGAGGTTGAAGGTGGTGATGAGCCCGCCGGGCCCGCCGACCGAGGGCCCCCAGCCGCCATCCGCCGAGGTCTGGGAGACGAGGGTGCTGGCGAGGAGGTACGGCGCCGGCTGGGTCCCGCTCTGGCCGTAGGCCGCGCGCAGCTTGCCGTAGGTGAGCGTGCGCCGCTCCCCCGCCTCGCCGCGATGGAAGGTCCAGGCGGCGCTGGCCTTGGGGTACCAGTTGCGCCGGTTGTTCGGCCCGAAGGTGGAGGCGCCGTCGTTCCGGATGGCCGCGCTCAGGAAGAGCTGGTCCCAGAGGTCGGCGGTGGCCTGCGCGAAGTACGATTCCAGCCGCACCGTGGAGCGGAAGTCGAACGGCGGCAGCTGGGCCGCGGTGTTGGCCAGGTTGAACGGTTCCGGGGTGATGAGGCCGGTGCCGACCACCTGCCGGCTGCGGAAGGCCTGGCTGTTGAGGTTCTGGCCCACCGTGATGGCGCCGCCCCACGTCGGCGAGAGCTTGTAGCGGCCGGTCGCGGTGAGGGTATGGTCGATCTGCGACACCTTGATGTACCCGGCGTTCACCCCGCCCACGCCATTGATGCCGGTGATCGTGGTGTTGGAGGTGGACCAGGGGAAGGCCTGGGTGCGCTCGTCGTTGGAGTAGTCGTAGCCCAGGGTGTGCCGGAACGTCAGCCAGGTATTGGCGGTGAAGTCGGTGGTGACCCCGCCCACCACCCGGGAGACGTCCGAGTTGGCGAACGACTCGTTGGCCACGAAGAAGGGGTTGTCATACGACCGCGACACCTGCTCCGACCCCGGCCCCGGGTTGGGGAAGCGGTAGGAGCGGTGCAGCCCGGTGACCGGGTCGAGGTAAGGCCGGTTGTTGAAGTCGGGCGGGCTGCGCCAGGCACCGAGCAGCAGGCCGTCGGTGCTGTTGCGGCTGGTGACGGCGCCGCCGTGCCCGTCGGTGTACCCGATGTTGGCGGCAACGTTCAGGTTGTCGGTGATCCGGTGGCTGCCGTTGAACCGCACCGCGATCCGCCGGTACTCGCTGTTCGGGCCCACCACGATGCCCCGGTTCTGGTTGTAGCCGCCGGAGAGGAAGAAGGTGGTGCGTTCGGTGCCGCCGGAGACGGTCAGGTAGTTGTCGTTCTGGTAGCCGTCCTGGAACATCTCGTCCGAATGGTCGAAGGTGGGCGTGCCGGCGCCGAGCAGCGGCCCCCAGCTGCCCGCCTGCGCGAAGCCTACCCGGCAGTTGAGCGCGCCGCCGGCCACGCACCCCGGCGCCACGCCGCCGGTGCCCAGGCCGTACTTCCGCTGGAACTCCGGCAGCCGCCCCACCTGGTCCACCGAGAAGGAGCTGCGGATGGAATAGCGGGTCGGGCCGGGGCGGCCACGCTTGGTGTTGATCAGGATGACCCCCGAGCCGGCCCGGCTGCCGTAGATGGCGCTGGAGGCGGCGCCCTTGAGCACCTCGACCGACTCGATGTCGTCCGGGTTGAGGTCAATGGCCCGGTTGGACGGCGCGGCGCTGGAGTTGAGCGCGCCGCTGATCGGGTTGTTGTAGTTGATCGAGTTGTCCATCGGGACACCGTCCACCACCAGCAGCGGCTGCCCGTCCTGGGCGGAGATGGTGGTCAGCCCGCGCACCTGGATGTAGGCGGAGGCGCCGGGATCACCCGAGCTGCTGGTGACCGTCACCCCGGGCGCCTTGGCGGCGAGGGCGTTGATCAGGTTCTGCTCCCCGCTGCCGGTGATGGCGGTCGAGTCCACGTAGCTGCGGACGTGGCCCAGCTTCTCCACCTCGGTGACCTGCCCGATGCCGGTGACCACGATCTCGCCCAGCTGCAGCGGGTTCGGCGCCAGCGCAAAGTTGATCTCCTGCGCCCCGGCCAGGAGGACGGCGCGGCTGGTCTGCGGCTTGTAGCCGATGAGCCGCGCCACGATGGCCACGGTGTCGCCGGTGAGCCGCGCCGCGGGGAGCACCAGCCGGTACTGGCCATCGGCCCGCGCCGTGGTGCCCACGCCCAGCCGTTCGATGATCACCGTGGCCTGGGCGAGCGGCTCCCCGTCCGCGGACGTCACCCGTCCGCTCAGGGTCGCGCTCTCCTGCGCCTCGGCCGTGCCGGCCCGGATGAGGCACAGCAGGGCGGCAATCAGAGTCCAACGACGTCCAGGTCGCATAACACCTCCGTGGGTTCCGTGGACGCGGGAGGGAGGCTCCCGTCCCGCGGGTCGAAGCGGTAGCCGAGGTTCGGCACCGTGAGGATGTGACGGGGATTGGCGGCGTCGGCTTCCAGCTTCTGCCGGAGCCGCGCGATGTGCGTGTCGATGGCCCGGGAGCGGAACCGGACCCCGGGCCCCCAGACTTCCGCCAGGAGTTCCTCCCGCCGGACCACCTGGCCCGGGCGGTGGAGCAGTACATAGAGGAGGCGGAACTCGGTGCGGGTTATGGGGAGCCGCCGGCCATCCCGCAGCACCGTGAGGGCGAAGGGATCCACCTCCACGGTGCCGAAGCGCAGCACGGGGCCGGCGCGGCGCGGCATGTCCGGCGCGCGCAGCGCCCGGATCAGTTCTTCCAGGCGCAGCACCAGCGGCTCCAGCGCCGCCGGATCCGTCGGGATGACCACGGGGGACCTCCATCATCGGGGTGATGGAGTCACGGTAGCGCGGGTTCGGGGGCGGGCGGAACGACTCGGGGACGAGTGGCACGTCTGGCGGTGCGAGTCGCACCGCGCGGCGGGCGGCGCCTGACAATCGCCACCCGCCCCGCCGGAACGCGGTTCGCCCCCGCGGGGACGCGGTTCGGCCCGGAACGGTTGGCGGGGGGAGGGCCATCCCCGATGCTGGTCCCTGCCGGCGCCCTCTGCCGGACGGACTCAACCGCTGGAGGTCACATGTTCCGCTTCCCCGCCCGCCGTCGCGTGCTGCCGCTCCTCCTGCTCGGCGGCACCGCCTGTGCCCTGGCCACGCCGGAGAAGGTCTACCTGAGCCAGGTGCAGGCACCGGTCGCCACGGCCACCGCCGCGGATGCCGCCCTCACCCGGTTCGCCGCCGACGGCTTCACCGGGTCGGTGCTCATCGCCCGGGGCAGCCGGGTCCTGCTCTACAAGGGCTATGGCGACGCCAACCGCGCCCGCGAACTGCCCAACAACGCCGAGACCAAGTACCCCTTCGGCACCCTGACCAGCACCTTTACCGCCGCGGCCATCCTGGGGCTCGAGGCGGAGGGGCGGCTCCGGCTGGACCAGCCGGCGGCGGAGCTGGTGGGACGCGAGGCGGGGACGGCCACGATCGCGGAGCTGCTCGCGCCCGACGCGGCGCCGCGCGTGGCGCGGGCCGCGCGCTATGGCTCCGATCCATCCGCCGCCGCGCCGGCGACCCGGTCGGCGCTGCTCGACCGGGTGCTCGAGGCCGCGAGCGGCCAACCGGCCGCCCAGGCCATCCGGGACCGGGTGATCGTGCCCGCCGGCCTCACGCGCACCGTGATGGACGACGGCACCCTTGGCGACTCACTGGTGGCGCGGGGCTACACCGGCCCCTACGGGGAGACCGTGGTGGTGACGGGGCTGGTGGGCCCGCTCGCCGATCTCTACCGCTGGCACCAGGCGCTCCGGCTGGGGACCTTCCTGCCCCTCGCCGAGCGGCACCAGATGATCGCGCCAGCGGGGAGCGGCTATGGGCCGGGGTGGTCGGTGGGCCGCACCGCGGACGGCGCCCGGGTGATCGAGCACATCTCGCGGCAGCCCGGCTTCGAGTTGTGGTACGGCTATTTCCCCGAGCAGGACCTGCTGATCCTGCTGGCGGCGAACAACGATGGCGGGTTCCGGGAGCCGATCGCGGAGCGCCTGACGAGCCTGCTGCTCGGGAACGGTGCGGTCGCGGCGCGGCCGGTCGTCACCAAGGAACAGCGGGCAGGCGGCAGCTGAGTTCTCCCGTTCCACGCACGAAACACTGAAACGGGTGCAGGCCGCGGGGCGTAGCGTCAATGCGCCCCCGGCCGTTCGC
>JANRJZ010000072.1:0-1870 GCA_033763675.1 Gemmatimonadota bacterium
GAACGACCGGAAGGACTGGCTCGGGATCGTGGGGTCGGTAGCCCAGATCCTGGCCAGCCTCACGACCGTCATCGTCGTAGTCCTCCGGACGAAATAGCCACCGGACCCCAATGCGACGGCGGGCGGCCCGAGGGGGCCGCCCCCCGTTCGTCGTCGTGGGACCGCCCCCGGCGCTCAGGGCTCGGGGCGATTGATCAGCTGCTGGGGCCCGCTGTCCCGTGCCGCCCGGGGATCGAGACGGAGCGGCGTCCCCGCCAGGGAGGGTTCGTAGTCCGGCACCAGCCGCTTGAGCAGCATCCGGAGTTCCGCCTCCGGCCACCCTTCCTGCGCCGCCTGCAGCAGGTCGGTCACCACGCTGGAGACACCCACCGGGAGCGCCGCGTTGCGCGCCTTGAGCACCTTGGGATGCTCGGTGGGCGTGGCATGCTCGGCGTCGAAGAAGAGTTCCTCGTAGAGCTTCTCGCCGGGGCGGGTGCCGCTGAACCGGATCTCCACGTCCCGGCCCACTTCCTTCCCGGAGAGGCGGATCAGGTCGGCGGCCAGGTCCGCGATCTTGACCGGCTCTCCCATGTCCAGCACGAACACCTCGCCGCCCCGGCCCAGCCCGCCGGCCTGCAGCACCAGCTGCACCGCCTCGGGGATGGTCATGAAGTAGCGCCGCATCTCGGGGTGGGTCACCGTCACCGGCCCGCCGGCGGCGATCTGCTTGATGAAGGTCGGGAGCACGCTGCCCCGGCTCCCCAGCACGTTGCCGAAGCGCACCGCCACGAAATTGCGGCCGGTCTCCTCCGCCACCGCCTGCACCAGCTGCTCCGCCACCCGCTTGGTGGCCCCCATGACGCTGGTGGGACGCACCGCCTTGTCGGTGGAAATGAGCACCAGGTGAGCGCAGCCATTCTCCGCCGCGGCCGCCACAATGTTCCGGGTGCCGAGCACGTTGTTCAGCACCGCCTCGGAGACGTTCTCTTCCATGAGCGGCACATGCTTGTGGGCCGCCGCGTGAAAGACGCTGTATGGCTCGCACCGCTCGAACAGCCGCTGCATCTGGGTGGCGTCCTTCACGTCCGCGATCACCGGCTCCAGCGGGATGTGGGGGAAGCGTTCCAGCAGTTCCTGGTGAATCGAGAAGATCGAGTTCTCGCCGTGGCCCAGCACAACCAGCCGGGTCGGCTCGAGGGCGCAGACCTGGCGGCAGAGCTCCGCGCCGATCGACCCGCCGGCGCCGGTGATCAGCACCGTCCGCTCGGTGATCAGCCCCTGCACCAGCTTGAGGTCGGTCCGGATCGGCTCCCGGCGCAGCAGGTCGTGGATCTCCACCTTCCGCAGCGCGAAGGGATCGAACCGGCCCGAGAGAATGTCGGTGATGCCCGGCAGAGTGCGGGTGGCCACCCCCGCCTCGGCGGCGGCACGGACCAGATCCCGAACCACGCTGCCCGGCGCCGTCGGCATGGCGATCAGCACCTCGTCCACCGCCTCCTGGCGGCAGACCCGGGCGGTGTCCGCCAGCCGGCCAAACACCGGGAGCCCGTGCAGGGTGTGCAGCTGCTTGCTCGGGTCGTCGTCCACGAACCCGATCGGGACCAGGGTCACCTCGGGATGACTCTTGATCTGCTTGACCAGGTAGCCGCCCGCCTGCCCGGCGCCGGCGATCAGGACCCGCTTGGAGCTGGAATCCGGCCGCCCCGAGAGGTGCCAGCTCACCGAGCGCAGCACGAAGCGCGGCAGCGACACCGCGCCCGCCGTCATCAGGGCATCCACCACCAGCACCCCGAGGGGGACCCGGACGGGGATCAGCCCGATGGCGGGGAGCCCCCAAAGTCCCAGGGCCGCGCACACCAGGCCGGAGACGCCGGTGGCGAGGAGGATCCCC
>JANRJZ010000073.1:0-10974 GCA_033763675.1 Gemmatimonadota bacterium
CGTCCCCCGTCCCCCGTTTCCCCGTTTCTCCGTTTCCCCGTTTCCCCGTTTCCCCGTTTCCCCGTTTCCCCGTTTCCCCGCTCCCCCCTCTCACCCTACGAACAGCTGATCACTCCATCGCTAGTAGCGCTCCCCACCGGCGCCGCATTTCCCACCACGATGTAGCAGACCCGGGTCACCTTGGGATTGCTCACGCTGCCGGACCAGCCCGAGGCGGTTGCCTCGTGGATCGTGACCACATTGCCGATGGTGTAGTTGGGATTGAGGGAATCGGTAGTGGGGCTGTAGAACCGATGGTCGAAGTAGAACGCCTCCTGCTCCTCGGCCATGGCGCGCAGGTCGGAATTCATGGCCGCGATCGTGGCCTTGTCCTTGGACGACTGCAGCCGGGCGAAGCCCAGCGTGGCGAGGACGCCCAGCACCACGAGGACCACGAGCATCTCGATGATCGTGAAGCCCCGCACGGGGCGTCCGAGTCGCATCCCAGGTCTCCTAGTGTTTCGCGGCGAGCCAGTTGGGGCCGACGCCGACATCCACCACCAGCGGGACCTTGAGGGACGCGGCGCCCTCCATGTGTTCCCGCACCAATGCCACCACCCGATCCACGGCCCCCGTTTCCGCCTCCAGCACCAGTTCGTCATGCACCTGCAGCAGCAGCCGGGCGGGGACCCGGTCCTGCCGGAGCGCGCCGTGGATGCGGACCATGGCGATCTTGATCAGGTCGGCGGCCGATCCCTGCAGCGGCGTGTTCTGGGCGGTCCGCTCGGCAAAGGAGCGCAAGTTGAAGTTCTTCTCGTTGATCTCCGGAATGTACCGCCGCCGGCCAAACAGCGTCTCCACATATCCCTGGTCCCGCGCCAGCCGCACCTGCAGGTCCAGGTAGGCGCGCACCCCGGCGAAGCGCTCGAAATACTGCTGGATGAACGCCTTGGCCTCGTCCTGGGTGATGCCGAGCATCCTGGAGAGCGCGAAGGGCCCCTGGCCGTAGATGGTCCCGAAGTTGATGGTCTTGGCCCGGGCCCGCATCTCCGCCGTCACGCTCTCCGGCGCCACCCCGAAGATCACGCTGGCCGTCTGGCGGTGGATGTCGCCGCCGGAGCGGAAGGCCTGGATGAAGGCCGGATCCTCCGAGAGGTGGGCCATCAGCCGCAGCTCGATCTGCGAATAGTCGGCCACCACGAAGCTGCACCCCGGCGCCGGCACGAAGCCGGTGCGGATCTCCTCCCCCCGCGGGGTGCGGATCGGGATATTCTGCAGGTTGGGCTCCGACGACGCCAGCCGCCCGGTGGCCGCGCCCACCTGGTTGAAGCTGGTGTGGATCCGCCCGGTGGCGCGGTTCACCCGGGCCGGCAGGACATCCACGTAGGTGCTCTTGAGCTTCTGCACTTCCCGGTAGTCGAGCAGCATCGCCGGGAGTTCGTGGCCCATGGCCGCCAGCTGCTCCAGCACGTCGGCGTCGGTGGAGGGGCCGGTCTTGGTCTTCTTGAGCACCGGCAGCTGCAGCTTGTCGAACAGGAGCGCGGCGAGCTGCTTCGGGGAGTTGAGGTTGACCGCCACCCCCGCGGCGGCGGAGATCTTCGCCTCCAGCGCCGCGAGGTCGCGGGTGAGCTCCACCGCCAGCCGCTCGAACACCGCGCGGTCGATCGCGATGCCGTCCCATTCCATGTCCACCAGCACCGGCACCAGCGGCAGCTCGATCTGGCCCAGCAGCCGCTCCAGGCCATGCTCCCGCAGCGTGGGGGCAAAGAAGTCGTGCAGCGCGAGCACCGTGGCACTATCGGCGCCGCAGTACGCCGCCGCCTCCGGGATCGCCACCTCGGCGAAGGGAATCTGGGCCTTCCCCTTGCCGGCCAGGTCGGTGTACTGCCGCATGCCGCGGCCCAGGTGCTCGAGGCTCAGCGTATCAATGGCGTGGGACCGGCGCCCCGGATCGAGCACGAAGCTGGTGAGCATCGAGTCGTACGTCACCCCCGCCAGCTCCACCCCCGCACGGCGCAGCACCTGCCAGTCGTACTTGATGTTGTGCCCCGCCTTGGGCACCGACGGGTCCCGCAGCAGCTCCGCCACGGCGGCGCACGCGGAATCGGTGATCGGCGGCAGGTTCACCACCGGCGCCGGCGCCGCCAGCTCACCGCCCAGCGGCCGGTGGCCGAAGGGGAGGTACCAGACCTCGTCCGCGGAGGCCGCCAGCGACAGCCCGATCAGCTCGGCGTCGTGCGGCTCGAGGGAGCTGGTCTCGGTATCGAGCGCCACCAGCGGCGCCTGACGGAGGCGCGCCACGATCGCGGCGAGGGCCGCGGGGTCGTCCACCACCGTCACCGCCGGCCCCGTGGCCGCCGCGGGCGCGGCTGCGGCCGCGGCGCCTTCGACACCGGGCGCGGGGGAGCCGGTGGATGGCGCGGGCGCAGCAGCGCCTCCGGCGCCTTCCAGCTTCTTGGCCAGGGAGTAGAACTCCAGCTCGGTCACCAGCCGGAGCAGTTGCGGCCGGTCGGGTTCCTGTTCGGTCAGCGCATGCTGGTCCAGGGACACCGGCACGTCCCGCTTGATCGTCACCAGTTGCCGCGAGAGCCGAGCGTCGGCGGCGTACTGCTCCAGCGCCTCGCGGGCCCGCTTCCCCTTCACTTCGGCGGCCCGCGCCAGCATGGTCTCCAGGTCCCCGAACTGGGCCAGCAGCTCCACCGCGCCCTTGCTGCCGATGCCCTTCACCCCGGGGACGTTGTCCGAGGCATCTCCCACCAGCGCCAGGTAGTCCACCACCTGCGCCGGCGGCACTCCCAGCCGCTCGGCGGCGTTGGATTCGTCCACCCAGAGTTCGTCCACCGCCGCGGGACCGCCGCGGCCCGGGTTGAGCAGCGCTACCCGCGGCCCGATGAGCTGGTAGAAGTCCTTGTCCCACGAGACCACCACCACCTGCCAGCCGCGCTCCGCGCCCTGCGTCGCCAGGGTGCCGATGACGTCATCGGCCTCGTAGCCCGGCACCGTCACCACCGGCACCCGGAAGGCGGCGAGCAGCTCCTCGATCCGCACCACGGAGCGGTCGAACTCCGCCTGCAGCTCCTCGTCGAGCTTCTCGCGGGTGGACTTGTATTCGGGGTAGAGCTCGGTGCGGAAGGAATCGCCGGCGTCATGCACCCAGGCGAGGTACTCCGGCTGGTACTTCTCCCGGAGCCGGAGCAGGAAGTTCACGACGCCCCAGGCGGCGGAGGTGTTTTCCCCGCGGGTGGTGCGGAGCGGCCGGGTGATCAGGGCGAAGAAGGCCCGGTAGATGAGGGCGTAGCCGTCGATCAGGAAGAGCTGGGGCGGGGTGTGCGGCATGGGGGGAATGTGCCGCGACAGCTAGGCGGCGGGTAGGGGCGACCAGCCGGTCGCCCCTGCTCGCCGTGACGCAGCCCGCCCCTAATCCGCCTGCCGGCTCAGCCGCGCGATCACCCGCTCCAGCTCCGCGCGGGAGGCGGGGGAGAGGCGGAAGCGCCCGAACCCGGTCTCGTCCACGAAGTAGAGCACCAGCTGGTAGCTGGTGTAGCCCCAGCGGATGAGCCGCCCTTCGCTGGCGGGGCTGGCGTCGAAGATCTCGTCCGGCTCGCCGAGCCGGACCAGCACCTCGCCCCGGTCGGTGCGCCAGCCCTGGACCCCTTCGTCCCGGAACCGCTGGTTAGCCCGCGCCAGGCGCGCGAAGTACTGCTCCAGCGCCTCGTTGGTGGGGGTGGCGCTGTTGGGATCGGTGGAGCGGTAGAACTGCTTCCACACCTTGGCGCGGTCCTCGGGGGCGGCCTTGCGGAGGGAATCGAGCGCCGGCGACGGCCGGAAGTGGCGCAGCAACCCCACCATGTCCTCGAAATTGGTCACCACCCAGCCCTGGGAGAACGAGACCACGGCCCGGGTGCTGTCGGCGGACGCCCCGCTCCCGACGACGATCCGGAGTTCGCCGAGGGGGGCAGAATCGGGGGCGAAGCGGAGGGCGACGCTCTCCACCTCCCGGCCCCCCCGGAAGCGCAGCGAGTCGTCGAGGATGACGCTGTCCCGCATGTCCCGCAGGATGACGGGAATGGCGGTCGGGCCGGTGAGGCCGTAGGCCTCGACGTAGGCCGCCGCGGTATCACCCCCGTAGGCGAGGGTCCCCCGGGGGTTGAGGATCACGTTGAGCGGGGCGCTCCGGCTGGCACGCCCCTCCGCCCGGTAGGAGAGCCGGGGCGCCGAGAAGCTGCCGGGGCCGAACCGGGGGGCGCGGTAGGTCCCCTCCGCCTGGCCCGTCTTGCCGGCGCCGCGGTCGGTGACCTGCAGCGTCAGGCGGTACTCCCCCGGGACAATCGTGAGCCCGTCCTGGTACAGGATGCTCTCGTCCCCGCGTTGGGTCTCGGCGAAACTCCCGACCCGGGCGGTCTGCTCCTGCCGCCGGGTGACCGGGGGCCCGCCCCCGGTGGGGGTCAGGGTCAGGTCCACCCGGTAGCGGGCGACGAAGGCGTCCCCCTCCTTCTGGAAGGCGAGGTTCCGGCTCTCGAGAGAGAGCGCCACGACCGCCAGGGTGGAGTCGCCGGCGCCGCCATAGAAGGCGACTTCGGCCACGAAGGGCATGGGCGCCCCGGAGGTGAGCCGGCCCAGGCGCTTGTACACGGCGGAGAGGTCGAGGATCTGGGTCAGCGTCTCGCCCTGCTGGACGCTGGGCTGGCTGCCCACACGCCCCCAGGATCCGCAGCCCAGGAGGAGGAGCGCGGCCATGGCGGCGACGGACAACGGGGTGCGGGGCATCGTGACCTAGCTTAGTGGGCGTGACGGGAGACCTCAAGCGACGGCTGCTTGCTCCCCCTTCGGAGGCGGACTAGGTTGCAGCACCCAATGACTCAGGACAGCCTCATCGGCCGGACCATCGCCGGCTACCGCCTGCAGCAGCACATCGGCGAGGGCGGCACCGCGACGGTCTACAAGGCTGAACGCCCCGAAGGCGGCCCGGCCGCCGTGAAGGTCCTGCGCACCCGCCTGGCGCAGGATCCCGTCGCCATCAAGCGTTTCCTGCGGGAAGCCGAGTTCGGCACCCGGATCAACCATCCCAACATCGTCAAGACGTACACCTTCGGACAGACCGAGGACCTGTACTACCTGGCCATGGAGTGGGTGGACGGCGAGGCGCTGGAGAAGTTCGCCATCCGGTCCGGCCAGCTGGCCCCGGCGCTGGTGGCGACGATCATCGAGCAGATCGGCGCCGCGCTCACCGCGGCCCACGCGCAGGGCATCATCCACCGCGACCTCAAGCCCGCCAACATCATGTACAACCCGGAGAGCCAGCGCGCGGTGCTGCTGGACTTCGGCATCGCCCGGGACTCGGACCTCAAGCCGGAAGAGCGGCTCACCCGGACCGGGTTCTTCGTCGGCACCCTGCAGTATGTGGCCCCCGAGGCCCTCTCGGGAGAGCTGGTCAACGAACAGGCCGACGTCTACAGCCTGGCCACCATTGCCTACTACCTGCTCACCGGCGCCCTGCCGTACAACGGGCGCTCCCCCCGGGAGCTCTTCCAGCAGCTCCTGACCCAGGCGCCGACGCCGCTCAACCAGGCGGTGAAGGGGCTCAAGTTCCCCCAGCCGGTGGAAGACGCGATGACCGCCGGCCTGGAGCGCGACCTGGGCAAGCGCTGCAAGACGGTGGACGAGTTCGTCGGCCGCCTTTGCACCGCGCTCCGCCAGGGCGGGGAGCGGAAGAGCTTCCTGAAGAGCATCTTCGGGAAATGAACCCGCCGGAATCGGAGGCCCTCGACCGGCTGCTCCTGGAGCGGTCCGTCAAGCGCGGCCACTTCGTCCTGGCCTCCGGCCGCACCTCCACCTTCTACATCGATTGCCGGCTCACCACGATGTCGGCCGCGGGGCTGGTGCTCATCGGTCGCCTCGGGCTCGAGGCGCTGCGGCAGGCGGGGTGGGCCCCGCGCGGCGTCGGCGGCCTTACCATGGGGGCCGATCCGGTGGCCTATGCCATCGCCGCCGCCAGCGCCGCCCGGCCCCCCGTGCTCGACGCCTTCAGCGTGCGCAAGGAAGCCAAGGCCCACGGCACCGGCCGCCGGGTGGAGGGGAACTTCGCCGCCGGCGACGCCGTGGTCGTGGTCGAGGACGTGATCACCACCGGCGGCTCCGCCCTCAAGGCCATCGAAGCCATCCGCGAGGAGGGCGGCACCGTGCTCGGCGTCCTGGCCGTCGTCGACCGCGAAGAGGGGGGCCGGGCGGTCCTGGAAGCCGCCGGCCACCGGGTCATCGCGCTCACGACTTCCACTCGCCTGGGTCTCAAGTAGGACTCCACCCCCCTTCCGTCCCTCCCCGCCTCAGCGTTCCCGGCCACTCAGCGGCCGGAACTCCCGCCAGATCTCGCGGTACGGTTCCACCATCAGCA
The DNA here is from genome assembly GCA_033763675.1 of Gemmatimonadota bacterium. GTDB lineage: Bacteria > Gemmatimonadota > Gemmatimonadetes > Gemmatimonadales > GWC2-71-9 > JADJOM01. The sequence goes on from JANRJZ010000073.1 coordinate 6,371, forward strand.
CCAAGAAGCGGTCCAGCGCCGCATCGAATGGAAAGCGCCGTCGCAGTTCGGACGTCGTGATGCCGAGCAGCGCCCGCACGTGCCGTCCCAGGCTCTGGGGCGAGGAGTACTCCAGCCGGTAGGCCACGTCCGCCACGGTGTAGCCGGCCCGCTCGAAGAGCAGCGTGGCATGCACCAGCCGCATCGCGGCGAGGTAGCTCTTGGGGGAGGGGAGGCCGGCCCGCCCGAAGCGGGACATGAGCGTCGTGGCGCGCACGCCGAGGTGCTCCGCCAGCTGGCGCGCGGTGGGCACGTCGGGGGCGAGCCGGATCAGCGCCTCGAAGAAGAGCCGGGTGTCGGGGGGAATCTCCCCCAGCGCCTCGAGCACCGGCCCCTGGATCCGGGCGGCATCCCGGGTCGCGGGCTGGCCCAGCAGGGAGCGAAGCCGGTGCCAGCCGTCGGGGCCGGTGACGTCGATGACCTTGCGGACCCCGGTGGCGCCGAGCTGGAGCAGGACCTCGGTGCCCTCGGGGTCGTGCCGGCTGACCAGCGCCACCGTCGGGATGCCGGGAAAGCCCCGCACCAGGTGGCCCAGCTGGTCCAGCTGCTGTTCCGGGCACTGGTGGACGGAAACCAGTACGGCGTCCACCGGGCGTTCCCGCACCGCCCGGATGGCTTCCGGAATCGACTCGCGGTGCACCAGCGAGAACCAGCCGGTCCCCGCCGCTTCCACCCGGTTGCGCTCCTCCGGCCGGAGGACGGTGGCGACGACGGGGACCTGGGAGGGGGTGGCGGACATGAAACATCTCGAGGGGTGGGAGAGGGGCCGATCATAGGGCCGGCGGCTCAACCTCCCCTCAAGCGACCGGCGGCGCAGAGTGCAACCTTCCCGGGGCCCGGGGCGTCAGATCTGGAGCAGCCGTCCATGGGGACGGCTCCGTAGCCGTCTCCAGACATCCGACCTAACTTGCCAAGCGTGACCGAACCGCCCGAGCTCATGAGCCGCCTGCAGGCGGCGCTGGGAACCCAGTACCGCATCGAGCGGGAGCTGGGGCATGGCGGCATGGGGGTCGTGTACCTGGCCCGGGACACCACCCTGGACCGGCCGGTGGCGGTGAAGGTGGTCCACCCCGAACTCGCCATCCACAGCAGCATCACCCAGCGGTTCCTGGCCGAAGCGCGGATGATCGCGCGGCTGCGCCATCCGAGCATCGTGGCGGTGCACACCGCGGGCGAGGCCACCGGCGTTTTCTACTACGTGATGGACTACGTCCCCGGCGACAGCCTGCGGCAGCTGCTGCAGCGCGAGGGGAAGCTGCCGGTGGCGCAGGTGCAGCGGATCGTGTCCCAGCTGGCCGACGCGCTCAACGCCGCGGGCCAGGCCGGGCTGGTGCACCGGGACGTGAAGCCCGAGAACATCCTGGTGGACGAGGCCTCCGGCCGGACCATGCTGGCCGACTTCGGCATCGCGCGGGTGATGGCCGGCGAGGTCGACGGCAGCCGGACCGCGCAGGGCGTGGCCGTGGGCACCCCGACGTACATGAGCCCCGAACAGGCCGCGGGGGAGCGGGTGGACGCCCGCAGCGATCTCTACGCCCTTGGGGTGGTGGCCTACGAGCTGCTCACCGGCCACCCGCCGTTCCGCGCCGACAACGCCGCGGCGGTGGCCTCGAAGCACCTGGCCGAGCGGGCCCAGCCGGTGCTCACCCGCCGGCCCGACACCCCGCCGGCCCTGGCCCACGCCATCATGCGGGCGCTGGAGAAGGACCCGGCCGCCCGGTGGCAGACCGGGGCGGAATTCCGCGACGCCCTGCTGGGCGGGGTGCGGATTCCGTCGTCCCTGAGCGGGGCGCGGCGGGGAATCCTGGCCGGCGTGGCGGTGGCAGTGGTGGCACTGCTCGGCTTCCTCGCGTTTCGGCCCGGCGGGCCGCCGGCGGGGGTCAATCCGCGCCATTCGATCCTGGTGCTGCCGTTCGATAACCTGCGGCGGGATCCCGCGGTGGAGTGGCTCCGGGACGGCAGCGTGAGCATGCTGGCGCTCAACCTGTCGCAGTGGACCGATCTCAAGGTGGTGGACCACGAGCGGTTGCACGATCTGCTGCGGCGCCGTGGGGTGGACCCGGCCGCACCGATCGGGCTCGAGATGGCGCGGCGGCTGGCGCGGGACGCCGGGGCCTGGACCGTGGTGCTGGGGGAGTTCAACCGGGTAGGCGACTCGCTGCATCTGGTGGGACGGGTCTACGATGTTGCCAGCGGCGCCCGGGTGGACCTGGCCGAGGTCCGCGGCCGCCCGGGCGATGACGCGCGGCCGCTCTTCGATCAGTTCGCGGCCCGGCTGCTCAACATTTCCGGCGCGCCCGCCGGCTTCACCGCCGACCTGGCCCGGGTCACCACCCCGTCCCTCGAGGCCTACCGCGCCTACCTCGTGGGGCTGGAGGAGCTCAACCGCTGGAACCTGGCGGACGCCGACTCCTCCTTCCGCGAAGCGGTCGCCATCGACTCGACCTTCGGGCTGGCGTACTACAAGCTGTCGCTCACCCGTGGCTGGCGCACCGGACCGGCGGACTCCTCCGGGCTGGCCGCCATCCGGCAGGCCACCCGCTACGCGGAGCGGCTGCCGGAACACGATCGCGCCATGATCGACGCCTACCGGCTCTTCCTCGAGGGAGACTTCGTCCGGAGCCAGGCGGCGTACCAGGCCCTGCTGCAGCGGGACTCCACCGACGCGGACGCCTGGTACGGGCTGGGCGACGCCTGGTTCCACGACGTCGTGACGCCGGATCTCGGGGCGCGGATGACCGCCTCGCTCCGCGCCTTCAAGCGGACGCTGGCGCTGGACCCGGGGTATTACCTCGCGCTCGAGCACCTGACCTGGATCTTCCGTCAGGCGGCGCAGGACCAGCCGTTCATGGCGCTGCTGCCGAACGACTCACTCGCCCTCACCAAGGGCCCCGCCGGCACGCCCGCGCTCGACTCCGTGGTCCTGGCCCAGGCGGTGCGCCGGGCGCGGGACGCCGGGATCGCGAGCGCCCGGGACTGGCTCGCGAGCCAGCCCGACAACGCCCATGCCCAGAACGCGTTCCTGTTCTCGCTGGTGGCCGCGAACCAGTTCGAGCCGGCGCTCCGGGAGCTGGACCGGCTGGCGGTGGCGCCCGAGGGCCGCGACCGGGCCGACCTGGCCTTCCTCCGGGCCCGGGTGCTCAGCGAACAGGGGGAGCGGCGGGAAGCGGTCCGGACCGTGGCCCGCGCCATGGACACCCTGCGCCCCCGGGACTTCACGCTGGAGCAGCTCCCCATCGAGGCCCTCGGAGAGGTGACGAGCGGCGCCGGCCTCCTGGGGTACGCGGGCAAGGTGGAGCTGGCGGGACGGAACCTCGACCTGGCCGCCGAGCTCAGCGCGTCCTACCTCCCGGCCAACCTCGGCTCCCGGCGGGTGGGCCGTCGCACCCTGTATGGCCACCTGTTGCAGAGTCACCTGTACACCGCCCTTGGCGCCCCGGCGGACCAGCTCCGGCCCATCTGGGACCAGGTGGCCGACAGCGCCCGCCGCGCCCCCAAGGCCAGCCGGGCGCAGATCATCAACTTCGGCTGGGCGGCCGCGCTGGGCCTGTTCCTCCAGAACCCGGCCGACCCGAGGCCCCTCGACGAGCTGCAGGCCCTCGACGGCGTCAGCGCCCCGCCCGAGCTCCGCGCCCTCTCCGCGATCGACAAGGGCGACTCCGCCCGCGCCCGCGAGCTGCTGCAGCAGCCCGACTCCGCCACCCCCTCTTCCTATCAGAACCGGCCGCAGTGGTGGGGCTACCGCCAGATGATCGCCGCCCACGCCTGGCACGAGCTGGGGGACGACACCCGCGCCCTCGCGGCGCTCAGCGGCTTCGCGCCCGACCGCTTCGGCATGGACGGGCTGGACGTGCGCTGGCTGCTCCTGGGACAGGCCCGGCTGCTCCGCGGCGAGATCTACGAGAGCCAGGGCAAGCCCGACCTGGCCCGGCGGGAGTACGAGGACGCCCTCTCCCAGTGGGAGGAGGCGGACACCACCCTGGTCCCCCTGATCGGCCGGGTCCGCACCCGGCTGGCCGGTCTGGGCCGGCCCGGCTGACCCCTCCCCTGACCAGTTGGCCCCACCCGGCATATCTTTCCGCCACAGGCTGGATGCGATGGTCGCGGGCCGGGCAACCGGTCCCGAGGAAAGTCCGAGCTCCAACGGGTAGACTGCCAGGTAACGCCTGGGCGCCGGAAGGCGATGGACAGGGCCACAGAAAACAGACCGCCACGGACGCAAGTTCGCGGTAAGGGTGAAACGGTGGGGTAAGAGCCCACCGCCCCGAGCGTAAGCAAGGGGGCACGGTAACCCCCGGTCGGAGCAAGGCCGAATAAGCGGCGAGGTGTGACCCACACCCGAAGGCCGGGCAACCGGCCGGGGAGCGTCAGGGGAAACCTTGGCGTCTCGAAGCCGCGGGTAGGCTGCTAGAGGCGGTCGGTGACGGCCGTCCCAGAGAGATGACCATCTCCCCAAGGGGCAACCCCAGGGGAAACAGAACTCGGCTTACGGTCTGGCCTGGGCCGGGGGTGGGGGCCGGAGGGTACCAAGGCATGCCTTGGCGCCCCCGGACCCCACCCCCGGC
>JANRJZ010000074.1:0-5452 GCA_033763675.1 Gemmatimonadota bacterium
GCTGCACGATCGTGGCGCGGCCGTGCACGTCATGGGGTGACAGGGCGCAGGCGAAGAGCCGGGCCAGGAGTTCCCGGCGCTCCCGCTCCTCGAGCGCGTCGCCCCCCTTGACCGCCGCGCGGCACGCATAGGTGGCGGCGAACCGCTCCAGCCGATTGGCCCAGCCGCCGAAGCGGCCGCGGGCCAGGTCCGCCACCAGCTCCTGGAAGCAGCGGGTGGCGTCGAACCGGGGATGCGGGGTCGGCACGGCGTGCAGCGCCACCGTCCGCCCCCCGAACGGTTCCACCTCGTACCCGACGCGACCCAGGGCCTCGCCGTACTGCTCCACTACCTCCAGCTCCTCATCGGTGAGGTCCAGGGTCGTGGGGAGGAGGAGCCGCTGGCCCGGGAGGCCACCGCTGGTGAGCCGGTCCAGCACCTGCTCGTACAACACCCGCTCGTGCGCGGAGTGCTGGTCCACGAAGACCACACCCTCCGTCGTCTCGTAGACCAGGTAGGTGTTGAACAGCTGGGTCACCGGTCCGAGCTCCCAGGCCGCGCCGGCGGGGCCGCCGGGGGTACCCGCCTCCTCCTCACCCACCTCGGCAGCGGCCCCGGGCGCGAAGAGCTCCGGGGCGTCCAGCAGCGCGGCACCATCCACGCCGACCGGCGCCGGGACCCACTCGCGGCGCCCCGGCGCGTTCACCACTGCGGCGGCCTCGAGCCGGCCCAGGGCGTCCCGAACCGACTCCTCCATGGCGCGCTCCGCGCCGAGGCGGTCGCGAAAGCGGACCTCGAGCTTGGCGGGATGGACATTCACGTCCACGTCCGCGGCCTCCGTCTCGACCTCGAGGAAGAGTGACGGGCGATCGCCAGGATGGATGGCGGAGCGGTAGCCCGCCTCCGCGGCGCGCACCAGGAAGTTGTCGCGGAAGGGACGGCCGTTGACGAAGAGCTGGGTGCGGCGGCCGGTGGGCTGGGCATCGGCGGGGCGCTGGATGAACCCGCGCACCTGGAAGCCGCCGACGGCGTAGCGCACCGGGACCAGAGTCCGGGCCAGGTCCGGCCCCCAGACCGCCTCCAGCCGTTCCTGGGCGGACTGGCCGGGGGTCACCAGCAGGCGCGGCCGGCCGTCGAACAACAGCTCGAAGCCCACTTCCGGGTGGGCCAGCGCGATCGTCGCGACGGCATCCCAGCAGGCCCGCGACTCACTCGAGGCGGAGCGGAGAAACTTGCGACGCGCGGGGGTGTTGTAGAACAGGCTCCGCACCGTTACGGTGGTGCCCCGCTGGCGCGCCGCGACGCCGACCTGGTCCACCCGGCCGCCATTCACCTCGATCTCGGTCGCGTCGCCGTCCTCCTCCGACGTGACGAGGCGGAGCCGCGAGACCGAGGCGATCGCCGGCAGCGCCTCGCCCCGGAAGCCGAAGCTGCGAACGCCCACCAGGTCGGCGGCGCTCCGGATCTTGGAGGTGGCGTGGCGGTCGAGGGCGAGGATGGCGTCTTCGCGCCCCATCCCGTGGCCGTCGTCGCTCACTTCGATCATGGTCTTGCCGCCCTGCTCCAGCTCGATGCGCACCCGGCTGGCACCGGCATCGATGGCGTTCTCCACCAGCTCCTTGACGGCGGAGGCGGGGCGCTCCACGACCTCGCCGGCGGCGATCTGGTCCGCGACGGTGTCCGGCAGGATGGCGATGCGACGGGGCATGGTGAAAGATAAGCCCGTGTCGGCCGACGCTCAGGGGAGCCGCGGTGCGGCCAGGGGCGCCAGGGAGCGGGCTTCGAGCCAGCCCCGCGGGCCCCCGGTAACGACGACGCGGACCCAGTCACCCCGCCGTTCCTCCAGCGCCACGGTGCCGAGCGCCGGCACCTCCCCCACCGCGGGGGCCAGCTCATGGGGAGAGAGGCGCAGCGCCTGGTTGTCGACCGCGATCGCGATGGGGGCCGCATAGTGCCGCTGGAGCAGCGCACCGGCCCCGGCTAGCACTGCGGCCGCGCCGAGCAGCACCAGCCAGCGCCCCTTCCATTCCCGGGTCCACAGCACTCCGCCCCACCCGGCGAGCCAGACAATGAGCGCGAGGAGCGCCAGCTCGTCCGGCGTCACCGGGGCGAGCCACAGCGTTTCCGCGGCGCGGGTGTCGGCCGGCGGGACCAGGAGCAGTGCGCGGCGAACCCCGCCGTCCCGGGGGCTCAGCCGGCCGGCGCGCACCCAGGCGGCCAGCGCGACCGCATCGTCCCCGGCGCGGAAGGCGGCGTCGCCCAGGTTGAACCAGTGGGTGGTGACCTCCGGGGCGAGGAGCGCGCGGCGTAGGAACCCCGCCGCCGCGGCGCGATACGCGCCTGCCTCGTACAACTGCTCCGGTCCCGACTGTGCGCCGAGCGGCTGGGCGCCCGCCAGCGCGAGCACCAGCCCGAATCCCGCGCGCTGCCGCCACCGCGGTCCGCCCCGGCCGCCCCCCTCCCCTGCCGCCACCAGCGCAGCCTCCACCCGCGCCAGGAGCGCCCGCTCGGGCCCGGCGCCGCCGGGCGCGAAGCGCGCGGCCTCAACCGCCACCTTGAGTTCCTGCAGCGGCCCCGCGTCCTCGCCCCGTTCCCCGAATCGGCGGAGCGCGCGGCCCAGCCGTCGTTCCGCGTCGGCGAGCGTGGCGGACGGCAGCGCCGGCCGGGCCGCCCGGGGACGCCGCCGCGGCAGGCGCGGCAGGAGCCAGGCCGCGAGGGGCGCGAGAACCAGGAGCCACCAGACGGCAGCCGGCAGCGCCCGCCGGATGCGCAGCGCGACGGGGACTCGCAGATCCAGGCGGATCGGCGGGGGCTCGGCCCGGGCAACCACCCGCTCGCCGCGGGGCGCCACCACCGCGGACAACAGGGGAACCTGGGCCCGGTCGTAGCGGGCCTCGACCGGATCGAAATAGGCGTACTCGAGCGGCGGCAGCGAGAGGGTGCCGGCCGAATCGGGGATGAGGAGGTAGCGGAAAACCTTGCTGCCACCGAACCGGCCATCGCTGAGCCCCGGCCGCTCCTCCGATGCCTCGGGATACACCCGGACGCCGGCCGGCCACCGGGTGGCGGGCTCGGGCCAGAGGGCCACGTTCCCCTCGCCGCGGATCTGCACCTCGGCGTTGAACGCCTCCCCCTGCTTTCCCGCGGATGGGGTCAGGCGCCGGGTGACCGTGAGCCCGTGGCCCACCGCCCCGGCGAAGTCCGGACGCCGGCCGGCCTCCGGCAGCGCCCGCGCCGCGAAGCTGGTCGCCTCGCTCTGCAGGGTGAAGCGCTCCTCCTGGCTGAAGAACTGGTACGCCAGCGGGAGGTTGTAGGTGAGCTTGGCCGCCGAAACGGCGAACCGGCCCGGCGTGAGCGGGAACGCGACCTGGTGCAGGACGAAGAGATCGTACCACCGGCCATTCACCTGGCGGCTGGCCGCGATCCCTCCGGGCACCGCCTGGGGGTAGGTCCAGACCCCCTCGATCTGGGGCGACTCGACCGTGGGGGCGCGGCGGAGCCGCAGCCGGGTCTCGCGCTCGAACCAGGCGATGGTCACCACGTCCACCTGCTCCCCCACCACGACGCTCCCGTCGCTCAGGGCCACGGTGATACCCGCGGCGCCGAGCACATCGGGAGGCGGCGCCCGCTGGATGATGCGGGCCAGCCGGGTGGAGAGGTTCCCCGTCACCGGCGCCGGGGCGCCGCCCGCGATGGTGACGTCTACGGCATCGCTCTGGGCGTAGGCGATCCCCTGGCGCACGTTGACCGGCCCCAGCCGCCAATCGCCCGGGGTGGTGGCGCGCAGCTTGAGCTCGATCCAGGTGGTGCGCCCCGGCGAGGGCCCGGTGGAAACGTCGCTCCGCTCGCTGCGGGACTCGACGTCGAACCCTCCCAGCGGGGGCAGGTCCACCCGAATCGGGTCGGGCGCCTCGCTCGTGACCCGGATCGAGAAGGTGACAATCTCGCCCGGCGTCACCCGGTCGCGATCCACCGCGAGCATCACCTCCGGGGCGCGGCCCTGCGGCAGGAGCAGCGCGGCGGCGAGGAGCGCGATCACCAGTCCTTCACTCCGGTCGGGGTCGCGCGGGCACGGCCGAGGCGCCGGGTACGGGTGTCCCGCTCCTCGCGACTGACCGAGTTGAGGATCTGGTCGGCCTGCTCCGGGGAGAGCGCGGGAAGGCCCGGGGGCGGCGGTCCCGCTTCAGGATCCTGCGGCTGCTGGCCCGCCGGCGGGGGCGGCGGGGGCCTGTTGCCCCCGCCCCCGGAGGGGGGCGGGGTCCGTTGCCGCTGGGCCAGCTCCAGGTTCCACTTGGCCCGCGGGCTCCCGGGGACCAGTGTCAGCGCGTCGCGCAGACGCTCGGCGGCGGCACCGAGGAGGGAGTCCCGCCGGGCGGAATCGGCCCCGGCCCGCCGAAGCAGGGCCACCCCCTGGTTGTAGAGCGCGCGGTACCTGAGGTCGGGGTCGAGGGACTGGGCGGCGCGGCTGAGTGCCTGCTCCGCGGCGGGATAGTCTCCAGCGCCGAGCAGGGCGGTCCCGGCGTTGTAGTAGGCGGTGTCGGACGAGGCCGGGCCCAGGTGGTCCCGCAGGCGGCGCGCCGCCTCCGCCATCCGGCCCTGCTGGTAGTCCCGCACCCCCGGCGCCGGTCGCTGGGCCGCGAGCGGGGCGGCGAGGCAGAGGCCGGCCAGCCCGATCAGGGCCGCCGTCTTCCGGGTGGCGGTCTGCGCCCCCAGCAGAAGCGCGGCGAGCAGCGCCGGAATCCAGACCAGGGGCAACAGGTCCTGGGTGCTGGCGCTGGCGGTCGGGGCACGCTGGAACGCCGCGAGGAGTTCCCGGACCGCGCCGGCCTGGTCCGGGAGCTCGGCCGGGACCAGCGCCCCCTCCGCAGCGTCGGCGATCCGCTGCAGGACCTGGTCGCTCCGGGCGGTCTCGATCGGGGCGCCCGACTCATCCGCCTTGTACTCCACCAGGGTGCCGGCGCCGTCGCGGATCGGAATGGGGACGGGCTTTACCCCGCCCTCGGCCACCAGCACCAGCCGGATCTGCTGCTCCTTGAGGGCGCGGGCCGCGGCGATCACCTCCGCCAGCGAGTCGTGCGCCTCGCCGTCGGTGAAGAGCACCAGCACCCGGTCCCCCGCCTCGCGCGACGCGTTGAGCAGGTCCGCCCCCTGGCGCAGCGCAGTGGCAAGGGCGGTGCCCCCCTGGCTCGCCAGCTCGGGATGGAGGGCATCGAGAAAGAGCGTGATGGCCCCCCCGTCGAGCGTGAGCGGGCTCAGGATGTAGCTCCGTCCGGCGAACGCCACGAGCCCGACCCGGTCCTCCGAGAGATCCTGCACCAGGCGCCGCGCCTCCCGCGCCGCGCGGGAGAGCCGGTTGGGTTTCTGGTCCTCCGCCAGCATGGAGCGGCTGATGTCCATCGCGAAGACGACCGAAAGCGCCTGGGTCTCCGCCTTGACGGTGGTCCGCCCGCCCCGCGGTCCCGCGAGGCCCACC
>JANRJZ010000075.1:0-7519 GCA_033763675.1 Gemmatimonadota bacterium
GGTGCTCCCGACCGGTGAGGACGCCGAGCTGTGCGCCCGGTTGCGCTCCCACGGGTTTGCGATCTGGCAGGACCGGCGGATGCGCGCGCGACACCTGGGCAATCCCACGAACCTGGGTCGATTCGTCGCCAAGGAGTACTGGCACGCCCTGGGGATGTTCGGCACCGTCCCTGGCGGGGGCCTGGACCGGCCCTTCCTGATGACACTCCTGCATGGGGCACTGCTGGTCGCCGCCCTCATCCAGCTGCTGCGGGGGGAGCCCGGCTGGCTTGCCCTGGTGCTGGTGGCGCCCGCGCTGGCCGTGGCATATCGCGGAATGACTTTGCAGCGCCGCCCTCCGGTGGGATGGGGGCTGGTGCTGTACCTCGCCTACTTCACGGCCCGCGTGGCCGCGCTCCCCCAGGCGGCGGCCATCGGGTGGCGCTGGTGGCACGTCGCTTCACACCCCTCCCGACGCCCCCGATGACGCTCCTGCTCACGGTGCTCCTCGGCATCCCGGCCCTGCTCGTGGCCCTGCCCAGCCTCTGCGACCTGGCCATGGCGCTCAAGGGACTGGGACGCCGCCGACCGGAGCCGCCCCGGCAGCCGCCACAAGCCCTCCTGTTCCTCATCCCGGCGCACAACGAGGAGCTCTTGGTGGGGCGGGCGGTGCGGTCATTGCTGGCGCAGGAGTACCCGCCGGAACTGCTCACGGTGCTGGTTGTCGCCGACAACTGCGACGATGGCACCGCCCAGCTGGCGCGCGAGGCCGGCGCCATGGTGCTGGAACGCGCCTCCGCCACCGAGCGTGGCAAGGGGCACGCGATCGGGTGGGCGCTGGACCAACTGGAACTGGAACGCTGGGCCGCGGTGGTGATCGTGGATGCCGATACGATCCTCGACCCGGCGTACGCACTGGAACTGATGCGCTGGGCTCCGCTGGAGGACCGGGCGGTGCAGAGCTACGACGGGATGAGCAACGAGTTCGAGAACTGGCTCACCCGGCTGGCCGGCCTGCTCACCCGGAGCCGCTACGGGATCGCCCTGCCAATCAAAGTGGGAGCCGGGCTGAATGTGCCGCTCACCGGCGACGGGACGGTACTGGGAACCGGACTCCTGCGGCGCCAGCCCTGGCGGGTCGTGACGATCACGGAGGGATGGGAACTGTACGCCCGGTATTCGCTGGAAGGCCGCCGGATCGAGTACGCCGGGGGAGCCAAGCTGTTCGCCCAGGAGACCCGGAGCCTGCGGCAGAGCCGATCGCAGCGGGAGCGCTGGACCGCAGGCCGGTTCGCGGTGTTCCGGCTCTACTGGTCCCGGATCCTCTTCGCCGGCCGCGCCGGCCTCCTGCAGCGGCTGGACCTGATCGCCGAGCTGACCCATCCGGGGCCCGTCATGCGCGCGTGGATCGGGCTGGCCGGCGCCGGCCTCACGGTGCTGCTCCAGCCCCCTGGCGTTCTCATCATTGCGCTGCTGTTTGCCAGCGGCGCGCTGCAGCCCGCGTTCTATGCCGGCCTGGCCCTGCTGCGTCATCCCGCGCCTGGAGAGACGCTGCTGGCCCTGGCTCGGCTCCCGCTCTATGCCTGCTGGCGCGCGGTGGTTGGCCTCCGGGTCCTCGTCACCTCCGGGACCGGTTTCTGGGCCCGAACCGCGAGGCACGACGAGCGGCTGGACGACTCCCACAAGCGCTGAGGGCGGCCTCATCGGCCGCCCCCAGGGTCCTCCCACGCCCTTCCGTACCCCTACTGCCCGCTGATGTAAAAGTGGTCGATCTGCATCGTCTGGTCCGCCGGCACCACGTCGGCCGGCGCGCCCCAGGTTGGATTCCAGGAGACTTGTTGCCAGTTTACGGCGCCAGGAATCGGATTCGTTGCAGAGATGAAGCCGATATTGGTGTATGAGGCGATCTTGGTGCCGTCCAGCCACCAGCTGACCTCTCCGTTCGTCGACCCAGGCACATTGGACTTGAGCAGGATCTCGATCCGGTGCCACTGACCCCGGACCAGCCTCGCGCCCTGGACGATGTTCGGGTTCAGGTTGAACGAGATACCGCGTGGATCCGACTCGACGTTCTGCAGCCGCATCTGTGGCGTGATCGGGTTGCCGCTCTGGCCCTGGGCCGAGAAGACAACCACGCTCCCGCCGTTGATCCAGATGTGCAGCACTTTGTTGATGCCGTTCGAGGGAGCACCTACCCAGTTGGGGTCGAGCTTGAAATAGAACGAGAGGTACATCTCCGAGTAATTGTACTGACCCATCACGTAGTAGGTGTTGATCGGCCCGGTGCCGCCGGTCCGGCCCTGGCGGAACATCGCCTGGCCGACGTTGGGCGCCGACTTCGGCGCATTGGGATCCTGCTGGATGGTGAACACATTGTCGCCCCGATCCAGCCACCCATCCTCCACCTTGGCGTTGAACGGCCGATCCGAGACCGGCTGGTATCCGGCGGGCTCCCCGGGGTTGGAGCCTGGCGCCTGGGTGGCGAAGGCGTTCACGGTGAGCGGCGTCTGGCCGCTCGTCGCCGCAACCAGGACCTGCGTGCCGCTCGAGGGCCCGAGCTTCCAGGTGGCGCGGACCTCGCCGTTCTGGTCGGTCGTCGTGGTGGCGGCCGGGAGGGTTCCCCCCTGCCCCGGAGTCCACGTCACCGAAACGCCTACCGCCGGCCCCCCCGCCGCCGTGAGGACCCGCACCACGACCGGCTGTGGCAGGACTGAGTCGGGGAATCCCGTCTGATTCAGGCCAGTCAGTCCTACGATGGCCCCGGAACCGCCCGAGATGTTGAAGCTCACCTGGATGGTCTGCGACGGGATGCCGAGCGAAGAGGTGACCGGCACCGAGGCGGTGAAAAGGCCTGCCGGGAGCGAACCGAGCGTCACCCGGAGCGAGATGGTCGAAGGGGCGGTCGTCCCATTCAGGGTCGCGGTCAGCCAGCCGCCGGGCTGGCCAAGACCGTAGCTGATCGAACCGACCTGCAGGCCGTTCAGAATGCCGCCACCGCTATTGGTGATGTTCACGGCCTGCAGGCCGGGATTGGCGCCACCGGTGTTAGCCGAGAACGAGACCGAGCTTGGCGAGATGGCGATCCGTGGGGGCGAGCTCACCGTGAAGGTGACCCGGACGCTGTCGGTGTTTGCCGCGCCCGGCGCGCCGAGCCGCACCGTGGCGCGATAGGTGCCGCCAAGCAGGTTGCCCACGACCGGCTGCAGCGTAAGCGTCGCGGGCCCCGTCGTGCTCGAGAGCGTCGCCGTCATCCACCCTGTGGCCCCACCGGTGTAGCCGATGGAGGTGACATTCAAGCCGGTCAGCGTGCCCCCGCCGGTATTGGTGACGGCGATGGCCTGGCTGGCCGGGTCGGAGCCCCCGGAAGTTGCGGCAAACGTCGCGGTGCCGGGGGAAACCGAGATGCGCGGCGGCTGGACCGCCACCGCCATCGTCAGCTTCGTCACCACGGTCTCCGCCACGATGCCATTCGCCAGGACCGGCACCAGCGCGGTGTAGCTCCCCGCCGCGAGGGCGGCCACGTTGGGCTGCACCGTGATCGCGGTCGGGACATTGGCCCCGCCCAAACTGGCGGAAAGCCACCCAGCGCTCCCCGCCGGCTGGTAGATCACCGTGCCCAGGGCCAGGCCGGTGATCGCGGCGCCGCCGCCGTTGGTCACCTGCACCGCCTGGGATGCGGGATTGGCGGCCGCCACCGTGCCGTCGAAATACAGGGTATCCGGCGAAAGATTGAGCCTCGGAAGGCTGTCAACCGACAGAGTCACCACGACGTTCTGGGGGCTGTTCCCGGCCGAGGTGGCCACGACAGGAACTACCGCGGTGTAGTAACCGGGAGCCAGGCCCACATTATTGGGAGTCAGGCTGAGCGTCGTCGGAGCGGTGGGGCCCCCGAGCGAGGTCACCAGCCATCCGCCGGGACCGGTGTATTGCACCGTCCCGAGCGACAGCCCGGTAACGGCGGCCGTGTCGCCGGCCGTGATATTCACGGTGGAAGTACCGAGGTTAGGCTGCCCCTGAATGGTGGCGAGGTCGAACTGGTCCTGGGAGAGCGTGAGGACTCCCTTGCCCCGCGGATCCGGGGAGAACCCGCCATCACGCACCTCGGCGTTGCAGCCGAAACCGAACACGGCCACAACGGAGAGGACGGCCGCACGGAAGAGCCGGAGGGGCTGACGCTGGAATCGCTGGGACATGGGATGCACGCTCACGGTCTGGCACTGATGTAGAAGTGATCCATCATGATCCGCATCTCGGAGGACGTCTGGTCCTTCGGGGAACCCCAGGTGGGATTCCAGGACACCCGGTCCCAGCTCCCCTCGCGGTCACCCCGGAGAAAACCGATGTTGTCGTACAGACCGGCCGGAGCTCCATCCACCCACCAGCGCACACTGCCATCCCGCCGGCCAGCCTCGTTGAGCCGCAGCAGCACCTCGACCTGGTACCAGCGGTCACGCTCCAGGCGGCTGGGGCGGCCCCCGGCGCGCGGGTCCAGATTGAAGGAAATGCCCCTGGGGTCCGATTGGACATTCTGCAACCGCATCTGCGGCAGCAGGGCGTTACGCCCGCGGCCCTGGGCCGAGAAAACGACGACACTCTTCCCCGCCAACCAGATGTGGAGGATCTTGTTGATCCCCACGCTCGGCGACCCCTGGAAATTCCCGGGGAATTTCATCCAGAACGTCAGGTACAGATCGCGAACCCGGCCAGCAGGCAGGTTGAAGTACGTGTCGATGGGACCGCGACCGCCCCTGAAATTGGGCGGGAAGAACGCGACGCCCACATGCGGGGGAGAAACCGGAGCCGTCGGATCCTCGAGGATCCGGAATGTCGGGTCGCGTCGGGTCTCCCAGCCGGTTTCCTGACGGTCGGCGAAGCCCCGGTTGGTAAGCATCCGGAACCCGGCTGGTTCATTGGGCCGCCGTACCCGCTCCAGCGCATCACCGGCGTCGGGCTGTGGCTGCGCCTCCTGTCCTGACAGCGGACCAGCAATCAAGCCGAAGGTAGAAATCGCCACGACGAGCCACGCGACCGCATGGCCCGCGCGGTGTACAGCCACACGCTCGAGCACAGTATACCTGCTGTTACGGGGGTGGTCACCACAACGTATCATTTCGATTGACCGACGGCCGTGCCCCGCGTCACCCTCCCGCTCCAGCTCAACCCCGGGGACCGGGGTAACTTCGTAGACGCTCATTCAAACCAAACTAAGACAAGCACTTAGAACCGGTAAGGGTGGTTCGCACGCCACACCCGTGGTGGCGCCTCAACGCCCGAAGACCGGACGGTATCAGGACGGCTTGATGGCTACAGGCGCACACAAATGGCGAGCGGTGGTAACGAGATCATTTTCGGTCACCTTGCTGTGTGCCGGAGTCGTAACACCTTGTCTAACAATGGATTGCGCCCCTGTTACCGAACGATGAACAGCCCTGAAGCCTGGGAGCTCGGCCAGCGTCGAGGGATAGCCGGGGCTCAATCCAAGCCGCCGCCCGCCCCTGACGAGTGATGGGACCTGGTTGACGTCCCCCGCCAGGAGGAAAAACCGCAGGTAGCCCGGCTCGCTCCCCGAAGGCGGTCGAGGAACGCGGCAGGCGGCCTCGGTCTGACGGCGGAGTTCGGTCGCCCGAGTTCGACGACCCTCCGCCTCCCGCCCAACCAGCCCGCTCGTCACCCCCAGCACCCCCATCGCTCCCCGGCTCATCCTCCTCGCCGCATGGGGTGGGCGATAGATCGTCTCCCCCAGTCCAAGCATCGGCAGCCCCGCCGGAATCCAGTACAGCCGCGGCCGCGCCAGCGCCCACTGCACCGCTGACTTGAGCACCCCCGTCAGGCCACGCCCCGCCGGCGGCAGGCTCTCCTCGAGCCCCCGGACCGAAGCGGCGAACGCCTCGGAAGCCGCGAGCAGCGCCCCGCCCCCGCCCGCCGTGAGCCCCTTTCCCCGTCCGAAGCTCAGCACGGCCAGGTCGCCATGGGCGCCGAGCGGCCGCCCGGCGTAACTGCCCCCAATGCCCTGCGCCGCGTCCTCGATGATCACGGCCTGGTGGGCGGCGGCGAGCGATCGCACCCGCCCCAGGTCCACCGGCATGCCGTACAGGTACGCCACGACGATCGTCCTGGCTCCCTCCGCCAGCGCCCACTCCAGCGAGTTCCAGTCCGGACCCAGGGTCTCCGGGTCAACGTCATAGAGGATTACCTCAACCTCCGCCCCATCGCAGGCGGTGGCCAGGTCGTAGCAGCCGTAGGCCGGGAGGGCGATCCGCCGAGTACCCCTGTCGGCAACGGCGAGCTTCAGTGCGAGGGTCAGCGCCGTCGTCCCGCTGTCGGTCCAGGCCCACGCCCGCGGCTCGAAGGTCTCCCTGATCCACTGGTCAATCTCCGCCCGCGCCGCCCGCCAGGCGCGCCGCGACAGCGCGGCGGCCAGGCCCCGGGAGAGCGCGCCCAGGGAGAGCGGTGAATGCACCGGCGGCACCCGGCGGAACATCACGGAATCCCGCGCACCACCCGCGGCCCGATCGCGGTGGCCAGCCCCAGCGGCAGCTTGCGCCACACCCGCGGCCCCCAGGCGAACGCCCCGGAATCCGGCGAGGGTGTCGCCGCCTCGCCGCCATCCCGGGCCTGCTGGTACCACCAGAGCTGCTCGTCGCGGCTGCCCCACTGGCTCTTGAACCGGTGGGTCCCGGCCCCGGGAGAGCAGCGGCCGAAGTTGAAGAGCGTCACCCCTTCCCGGCAGGCCCGCTCCATGAAGGCCCAGTACAACCCCATGTTCGGCGAGAACCGGTTGTAGGCGTAGAGCGAGCTGGCCCAGGTCATCTCGAACTCCTGCTCCCAGCGGAAACCTATCCCGCCCGCGAGCGGCTGGTCCCCCAGCCAGGCGCAGCCCACCCAGGTATCGGGAAACACCGCCACGATCCGGTCGAATAGTTCCCGCGGCTGGGTGGGGGTGCCGAGGTCCCGCATGTGCCGGGCAAAGACCTGGAAGAACGGGCCCACCTGGTCCGGCCCGAACCGGACGGTGATCCCCTCCTTGCCGGGCCGGCGCACCTGGCTCCGAACCTTGGCCTCGAAGCTCTTGAGCAGCCGCTCCGGCTCGGCGGGGAGATCGAGCACCACGGTGATCTTCCGGTGTGAGACCGGGAGCGCAACCGGCAGCGCGCGCCGGCTCCGGAGCTCGAGCAGCTTGACGCCGTCCTCGCGCGCCCGTGCGGCGGCCCACTCGGTCAGGGCGACGATGGCGGCGTCGCTCCCGAGCGGGCCCCCGTAGTTCACGAACGGCAGCGACACGAGGTAGTGCCCGAAGACCAAGCTGCGGACCCGGACCAGCGGCAGGATCCCCGCCAGGCTCCCGTCGGCTTCACGCGCCGCGAGGTAGAGGCACTCGTGCTGGAAGACCGACTCGTAGATCTCCCGCCAGCCGTAGCGGTGGAAGTGGGTCCACCCGTCCTGCCAGGCGATGAACCCGTCCCACTCCGCCGCGGCGCCGGCAAAGGGCGCAACGGTGAGGGTCATCGCGCCGCCCCCGCGGAGACATCCTGCCCGAGCA
>JANRJZ010000076.1:0-28431 GCA_033763675.1 Gemmatimonadota bacterium
CGCCCCCCCGCCCCCCCCCCCCCGGGTCCCGCCGCCCCGGGCGCGCGGGGCGGGCCCCGGGGGCACCCCCGCCTCCCCGGGCCCCCCCCCCCCCCCCCCCCCGGCCCCTCCCGTCCCCCGGGACCCGGGGATAGGTTCCCTTTTTCGGTTTCCGTCGTCCGGCAGGAAGAACAGCATGGCGTCTTCGACCGCACCGCAGGATCGCAACAAGCCGTACCCCGAGTCGTGGGAACAGGTCGCGGAACTGCGGGTGTTCCGGACCCACGCCACCGACTGGGACCGGCTGGCGACCTGGCGCGCGGACATGTGGAAGCGCGGCTGGCGCCTGCTCAAGGTCACCAGCGATGAAGTCGAACTGGTCGCGGTCTTCGGGAAGACCAAGACCGGGCTGCAGTCCCCCGCCTCGCTGTAGGCACCTCCACTCCACCCCTGAGGAAGTCATGACGGTTCGTCCCTGGTTGCTGGCCGCGCTCGGCGTCGGCACTCTCGCCGCGTGGACCGGCGGCACGCCCGCCGCCCCCGTGCGTTACCGGGTGGAGGTGAAGACCGCGGTCACCCAGGACCTGACCGCGGTCGGGCAGGGGGAGCAGAAGCAGGAGTTCAGCAACACCGGCTTCGTCACCGTCACCACCCGGGACAGCGCCGGTGGCCAGGTGGTGACCATGGTGCTGGACTCGATGGTGCCGGGTGAAGGCTCCCCGATCACCGCCGAGATGGCGAAGGAGGCGGTGGGCACCGTTTGGACCGCCTTCCGGCAGCCGACCGGGCGGGTGAAGGACCTCGACACCAAGAGCGAGAACCCGGCCGCGGGCGCCATGCAGGGCATCCTGCAGCAGCTGCTCCCGCCCATGAAGCCCGGCACCCGGGAAGGCCAGAGCTGGACCGACACCACCGAGAGCGACAACGACGGCGTGGCAGTCCGCACCGTCACCAACTTCCAGACCACGGCCGAGATGGTGGACGGGGCCAAGGTCGTGCGGCTGGCGGGCGCCTCCAGCACCGCGATGTCGGGCCAGCAGACCAATGCCCAGGGCACGATGAGCCTCGAGGGCACCGGCACCGGCACCGGGAGCTGGCTGGTGGCCGCGGACGGCACCTGCCTCTCCTCGAGCTTCAGCGGCATGCAGAACATCGCGGTGACGGTGGCGCAGCTGCCGGAGCCGATCCCCGTGACCGTGAAGATCGACGGCACCTCGAGCCTGCTGAAGTAGCGCGATGTTCCGTCGCTGGCGTCTCGCGGGACTGCTCCTGGGCGCGGCCTGCGCCTCGGGAAGCCCCGCGAGCCGTCCGGCGACTCCCGCCCCGTCCGGCCCATCGGTTCCCCGTCCCAATGTTGATCCCGCGCGCACCGACCCCGCCGCCGCCGCCCCGGTGCGCTATCCCACCCGGGGCGGCGGGATCGTGCGGTACGCCTTTGCGCGGCGCGACTCGGTGCTGGCCACGATGCCGAGCGGCGAGAGCCAGCTGCAGGTGCTGGGGCGCACCGCCTACCTCACCCTGACCTGGGTGGCGTCGGATACCGGAACCCGCTTCACCGCGGTGGTGGACAGCATCCGGGCCGACAGCGGCCTCGCGGCCCTCATCCCGCTCCTCGACAGCGCCCGTTCCGCCCGCTGGACCGCGCGCCGCGACCTTGCCGGCCGGTTCACCATCGAGAGCGCAAGTTCCCCGTCGCTGGCCGCCGCCCAGGTGCAGGACGAGCTGCTCCTGCTCTCCCTACCGCTCCCCCCCGAGGGGGCAAGCCCCGGGGCGAGCTGGACCGACTCCACCTCCGGCCCGGCGCGGGTGAGCGCCTTTGCGATCACCGAGATGGCGCGCATCGAGGCCCACGCCGACCCGGCGCCGGCCGCCGGGGGCGCCCTGCCGGTGACCCTCTACCGCGTCCGCACCGCCTCCGGCGAGGCTTCGCAGTTCGGCCAGCCGATCTCGGTGACCGCCACCGGCGCCGACACCCTGGTCTACCACCTCGCCGCCGACGGCCGGGTGCTCCAGGTGGCCGGGCGGCGCTGGACCGACATGGTCGTGTCCCTCCCGTCGATCGGCCAGACGGTGCCCGCCCGGGAATCCTCGAGGCTTCTCCTCACGCTGCTCCGCTGAGGCCGCTGGTGCGCCGCGTCTTCCAGGTGCTCGGGCTGCTGGCGGCGGGGTTCGTCCTCTGGCTCTTCGCGATCTGGCCGCCACCGCTCTGGTACCGCACCCACTGGCCCCGGCAGACGGCGTTCATGGCGATGCGGGAAAGCGGACGGGCGGGCGGTCAGGCGGACGGGCGGTCAACCGCGGCACCAGTGGCGTACCGCCCGGTCCCGCTCGATTCCATCACCCCGGTCATGCAGGACGCCGTGATCATCGGCGAGGACAACAACTTCCTCCGCCATCACGGGATCGACTACCTGGCCCTGGCCCACGCCCTGGGCTACCGCCGCCAGACGTTCTCGTGGGACAGTCCGCGGGACCGGAAGGACCTCGCGGCGCTCCTGCCCCATGCGTGGGAACGGCGGGCCAGGCTCCGCGGCGCCAGCACCATCAGCCAGCAGCTGGCCAAGAACCTCTACCTCTCCGCCTCGCGGAACCCGCTCCGCAAGGTGAAGGAGGCGGTGATCACCTGGCGGCTCGAGGCCGCGCTCAGCAAGCGCCGGATCATGGAGCTCTACCTCAACATCGTCGAGCTGGGCCCCGGCATCTGGGGGGTCGAGGCCGCAAGCCAGCGCTACTTCAAGCGCAGCGCCCGCACGATCTCCCGGGAGCAGGCGGCGGCGCTGGCCGGCTCGCTTCCCTTCCCGCTCTCCTCCAACCCGGCCCACCGCCCGGGCCGCATGCGCTGGCGCCAGGACCTGATCCTGCGCCGGCTGCGCGGGGAGTGGGTGGAGGTGCCGAAGGTGGAGCAGGAGGTGGAGCCGCCGCCGGCCGTCGCGGACAGCCTGACGCCCCAGGACTCCATTCCGGTGGACACCGTCCCGGCATACGAGCCGGCCCCCGATACCCTGCCGCCAGCGGACGCACCGCCACCGCCTGCCGACAGCGCCCCGGCGCCATCGCGGTGATGCGCAAGCGGCTCCGGCTCTTCACCGTGCGCGCCGCCTTCCGGACCCTGGGGCGGCTGGCGCCGGAGCGGGCGGCGCGGCTGGCGGAGGCGGTCTTCACCCACCCCCCGCGCGCCGAGGCGCGGCCCCACGAGGATGAGTTCCTGGCCACCGGTACGCCGCTCGAGATTCCCGCCTCGGTGGGCCCGCTGGCGGCCTGGCGCTGGGGCGAGGGCCCCACGGTACTGCTGGTCCATGGCTGGGGAAGCAGGGCGGCGCGGTTCCGGGTGCTGGTGCCCCGCCTGGTGCGGGCCGGCTTCTCCGCCGTGGCGTATGATGGGCCGGCCCATGGCCGCTCTCCCGGCCGGCACACCAGCCTCCCGGAGTACGCCGGGGTGCTGCTGGAGGTCGGCGCGTGGCTCGGCCCCCTGCACGCCGCGGTGGGGCATTCGCTGGGAGGCGGGGCGGTGGCGCTGGCGCTCACCCGCGGGCTCAAGGCTGGGCGCGCCGCGCTGATCGCGCCGTTCGCCGCACCACCGGAGTTTCTGGACCAGTTCGCGGACCACGTGGCGCTGCCACCCAAGGCGCGGGAGCGGCTCCGCACCAACCTCGAGCGGCGCCTCAAGCTCCGATACGGCGAGCTCTACATCCCCGGCCTGGTGGGGACACTCCAGGTTCCCGCGCTGGTGATCCACGACCGCGACGACACCGACGTGCCGATGCGCTACGGCAAGGCGATCGCGGAGGCGTGGCCCGGCGCAGCATTCGTGCGGACGGAGGGGTTGGGACACCAGCGGATCCTGCGGGACCCGGCGGCGATGGACCGGGTGGCGGGGTTTGTGGCGGGGTAGGGCGATTGGGCGATTTGGCGGTTGGGCGATTGGGGTAGGGGCGACCGGCCGGTCGCCCCTACACGATCACACCCACCCGTTCAACAGCGCGTAATTCACCGCCATCGCGGCCAGGGCGGCCGCGAGCACGCCCTTCCACCGCGGAGTGAGCAGGTCCATCCCCTGCAGCCGCGAGATGTCCTCCCCCCGCTCCAGCCGCTCCTGCCGGTAGCCCTTGAACAGCACCAGCCCCAACCCGATCACGCAGAAGGCCGGCCCCATCAGCGCCGCCGCCATGCCGAACTCGCCGTCCCGCCGGGCCTGGACCCAGGAGAGGTTGGTCATCCAGCCGGCGGCGAGCGCCATCGCCAGGCCGACGGCGCGGCGGACGAGGGGAGAAGGGCTGGTCTGGAGGGTCATGGGAGAACGGAGATACGGGGAAACGGGGAGGGGCGGGGCTGAGCCCCGCCCCTACAAGATCTGCTTCCCGAACGCCGACTGCACCAGCTCCACCGCGAACTCGGCCGAGCGGTTGCGGTCGTCGAGGATCGGGTTCACCTCGACCATCTCGAGGCTGGTCATCACCCCGGCATCCGAGAGTGACTCCATGACCAGGTGCGCCTCGCGGTAATCCAGTCCGCCCTTCACCGGCGTGCCGACGCCGGGCGCGAGGGCCGGATCCACCGAGTCGAGGTCGAAGCTCACGTGCACGTAGTGGGTGCCGTCGGTGACGTTGGCCAGCGCCTTCTCCATCACCACGTGGATGCCGTGGCGGTCGATGTCCGCCATCGTGTAGACGTGGACGCCGAGCTTCCGGAGGTGGGAGCGCTCGCCGGCGTCCACGCTGCGGATCCCGACCAGCGCCACGTTGCCCGGCTCCACCTTGCGGAACCGCCCCGCGATGTGCCGGAGGGCGCTGGGTCCGAGCCCCAGCAGCGCGGCGAGTGGCATCCCGTGCACGTTGCCGGACGGCGAGGTGCGCGGTGTGTTGATGTCGCTGTGCGCGTCCACCCAGAGCACCCCGACCTTCCGCCCCCGGGCGCGGGCATGCGCCGCGACGCCGGAGATGGTGCCCACCGCGATCGAGTGATCCCCGCCCAGCACCAGCGGGAAGTGTCCCCGCCGGATCACCCGCTGCACCTTCTCCGCCAGGAGGCGATTGGCCTGGACGATCTCGGTCAGGTAGCGGGCGTGGGTGTCCCCGACCCGCATCTCTTCCATGTTGCGGATCGCGAGGTCGCCCTCGTCGATGACGCGGTAGCCCTGTTCCGCCAGGCGGGCGTCGAGGCCCGCGATGCGGATGGCGGAGGGGCCCATGTCCACGCCGCGGCGCCCGGACCCGAGGTCCATGGGAACGCCGATGACGTGGATGGGTTTGCGGGGGCGGGGGCGGGACATGCGGCGATTGGGCGATTGGGCGATTGGGCGATTGGAGCGATCAATTCGCCTAATCGCCCAATCGCCTTAATCCACCAGCCTCAAGGGCATGACCAGGGTGAGATACGCCGCCGGGTCGTTCCACCCCACCGGCTCGCAGGTGGCGGCGCGCTCGGGGCCCTTGAAGGTCATGCGCACCTCGTCGGTCGGCATGTACTTCATGATCTCGAGCAGGTAGGCGGCGTTGAAGCCGATCTCGAGGTTCTCGCCGTCGTAGCCCACCGACAGCTCCTCCTGGGCCTCCCCGAGGTCCGGGGTCTGCACCGAGAGCTTGCAGGAGCCGTTGGCCAGTCCCATGCGGATCCGGTGGGTCTGGTCGCTGGCCACGATGCTCATCCGCTTGAGCGCCGACGCGAGGGCCGCCTTGTCGGCGGTCATCATCTTGTCGTTCTCCCGCGGGATGACCTGCTCGTAGTTGGGGTACGGCCCCTCGATGAGCCGGGTGTAGACCTGGGTGGTGGCGGAGCGGAAGCCGAGGTGGTTCTCGCTCTTGGCGATCTCCAGCTCGTCCTGTTCGCCGAAGAGGCGGCGGATCTGGTCCAGCGCCTTGGGCGGGATGATGAGGTCCGCCTGGCCCTTCCCGATGCCGGCGGTGACCGGCACGTCCATCCGCGCCAGCCGGTGTCCGTTGGTGGCCACCATGCGCATCCGCTCGGGGCGGAGCTCCCACAGCACGCCGTTCAGGATCGGGCGGCTCTCCTCGGTGCTCGCCGCAAAGGCCACGTGCGAGACCAGCTTCTGCACGTCGCCGGCCTTGGAGCGCCAGGCGTCGTCGAACTTGACCGCCGGGAAGGCGGGGAACTCCTCCCGCGGCAGGCCCAGCAGCCGGAACTTGGAGCGGCCGCACTCGATCGAGGCCCGCTGCTCGCCGGAGCTGGTGAGCCGGATGGCGGCGCTGGGCAGCTCCCGGACGATGTCCGAGAGCTTCTTGGCCGGGAGCGTGATGGCCCCTTCCTGGTCCACCGACGCCGGTACCGTGGTGCTGACCGCGATATCCAGGTCCGTCCCCGACAGCCGGAGGCCGTCACCGGTCGCCTCGAGCAGCACATTCGAGAGCACCGGGAGGGTGGTCTTTGTGGGAATCGAGGCGGTGACCGCCTGCAGTCCTTCCTGGAACTGCTCCCGCGTGATGGTGAACTTCATCCCGCTCCTCGGCGTGCAAGAAAGACTACTATCACTCTATTTAAGTAAGCTAGTAGTAGCAGTAGGCGATCGGGATATGTGGACACCCGCCGCAACCGCCTGACCCGTATCCGTTTCCCCGCGGCACCTCATGTGGACCCGCTGTGGGGGCCGGGGACCCGTTCTGGGTAACCGGCCCGGTTCTCCGGCTCGTGCACAAAGCCCACACGCGCCGTGGAGAACTACTGTGCAATCAATTCGGAGCGCGCGCCTTCGATGCGGTCGCGGAAACTCCGGTCCCGCGCCATCTGCCGCTGCACCTTGTCCACGCTGTGGATCACGGTCGAGTGGTCCCGCCCGCCGAACGCCTGCCCGATCTCGATCAGCTGCATCTGCAGGATGTCCCGGGCCAGGTACATCGCGATCTGGCGGGGCACCACCAGGGTCTTGATCCGGGCCTTGGAGCGCAGCTGCTCCGCCGTCACCCCCCAGCGCCGGGCCACCACATCCTGGATCCGGTCGATGGACGGCAGGGTCTTCGGGGTGGCCTGCAGGTCGTCGCCGGGGCGGATCTTGTCGGCCAGGGCCTCGCGGGCCAGCTCGATGGACACCTCGCGGTGCTTGAGCGAGGCGAACAGCAGCAGCTTGATGATGCACCCTTCCAGCTCCCGGACGTTGGACCGGACATGCTCGGCGATGAACCGCAGCACGTCGTCCGGGATGGTCATCTCCAGGTGGTCCTGCTCCTGCTTCTTCCGCAGGATCGCGATCCGGTGCTCCAGGTCCGGCTGGCCGATGTCGGCCACCATCCCCCACTCGAACCGGCTCACCAGCCGAGCCTCGAGGCCGGGAATCTCCTTGGGCGGCCGGTCGGAGGTCAGGACGATCTGCTTCCCCGCCTCGTACAGGGCGTTGAAGGTGTGGAAGAACTCCTCCTGGGTGGCCTCCTTGCCCTCCAGGAAGTGCACGTCGTCCACCAGGAACAGGTCGATGTCCTGCCGGTAGCGCTTGCGCAGCTCCGGCATGGTGCGCCGGCTGATCCCCTCGATGACCTCGTTGATGAACTGCTCGGCGCTCACGTACAGCACCCGGGTGCCGGGCCCCCGCCGGAGCATCGCGTGGGCGATGGCCTGCATCAGGTGGGTCTTGCCGAGCCCCGTGGCGCCGTAGATGAAGAGCGGGTTGTAGGTCTTCCCCGGCGCCTCCACCGCGGCGTGGGCGGCCGCGGCGGCGAGCTGGTTCGACTTGCCGATGACGAAGGTCTCGAAGCTGTACCGGTCGTTGAGTGGCTGGTTGCTCGGGTTGGACGCCACCGAGGCATGGCCCCCCGCCGGCGGACTCACGAAGAAGTCCATCTGCGGCCGCCGCTGCCGGTCTTCCTGCACCCGGAAGGTCACGGTCACCGGCTTCCCGGCCACGGACGCGGCCAGCCGCGAGAGCAGGGCCCCGTGGTTGGTCTCATTCCACTTGGCGGCGAACTCATCGGGCACGGCCACGACCAGCCGGTCGTCCTCGAGGGCGACGGCCTCGGTCGGCTCCAGCCAGGCCCGAACCACCTTGTCGGGGAGGTTCTGGCCGGCCTCGTCGAGAATGCGCTTCCAGATGTCTTTGGCGGACTGCTGCATTCAGCTCAGTGGGGGTAAGGCGTGAGCAAGGGTGGCCGAACGTACGAGCCGGATGTGGAAAAGTCAACCTTGACCTAAGTAGGGGTAACTGGCTAGGTTTGCGGGCTCATTTGAGGGGATCTTGCAATGAATCCGTCGTATCGTCCGCGCAACAAGCGCCGGGTCGCCAAGCATGGCTTCCGGGCCCGGATGGCCACTCGCTGGGGCCGGGAGACCCTCTCCCGCCGCCGGAAGAAGGGGCGCAAGCAGCTCGTGGTCAGCATCGGCTCCAAAGACGGGAGTCGCTGACGGCAGGCGAACGGCGGCCGCGGTCCAGCCGCCTGGCCGGCCGGGCCGAACGGCTCCGGTGTCTGGAGCAGGGCCGGCGGCGGCGGGCGCGACTGCTGGAGTTCATCTGGATGGACAACACGGCGGGCCACCCACGGATGGGACTGATAGTACCGAGGTTCCAGTCCACCGCGGTGGCCCGCAATCGTTTGCGGCGGCGCCTGCAGGAGCTGTGGCGCCGCGAAGTCCAGGGCCGGCAGGGGGGTCGGGATCTCCTGATCCGAACCCGCAAGGAAGCGTACCTGGCCAGCTTTGCGGACCTGCGGGCCGAGCTCCTCGGATGGGTTGGCGTACTGTGACCACGGCGGCTTCCGCTCCCCCGAACCAGACCCCGCTCTTTCCCCGGCCCCGATCCATCGCGGGCTGGGTGCTGGCCCCGCTGACATGGCTCTGCATTCTCCTCATCCGTTTCTACCAGATGTTCATCTCGCCGGGATTGCCGCCCAGCTGCCGGTTCGCGCCGAGCTGTTCGGCCTATGCCCTCGAGGCGGTGCAACGCTACGGCGCCCTGAAGGGCGTGTGGCTGGGTGCGCGCCGCCTGATCCGGTGCCATCCCTGGCACCCGGGTGGGTATGACCCGGTTCCCTGACCTGACCGCCTAGGCTCCCATGGATCGTCGCGTCATCTGGGCCATTGTGCTGATGATGGTGATCGCCATCGCGCCCACGTTCATTCTCAAGCCGCCGCCGAAGCCCGCGCCCCGGGCCCAGGACACCGCCACCACCACCGTCCCGATGCCCGCGGACGCCATCGGCCGGGACAGCGCCTTCGGCCCCATCGGCATCGTCGAGGCCGACGGCCGCGTCACCCCGGTGACGGCGCCGGCGGAAACGGTGCTGGTCTCGAGCGCGCTCTACGACTACGCCATCAGCACCCGCGGCGGCGCGCTCATGCAGGCCACCCTCAACCGCTACCAGGCGCTGGACCCCGCGGGGAAGGGGAGTCCGGCCCGGATCATCCCCGACGGCAGCGCCATCCACCAGCTGGCGCTCAACGTGGGGAACGACACGGTGTCGCTGGCGGACTGGAACTTCGAAGTGCTCGGCGGCCCGGCGGCCCGGCGGCTGGACGTGAGGGACGGGCGCAAGACCCTCGGCCTGCGGGCGCAGCGCGGCGGGGTGACCGTGGAGCTCAGCTACGAGTTTCGCCCCGACGACTACCAGATCGGGGTGCGGGGCCGCGCCACCGGACTGGGCCCGGTGGGGGGCCACCTGCTGATCGGCATGGGCAACGGCTTCCGCCAGACCGAGGCCGACAGCGCGGCGAACTATTACGAGTTCGGCGTGGTCACCAAGACCGACGAGTCGAGCCTCACCAAGTTCTCCTCCCTGGATCCGGGGGAGCGGGTGACGCTCGACGGCCCCTTCGAGTGGGCCGCGGTCAAGGCCAAGTACTTCGTGGCCGCGCTGCTGACGGTGGACTCCGGCGCGGCGCAGATCAGCGGCGCCGCGGCGCGCGCCCTGCCCGCCCAGGAGGACGTGACCCGGGCCGAGGTGACCTTCGCGCTGCCGGTCGCGGCCAATGGAGTGTTCGACTACCGGCTGTACGTCGGGCCCATGGAATACCCGCGCCTCAAGGCGATCGGGCACGACTTCTACGACATCAACCCCTACGGCTGGCCCGGGTTCCGCACCATGATCCGGCCGATCGCGGTCGGCGCGCGGTGGCTGCTGGTCTGGATGCACGAGCACCTGGGGCTGGCCTACGGCATGGTGCTGGTGCTGTTCGGGATCCTGATCCGGATCGTGCTCTGGCCGCTCAACCAGAAGGGGATGCGCGCCAGCATCCGGATGCAGGGCCTCCAGCCGGAGATGCAGCAGATCCAGGAGAAGTACAAGGAAGACCCGGCCCGGATGCAGAAGGAGGTCATGCAGCTGTACAAGCGCGAAGGGGTCAACCCCTTCAGCGGCTGCTGGCCGCTGCTGCTCCCATGGCCCATCCTGCTGGCGCTGTTCTTCGTGCTGTCCAACTCGATCGAGCTCCGCGGCCAGTCGTTCCTCTGGCTGCCGGACCTGTCGCTCAAGGACCCGCTCTACATCATCCCGCTGGTGATGGGCGCCTCGATGTACGGGGTGAACAAGGTGGGGATGCTGGGGATGCCCCCCAGCCCGCAGGCCAAGATGATGCTCTACTTCCTGCCGGTGATGATGACCGTGATGTTCGTGAACTTCGCCTCGGGGCTCAACCTGTACTACGCGGTGCAGAACATCGTGAGCATCCCGCAGCAGTGGTACCTGGCCAAGGAACGGCTCAAGGCGCAGGCGGCGAACGCCGCGGCCGCGCCTCCCCCAGCGCCAGTCAAGACGAAGAAGAAGTAGGGGAGTGGAACAGCGGGGAAACGGGGAAGCGGAGAAACGGAGAAATGGAGAAACGGGGAAACGGGGGTGCGAGGAGAGCTCCTCCCGCTTCCCCGCTTCCCCGTTTCCCCTTTTCCCCTCTTCCCTGCAGTTTATTCCCATGTTGTCCGACCCCATCGTCGCCCTGGCCACGCCGGCCGGCCGGTCCGCCCTCGCGGTGATCCGGCTCTCCGGGGCCGGGGCGTTCGACATCGCCGCCCGGGTCATCCCCCGCTTTCGCACCGATCCCCCCCGCACTGCCCACTACGCCGCCTTCCGTGACGCCGCCGGCACGCTCCTTGACCGGGGGATCTACCTGGTCTTCCCGGCCCCGCGATCGGAGACCGGCGAGGATGTGGTGGAGTTCCAGTGCCACGGCGGCCTCTCGGTCCCGGCCCGGCTGCTCGCGGCCATCGAGGCCGCCGGCGCCCGCCCCGCGCACCCGGGGGAGTTCACCCGCCGCGCGGTGACCAACGGCAAGCTCGACCTGCTGCAGGCGGAGGCGCTGGGCGACCTCATTGACGCCGAGGCGCCGGCCCAGGCCGCCGCGGCCCTGACACAGCTCGAGGGCGGGCTCTCCCGCCGCATCGCGGAGCTCCGCGCCGCGCTCATCGAACTGCTCGCCCTGCTGGCCTACGACGTGGACTTCCCCGAAGAGGACGACGGACCCGTCTCCCGCGACCGGATCGAGGCCGCGCGCGCGGCCGTCGCCGCCGGCGTCGAACGGCTGCTCGGGACGGCACCGCTGGCGGAGCGAGTCCGGCGCGGCGCGCTGGTGGTGCTGGCCGGCCCCCCCAACGCCGGCAAGTCGTCGCTCTTCAACGCGCTGCTCGGCAGGGAACGGGCGCTGGTCACCGAAGTGGCCGGCACCACCCGCGATGCCATCGAGGCCCACGTGGACTTCCACGGCTGGCCCATCCGGCTGGTGGACACCGCGGGGCTGGGGGAGACCAGCGACCGGATCGAGGCGCTGGGGCAGGAGATGAGCCGGCGGTTCCAGGAAGGGGCGGATCTGGTGGTGGAGTGTCGGGACGGCTCGGCAGGCGGGCGATTGGGCGATTCGGCGATTGGGCGATTGGTGGTGCGGACCAAGGTGGATCTGGGTGGCGTGGGCGAGGGGCTGCCGGTATCCGCGGTCACCGGGGCGGGGCTGGGTGAGCTCAAGCGCGCGATCGTGGAGCGGCTGTTCCAGCGCGGGGCGGGGTTCGCCGACCTGGAGCCGGCACTCACCCGCGAGCGCCACCGCGAGGCGCTCGATCGGGCGCGTGAGGCGCTGGTGCGGACCGCGGAGCAGCTGGGCCCCGGGGGCGAATCGGTGCTCGCCGCGCATCACGTGCAGGAGGCGGTCCGGGCGCTGGACTCGCTGGTGGGCAGCGTGAAGGTGGAGGAGGTGCTGGACCGGGTGTTTGCCAACTTCTGCGTGGGGAAATGAACTGCGGGGAAACGGGGAAACGGAGAAACGGGGAAGCGGAGAAACGGGGAAACGGGGAAACGGAGAAACGGAGAAACGGGGAAACGGGGAAACGGGGAAATGGGGGAATGGGGGAATGGAGCCGTCCGCCAAGGCTATCGGCCCTGGGGCGAGACTCGACCCGAGCCCAGATCCCGGTCTGCTCTTCCGCTTCCCCGTTTCCCCGTTTCCCCATTTCCCCCTTCCCCCGTAATTTCCCCCCATGCCCACCCTCTCCTCGATCCACCTCTACCCGGTGAAGTCCTGCGCCGGCCTGAGCCCCGCCTCGTGGCCGGTGGACGAGCTCGGCCTGCACTACGACCGGCGCTGGATGGTGACCACGCCGCGCGGGGAGTTCCTCACCCAGCGGGAGGTGCCGGCGCTGGCGCTGGTGACGCCCGAGATCCGCCCGCCGCACCTGGTGCTCCGGGCCCCGGGCATGACGGAGCTGGTGATCGCCCTCGACCCGATGGGCGGCCGGCCGATCGCGACCCGGGTGTGGGACGACCCGCTCTCGGTGGTGGCGCCGGACCACAAGGCGGACGCCTGGTTCTCCGAGGTGGTGGGGCTGGAGGTGGTGCTGGCCTGGTTCCCGCCGACCGTGCTCCGGCCGCTCGACCCGACCTACGCCAGGCGCGGCGGCCGCACCGCGTTCTCCGACGGATTCCCGTTTCTTGTTGTCGGCGAGGCCTCGTTGGCGGACCTCAACGCCCGTCTGGCGACTCCGCTCCCCATGAACAGGTTCCGTCCCAACCTGGTGGTGGCGGGAAGCGCCCCCTGGGCGGAGGACGGCTGGGGAGACATCACCGTCGGCGGGATCCCCATGGAAGTGGTGAAGTCCTGCGCCCGCTGCGTGGTCACCACCACCGACCAGGCCACCGGCAAGCGCATGGGCGACGAGCCGCTCCGCACCCTGGCCACGTTCCGGCGCCACGAGCGCGGGGTGATGTTCGGGCAGAACGTGGTGCATTACGGGACGGGGATGCTGAGGGTGGGGGATGTCGTCAACCTGAAGTAGGAGAAGCGGGGAAACGGGGAAACGGAGAAACGGATGCGACGTCGACCTCGAGTTGAGTCCTGAACCCGGAACCGGTAGCCTTGGCGGACGGCCCCGTTTCCCCGTTTCCCCGTTTCCCCGTTTCTCCGTTTCTCCGTTTCTCCGTTTCTCCGTTTCCCCGTTTCTCCGCTTCCCCGTTTCCCCGCTTCCCCGGCCCCATGCCCATCTCCCTCCTCGGCATCCCCTACGACGCCAGCTCCTCCTTCCAGCGCGGCACCGCGCAGGGGCCGGAGGCCATCCGCGCCGCGCTCCGCTCCGACTCCACCAACGGCTGGAACGAAGAGCTGCTGGACGTCCGTGCCACCCTTGCCGACGCCGACGACCTGGTCCTCCCCGACAGCCACGAGGCGCTGGGGTTGATCGAGGCCGGAGCCGAACGCCTGCTCGCCACCGGCGCCACGCCGATCTTCCTGGGCGGCGACCACGCCATCACCTGGCCGCTGGTCCGCGCCGTGGCCCGCCGCCATCCCAGGCTCACCATCCTCCACCTCGACGCCCACCCCGATCTCTACGACGCCCTCGACGGCGACCGGCTGAGCCATGCCTGCCCCATGGCGCGGATCCTCGAGGAGAAGCTGGCCCGTCACCTGGTGCAGTGCGGCATCCGTACCCTCAACCAGCACCAGCTGGAGCAGGCCCACCGCTTCGGGGTGGAGATGGTGCAGATGCGGGACGGTGTCGAGGCGATGATCACCGCCGCCCGCCGGCTGGAAGGTGCGGCCTACCTCTCGGTGGACCTGGATGCACTCGACCCGGCCTTCGCGCCGGGGATCAACCACCCGGAACCGGGGGGCCTCACCACCCGCGAGCTGCTGCGGATCATCCAGGCCATCCCGAAGGGGCGGCTGATCGGGGCGGATATCGTGGAGTTGAGCCCGGGGAACGACCTGCGAGACCTGACCGCCCGGGTGGCGGCGAAGGTGGTGGGGGAGATCGTGGGGAGGTTGGGGGGGTAGGGGAAGCGGGGAAACGGGGAAACGGGGAAACGGGGAACGGGGTAGGCGATTGGATACTACCGTCGCTACCGTCGGTACCGTCGCTACCGCCCCTCATTATGCGACCCATCGCAAAACGGCTTGCCCTTCGACCGCCCGCAGCCGCAGAGCTTCACGGTGCCGGGGCGCTTCTGGGTGGGCTGGGGGATCTCGTGGCCGGCGGCATCGAGGATGACGGCCGGCGATTCGATGAGGATGCTGCCGGACGGCTTGATGGTGATGCGGACCGGCTGGTCGCTCACGCCGTCTGCACCCCGCGGGCCAGGTCTTCTGCCGCCTGGAAGTCCTGCGCGCTGGCGCGCAGCGCCGCCGCGATCCCTCGCTCCTGCACCAGCGCCTCCGCCATGCGGTGGCCCAGGTAGTACCCCGAGCGCTCCGGCAGCACCCGCCCCGCCACCAGCCGCGCCGACGGGCTCATGCCGCCGGAGAGGTACCGCAGCCGGAGGCCGATGCCACGACCATCCAGCTCCGGCTCCACCACCCGGCGCAGCAGCGCCTCGAGCTCCCGGAGCCGGCGGTACTGCCGCCGGGGATAGCCGAAGTAATTGGCGGGGTCGAGCCCCGGCGCCACGGTCTGGGCCGCGTGCACCGCCAGCCCCTCGTTGAGCAGCAGCTCCCGCAGGGTGGCCCGGCTTCCAGTCACCCAGTAGTCGTAGTAGCCGGCCTGGTCGGCGACGATCTTCTTGAGCTCGCTCTGGCTGGTGGGGCTGGTGTAGCGGACGCAGTGGGCCAGCTCGTGCGCCACCCAGAGCGGGATCAGCTCCGGCGGCAGCCCCATGCCGTAGGTCTCGGGGTTGGCCCGCCCGGTGAAGTGCTCCAGGCAGATGAAGGCCACGCCCCGTCCGCCCACCACCAGCTCGCCGGCGTTGGCCGCGCCCATCCCGACCATGAGATAGACGTCGGTGGGCCGGTCCACCTGCAGCAGGTCCTCCGCCTGGGCGATCGCGTCCTCCACGATCCCCTCGATGTCCGAGGACTCGAGCAGCTCGTGCAGGTCGGCGCGGTCGGCGTTGAGCGCGTGGCTCATCACCGCGCGCGCCTGCTGGCTCTCCAAGTCCAGCACGTAATTGTGCCAGTAGGCGGAGAGCACGGCGCGATGGGCGTTGAGGTACTGCTCGAACGCCGCTTCGCGATCTGTCGCTTTGAGTACGGAGAGGAACTCAGGCACGAGATTGATCAGCACGAGCGGGAATATCGGCAGTTCACGCGAAGGCGCAAGGTCTCCCGAACAGTGATCCAGAGTCTGGACAGGTTGACAGATTTCGGACGGATGTGATCTGGCGCACGAACCGCCGGGAGGAGATGGAGACTGGAAACGGGAAACGGGAAGCAAGGCGAGCTCACCTCGCCTTCCCGTTTCCCTTTTCCCGGCCTGCAGTACGGCGCTCACGGCGGGAAGGGACGGCCGCGACCGCGAGATTTCACGAACTCGCTGAATCTCGCGCTCGGATCGAGTCGCTCCACGCGGGACCTCGGCGCGGGGTGTCCGGCACCTCAGAATCAAAGCCCTTGACCGGGAATCACTTAGGCGCGCCGCGCCGGCCGCCGCCCGCCGCTCCGCGGAACGGCACCGCGGTTGCTTTTCCGAGGGGCATGACACCGACCCTGACTTCCCGAGAATCCACCGGCGAGCGCCGCGAGGAACGGATCCTCCGCGCCGCGCTCACCGAATTCGGCCGCCGCGGCTTCGCCGCCGCCCGCGAGGGGATGATCGCGCGGCTGGCCGGCGTTTCGACCGCGACACTCAAGCAGCACTTCCCCACCAAGGAAGCATTGTTCCGCGAGATGGTGCGGTCCATGGTGGTCCGCACGCTGCATCAGGTGGAGCCGGATGCGGCCGCCGGGCTGGCCGGGGAGAGCGCGGTGCGCCGGCTCCGAGAGTTTGCCCGCTGGTTCTGGCAGACGATGGATGAGCCGGAATACGCCGCGCTGCTCCGGCTCTCGATGGTGGAGCTGACCCGCTTCCCGGAGCTGGCGGTGTTCCACGCCACCGAAGTCACCGGGCGGGCGCTGCGGCAGCTGGAGCACACCCTGGCGGATGGGATGGCGCAGGGCGAGTTCCGCATCGGCAACACCCGGGCCGCCGCGCGGGTGATCCTCGCCGCGCTGATCACCCACGCCCACTGGTTCGCGCACCCGGAGATCTACTCCGGGATCACCGGGGTGGACCGCGCGGCGGCGGAGGAATCGGTGATGCGGGTGGTGCTGGAGGGGCTGAAGCGGTAGGGCGATTAGGCGATTGGGCGATTGGGCGATTAGGCGATTAGGCGATTGGGCGATTAGGCGATTAGGCGATTAGGCGATTGGGCGGGATGGCGTACGGGCGGGCCTTGTGCCCGCCCC
Source organism: Gemmatimonadota bacterium (assembly GCA_033763675.1). Classification (GTDB taxonomy): domain Bacteria; phylum Gemmatimonadota; class Gemmatimonadetes; order Gemmatimonadales; family GWC2-71-9; genus JADJOM01. The sequence goes on from JANRJZ010000076.1 coordinate 16,543, forward strand.
TACGACCCCAACTGCCCCAACCTTAACCTTGCCCGCTCCACCCGGGGCTGGAACAGCGGCTCCGCGTTGCTCCAGTTGCGCACCACCTGCTGGTAGCGCGCGACGGCGCTGTCCCGTTCCCCCGCCGCGTCCCAGGCCAGGGCGCCGAGCTCGAGCAGTTCGGTGGTCGTGGTGTAGGTCTGCGAGGCGTCGAGTCCGCTGTGGCGCGCGGCGTCGGCCCAGTAGGCGGCCTCCCGCGGCTGGTTGAGCCGGAGCAGCACCTTGGCCAGCTCGATATTGGTCCGGGTGTAGCCGCCCGTGGGGCTCCAGATGGCGGCGCGGAACTCCCGCTCCGCCTGCGCCAGCTTGCCCCGGGCGGCGAAGAGCAGCCCCCGCACATGATGGTGCGCCCGCTGGTCCCGGCCATAGGAGTTGAGCCGGCCCCAGACCTGCAGGCTGTCCGCGATGGCGGGGAGCGGAGCCGTGTCGCCCGCCGCCGCCAGCGCGGTGCTCCGCAGGAGCTGGGTCCAGACCAGGTTCCGGGCCCGCTGCGAGCTGGTGGTGTCCCGCGGCGAGCGTGAGACAGAATCAAAGAGAGCCGCCGCGCGGCGAAACTCCCCCAGCTCGTAGTAGCACTGCGCCTCGAAGAGGGCGTTGTATGGCGCCGACCCCCGGGGGAAGTCCCGCTCCAGGGCGCGGAGCTTCCGGGCCCACTCCAGCGCCTCTCTCGGGCGGCCCTGCATCCGCTGGCTGATGCTGAGCCACTTGTAGCCCTCCCCCGCGAGCCGCCCCCGGGCAATCTGGGTGTAGTAGCTGTCCGCCGCGGCGAAGTCCCCGGCGCGGAGCGCCACCTGTACCCGGAAGCCGTCCCGCACCAGCCCGGGATCGCGCGCAATGACCGCCTGGTCCGCCACCAGCGCTTCCTTGTAGCGGCCCATCAGCATCAGGCTCCAGCTGATCTGCCCCCACGGCCCGGCGTCCTCCGGCTGCACCCGGCTCCACTCCTGCGCCACCCGCAACCCCGCCTGCAGCGAGTCCATCTGGTTGTAGGTGCCGATGAGCATCAGGTAGGCGACGCAGGCGTGGCAGCGCACCGCCGGCCCGTCGGGGCGGCGGGAGGTGTACATGGAGAGGGAGTCGAGCCGGATCACCCGGCGGAGCGGCGCCACCGCCCCGGCGAAGTCCCCGGCCGAGCTCCGCGCCGCCGCCAGCCGGATGTAGGGCTCCGGCTCGTTGGGTTAGCGCACCGTCAGCGACTCGGCGAGGGCCATGCGCGACGGATGATCCACCGCCTCCGCCCACGCCGACTTGATGATGAGCCGCTCCCGGTCGGTGGCCCGGGCGGAGAGCGCGACCGCCCGCTCCAGGCCGCGGATCAGGCCGATGTCGTTGAAGGCGCCCTGGGTGGTGGCCAGCCAGTACTGCGCCATGGCGAAGGTGGAATCCTCCCCCAGCGCCTGCCGCATCAGCCGCCCGCCGGTCTCGCCGTCTCCCCGAAACAGCGCCCGCAGCCCCTCCTCGTACAGCCGGTAGGCCACGAGCGAGCGTGTGGTGACGTCGCCGATGTTGCCGATCACCATGGAGTCGAGCCCGGTGGTGATGCCCTTCCGCGCCTCGTCCACCAGCCCGAAGAGGTCCGCCGCCTCCGCGGAGTAGGAGGCGATGACGCTGCCGCTCGCGAGGGAGGTGCGGGCCAGGTCCAGCCGGTAGCGGCCGTCGGGGCGGCGGTAGAGCGCGCCGTCCAGCAGCTCGGTGGCGCCGGCGGCGCGCGCCGCGCGCACCGCGGATGCCGGGGATTCGCCGTCGCTCGCCTGCGCCATCAGCTCGTACATCCGCGCGGTGCTGATCACCTGCAGGCCGCGGTGCCGCGCCAGGTCGGTGGCCAGCATGTCACCCAGCGGCCGCGCCATCTCCTCGTTGCTCCGGGTGTAGTCCTTGATCATCCCCACGGCGACGACGGGAACGGTACCGGCGGTATCGACGGTATCGACGGTACGGACGGTAAGGACGGTAGCGACGGTAAGGACGGTAACGACGGTAGCGATGGCGAGGAGCCACCGGCGGCGGGGCGAAGCGACGGTAACGACGGTAGGGACGGTAACGACGGTAGGCACGGTACCGTCGCTACCGTCGCTACCGTACGGTCTCGGCCTCGCGTATTCGTCGGTATACCCGCTGATGTGCTTCCGCGCCGACGGCTCCGGCACCGGCGCCGGTCGCGTCACCGCCGGCGTGCCGGGGATGGTGGAGAGGGGGACGGAAGGGAGGGTGGTCGGCCTGTCCGTTACCGTCGGTACCGTCGCTACCGTCGGTACCGTCACCCCCTCCGCCCGCCGCAACTCCTCCGCCAGCTTCACCACCGCCGTGTCCGGCGCGAGGTCCAGCTCCTGCCGCAGCAGCATCTCGTACACCCGGTAGTGCTGCAGCGCGGCGGCGCGGTCTCCCGCCGAAGCGAGGGCGCGCATCAGCCCCAGGGCGCTCTGGGCATTGAGCGGATCGGCGTTGGCCAGGAGCCGCCAGTAGCCCACCGCGGCGCGGGCGTCGCCCTTCGCCGCCGTCTGCTGCGCCAGCTTCTCCAGCGCGTGGACGTACTCATGCGCCAGGGCGGTGCGCTCGGTCTCGGCCCAGCGCTCGAACTCCGGCGCCTCGTCGAGGTAGATCCCCTCGAGGAAGGGGCCCTTGTAGAGCGTCACCGCGTCGGCCAGGCGGTCCTCGCGGATGGCGGCGCGGAAGTCGGCCAGGTCGCTGCCGCAGAGGTCGGGGTTGAGCCGGAGCTCGGTGGTGCCGGTGACCAGCTCCTCGGCGCCGAGGTCGCGCCGGAGGGCGTACACCGCCTGGGCGAGATTCTTCCGGGCCCGCTCGAGGTCGCTCTCGGGCCAGAGCAGGGAGAGGAGTTTCTCGCGGCTGCTGCCCCGCTCGCCGGCGGCGGCGAGGAGGGCCAGGAGGGCGAGCCGCCGCCGCTGCGCGCCCGCGCCTTCGGCCGGGGCGCCCAGGCGCTGAATGCCGAGCCCGCCGAAGGTGACGAGCCGGAGCGGGGGCGTCATCCCGCCGCTCCGAGGCGCGCCACGGCGCGGGCCAGGTTGGCCCGGGCGGCCGGCTCCAGCCGGCGGCGGAAGAGTGCGGTGCTATAGATGAAAGGGCGCTCCAGGAAGCCCGCGAGGAGCTGGCGCCGCCGGCTCCGGAACTCCGGCTCCGGCACCCAGGCATACTCGCGTCGAATCTGCGTTTCGTACTGGTCATACCGCGCCCGGTCGGCGCCGAGTATGCCCAGGTCAATATCAACAATAAGGGAGGGATCCCCCGCGGCGGGGACGCTCGAGTGTCGGGTGGCGAGCACCAGCTCGGCCACGCGGCCGGCGACCGCGCCGCCGCCCCCCGCTTCATGAACGGCGCGCGCCGCCCAGGCGGCGCTCTCGCTCTCGTTGTCGGTGCGATGGGCGTCGTAGATGGCGTCGTGGAACCAGAGCGCCACCGCCACTTCCCCGGCCCGTTCGGCCAGCTCCCGCCCCTCATCGAAGCGCTCGAAGCACTCCGCCAGGTGCTGGACGGTGTGGTAATGCCGGTCCGGCGCCTGGTAGCCGGCCATCACCCGCACCAGCAGCCCCCCCTCCGGCGCCCGCAACGACAGCAGACCCCAGCTCTCAGTCCACCGGGACTCCGCGTCGAAGCCGTTGATAGACAACACGTTGCGCCAGGTGATCGCCGGGTGATCGGAGGGTGGGACGGAATTCATCGGGAGGTGAACCGGCGGCCTATTGTAGCCCGCGTCGGATGCACGAGCAAGACGGGACGGCGGTAGCGACGGTAAGGACGGTAGGGACGGTAACGACGGTACCGTCGCCCTGCGGGGAGTTTACCGCCGATACCGTCGCTACCGTCGATACCGCCGAACACCACAACTCACTGACAGAGGAGCACCCAGCAATGCGCCGCAACTCTCTGATGGCACTGATCGCCGCCTTCACCCTGGCCGCCTGCGGCAGCGACGGCGGGACCGGCCCCGGCAACGGCGGCACCCCGGCCTTCACCGCGACGGTGACCGGCGATGTGGAGACGACGGTGAAGGGCGACGCGCTGTTCGGCGAGGTCAGCGACCCCGCGGCGGGGGACATCTTCGCGGTGGAGATGTCGGAAGATGATCCGACCGGCGGCGCGCTGATCCAGATCATCCGGATGGGGAGCGGGATCCCCGCCACCGGGACCTATGCCCTGCTCGACGGCATCAACGGCACCCCCGCCGAGGGCGATTGGGTGGCGGCGGCCTACGACACCGAGGAGGGGCAGCTGATCGGCCTGTTCGTGGCGACGTCCGGTTCGGTCAAGGTGACCAGCGCCAACAGCTCGACGTTCCAGGGGACCTTCGACTTCATCGCGGTGGGCGGGCTGCTCTCCGACCCGACCCAGGAACTGACGATCGCCGTGAGCGGGAAGTTCAAGGCCAAGTCCATGCCCGGCGGCGCCGCGCTGAGGGCCCCGGCCCCCCGGATCATCCGCTGATGTGCCGTTGCCGCCGGATGCTGCTGCTTGGCCTGGTGCTGGGCGGGTGCCGTGAGGCGCCCGGCCCCGGCACCGAGGTCCGGGTGGAGATCGCCGGCGGCGCCAGCCGCGGGGTGTACCAGGCGAGTGGCCGCGAGGTCTCGTGCGCCGGATCGGCGGCCGGCCCCGGGGCATTCGGAGTGCAGTTCACCGACTGGACCGGACCCAAGGACGGATTGCGGAGCCTGTCGCTGGTGCTCCCCTCCGCCCAGCGGCCGGATGACTTCTACCTCGGCATGGTGTTCGGCGACTTCTTCGCCGGCCGAGTGATTGAGATCGACACCCGCGCGGCGGCTCCGGCGCCGCGGGGGAAGGGGAGGGTCATCGTGGTGCCCGCCCAGGGCGGCACCGCGGTGACGGTGACCGGAGAGACCGAGAACGCCGTCGCCCTCACGGCGACGATCCTGTGCCTGACACCCGTACCAGAGAAGGAGCGAACCCATGAATCCCGCGACCCTCACACCGACCCGGTACGTCGCGTCCGTGGTCCTCGCCGCCGGCGCCTCGGTGGCGCTCATGGGCATGACCGGCCCCAAGCCCAAGGCGAAGTCCGGCCCGGAGGCCGCACCGACCCCCCTTCGGATCGTCGCCCGTGACTTCGGCTACGATCTGCCGGCGACGGTGCCGTCCGGCCCCACCCGCATCCAGCTGGTGAACGGGGGCCACGACCTGCACCACGCGCAACTGGTGCGACTCACCCAGGGGAAGACGGTCAAGGACCTGGCGGCCTTCTCGCATGACGCGCCGCCCCCCTCGTGGCTGGTGATGGTGGGCGGGCCGGGCGCCGTCGCCCCGGGAGACTCCAGTGCCGTGGTGCAGGACCTGGCGCCGGGGAACTACGCGATCCTCTGCTTCATCCCCGGCGCGGACAAGGTGCCGCACGTGGCCAAGGGGATGGCCGCCGGCTTCACGGTGCTGCCCCGGCACAACGGCGCCCGGGCCCCCGAGGCCACGAACACGGTGCGGCTGGTGGACTTCGGCTTTGCGCCGGCGCGGGCCTTCAAGGCCGGGAAGCAGTTCATCCGGGTGGTGAACGACGCGGTGCAGCCGCATGAGATCGTGGTGTTCAAGCTGCTGCCCGGGAAGACGGCGACGGACCTGCACCGGTGGCAGATGTCGCTCGAGGGCCCCCCGCCCGCGCAACTCATCGGGGGGACGGTGGGGCTGGCGCAGAGCACCGAGGCGCTGGTGGAGCTGACGCTGGAGCCGGGGAATTACGTCTTCACCTGCTTCATCCCGGACGCGAAGAGCGGCAAGCCGCATTTCATGCATGGGATGTCGTTGCCGGTGGTGGTGGGGGGGTAGGGGACGACGGGACGACGGGACGACGGGGAACGGGGAACGGGGGGACGGGGGAACGGGACCGCCTGTCAGCGCGAGGTCGCGGCTAAAGCCGCGGCTCGGCTCGGCCACTAAAGTGGCCAGCGCGTCGGGGTGCCGAGGGGTGGCCTGCTGGTCGCTTCAGCGACCGATGCCGAGCCGCGGCTTCAGCCGCGGGAGGCGTCGCGGGGCCGGGTCGAAAGCCGCGGGAGGCGGCACCGGCGGCAGCGTCAACCTGGGGGTCACGCCCAAGGCGGCGCCGGGGGCGCCGGAGCGGTTCGAGCCGGTGAACCGCGCCGATCGCCTGGCGCCGGCCGACACCCTGGCCGGCAGCGGGTGCCTGAGTCCAATGGTGGATCCGCGGGACGGCTACCAGTTGCGGTTCGAGCGGGCCGCCGGTGGGGTGGCGGACTACCGGGTCCCCGATGGGCGATACGGCGTCCGGCCGGGGGAACTGCTCCGGCTCGAGTGCAACACGGGGAGGGTGGTGGGAAGGGTGTGGGCGTAGGGGCTGGGCTATGCCCCGCCCGGGAACGGGGAAACGGGAAACGGGAAACGGTCGGTAGCGGCGGGGCTGTGCCCCGCCCGTAGCACATTGGAACAAACCACCGCCCGGCCACGTAGGGTGGTGGGTGAGGAAGCAGTTACTGGATACCGACAAGAGAGGCCGAAGATGCGTACGATGATCCTGGCCGCCGCGGTGCTGGCCACCGCCTGCGGCCCACGGCAGGTTGGCGCCCCGGCGCCGAAGCAGGGGGAACCCGCGGCGGTGTCGGTGCGGACGGTGCTCACCACCCAGGCGCTGGTGGGGCAGACGGTGCTCGTGAGTGGCTACTGCCTCCCCGCGGCGACGCCGGCAAAGGCGCACGGGACGCAGCCGGTCCGGCGCAGCGACTGGCAGCTCGAGGAGCACGGCGTGGCGGTGTGGGTGAACGGGCCCAAGCCGGCCGAGTGCAGCGCGGCGACGGAGGCGCGGAGCACGATCACCGCGACGGTGGCGCAGGACACGATCCCGGAGTTCGGGCGGGTGCGGCAGCTCAGGCCGTATCTGGTGGCGAGGTAGGGGAAACGGGGAAACGGAGAATCGGAGAATCGGAGAATCGGAGAAAAGGGGAAACGGAGAAGTGGTTTCCCCGCTTCCCCGCTTCCCCGTTTCCCCGTTTCTCCGTTGGTTCCCCGCTTGACCATCCCCATTCAGGCCGCTAACGTCTCCCCGCGTGCGCGACAGGGCGCACCCGGTCCGCGGGCAGGGATGATCCCACCTGGGCAGTTCCGCAGCACCCCTGACATCACCTCACTTCCAGCCCACCGACGGCGGACCTCGGGCTCTACGAAGGGGGTCTGATGTCCCGCACGCTGCCCGAACGGGCTCATCTCGAGTTTCTCACCAAGGAATCGAAGGATTTCCTCAAGGCCGTGAAGGCGGGCGACGCCGCGGCGCGCGAACGCCTGCGCACCTGGGGGCCGGCCGGCGCCCACACGGCGCCCAAGCTCGCCGACTGCCAGCATGCGCTGGCGCGGGAGTACGGCTTCCCGAGCTGGCCGAAGCTCCGGGCCCACGTGGAGGCGATGGCCGCGACCGATCCGATGGCGGCGCTGGCGGCGGCGCTCAAGAGCCGCGAGGCCCGGGCGGTGGCGGCGGTGCTGGAGCGGTTTCCGTCGCTCAAGGGGCGGCTGAATGAGCCGGTGGCCGGCGGTTCCTTCGGGGCCACGGCGCTGATCGTCGCGGTGGGGCAGGGCAACCGGGAGCTGGTGGAGCTGCTGCTGGCGAACGGCGCCGACATCAACCAGCGGAGCCACTGGTGGGCCGGCGGGTTCCACGTGCTGGAGGACGACCACGGCCTGGCGGACTTCCTGATCGAGCGCGGGGCGGTGCTCGACGCCAAGTCCGCCGCGCAGCTGGGGCGGATGGAGGAGCTGGCGGCGCTGGTGGCCGCGGACCCCAGGTCGGTGCGGATGCGGGGGGGCGACGGGCAGACGCCGCTGCATGTGGCGCCCACGGTGGCAATCGCCGAGTTCCTGCTGGCGCATGGGGCGGAGCTGGACGCGCGGGACGTGGATCATGAGTCCACCCCGGCGCAGTACCTGGTGAGGTCGCACACTGACGTCGCACGCTACCTGGTGGAGCGGGGGGCGCAGGCCGACATCATGCTGGCCGCCGCGCTGGGGGACATAGAGCGGGTGCGCGGCTTCCTCGACGCCGATCCCGGCGCCATCCGCACCGTTGTCTCGGAGCAGTACTTCCCCAAGCGGAACTTCCACGCCGGCGGGCACATCTACACCTGGACGCTGGGGGCGGGGAAGTCGCCGCACGCGGTGGCGCGCGAGTTCGGGCATGAGGGGGTGTACCGGCTGCTGCTGGAGCGCACCCCTGAGCCGCTCCGGCTGGCGCTGGCCTGCGAGGCGGGGGACGAGGCGACGGTGACGGCGCTGGTCGCGAGTCGCCCTGACCTGTCAAAGGCGCTGAGCGAGGAGGAGCGGCGGAAGCTGCCGCTCGCGGCGGAGCAGAACAACACCCTGGCGGTGCGGCTGCTGCTGGCCGCGGGGTGGCCGGTGGACGCCACCGGGCGGCATGGCGGCACGGCGCTCCACTGGGCCGGCTTCCATGGCAACGCGGAGATGGTGCGGGTGATCCTGCAGCACCGGCCGCCGCTCGAGGCGCGGGACAAGGACTTCGGCGGGCAGACGCCGCTGCAGTGGACGGCGTACGGCTCGGTGAACGGGTGGTATGCCGGGCGGGGGGATTACGCCGGAGTGCAGGAGCTGCTGGTCGGCGCGGGGGCGAAGCGAAGCGAGTAGGCCCGGCCTCCGTGCCGGGCCGGTCGGGGAAGCGGGAAACGGGAAGCGGGAAACGGGAAGCGGGACCACCTGTCATTGCGAGGCCCCGGAGGGGCCGAAGCGATTCCCTGCACTCCGCTCGGAGGGTGGGGGGTTTGTACATGTCGGGCGGGACGTGTATAGACAAATGGCATTTCTTATACATGTTGTTGGGAACCAGGAGAGATAGTGCACGAAATCCATCCGCTTCACACCTTGGATCCGTTGCGATTTGACACGCCGCAGATCCTCAAGCGATTGGCAGCAGCGAGCCGACAGCTGGCTGAGTTGAAGGGAGTGGCGGCGACCATTCCCCATGAGGGGATCCTCGTCAATGCGCTGGGCCTGCAGGAAGCGAAGGACAGCTCGGCGATCGAAAACATCGTCACGACCGATGACGAGCTTTATCAGCAGTCGCTGTTCCCGGAGGAGCCGGGCAACCTCGCGGCAAAGGAAGTCCTGCGGTACCGCCAGGCGCTCTGGGTTGGATTCCGCGCGGTCACGGCGGACGGCCTGCTCACGAGCAACGACATCCTCTCCATCCAGGCGGAGCTGGAGCAGAACAGCGCCGGATTCCGGAAGCTGCCGGGCACGGCGCTCAAGGATGGCGCCGGACGGACGGTGTACACGCCGCCCCAGGATCCGGCCCGGATCGTGGCCATGATGGGAGACCTGGAGCGGTTCATCAACGAGGACACGCTGTTCGCGGTGGACCCGCTGATCAAGATGGCGCTGATCCATCATCAGTTCGAGAGCATTCACCCCTTCTACGACGGGAACGGCCGGACCGGGCGCATCATCAACGTCCTGTACCTGGTGCAGCAGCGCCTGCTTGCCACTCCGGTGCTCTACCTGAGCCGGCATATCGTGCGGACCAAGGCCGACTACTACCGGCTGTTGCAGGCGGTGCGGGAGACGGGGGCGTGGGAAGCGTGGGTGGAATACATGCTGGAGGCGGTGGAGGTCACGGCACGCGAAGGGATCACGACGATCGAGGCGATCAGGCGACTGCTGCTCGAGGTCAAGCACGGCATCCGCGAGCGGCACAAGTTCTACAGCCAGGACCTGATCAACAGCATCTTCTCGCATCCGTGCACGAAGATCCAATTCATCGAGCGGGACCTGCGGGTGTCGCGGCACACGGCCACCAAGTACCTCGACACGCTCGCCGGGGATGGTACGCTCCTCAAGCAGAAGGTCGGGCGGTCCAACTACTACATCAACATCGGGCTGGTGAAGATCCTGGCCGGTGATACCGGGGCTGGCTGAGGCTCCCGGGAGGCGGGACCACCTGTCATTGCGAGGCCCCGGAGGGGCCGAAGCAACCCCCCACCCTCCGAGCGGAGTGCAAGAGATTGCTTCGTCGCGCTGCGCGCTCCTCGCAATGACAGCCGAGGGCACCTCATGCCGCGCCCTCCTTACCCTCCTTCCGCTGCTGCTCGGCCGCCTTGCTGCGGGGCCAGGGGATGGAGGAGGCGGCGACCCAGGCGGCCAGGGTGTTCGAGTCGCCGGCGAACCGGTTCATGTTCAGCGCATCCAGCAGCTCCACGGTGCGCATGATCCGGGTGCCGACCCGGCGCATTTCCCGGGTGGCGCTGGTGTGGGAGCCGCGGGCGGCGCTGCTCCGGAGCCGAGTCTGCTCCAGGGCATCGAGCACCTCGTGGAAACTGGCCACCTCCACCGGCCCGAACCCCAGGCCGGCGAAGCGCTCCCGGTGCTGCTCCACCACTTCGAGGTACTGCCGTCCGCGGCCGACCAGGCGGAGGTCGCTGACGTCCAGGCTGCCCACGCGGAAGTATCCGTTGAGGGATTCCACCTCCCGCGCCACTCCCTGCCCCGACTTGACCAGCCGCCGGATGAAGGTGTGGATCTCGTCGCGCAGCGTGAGGCGATGCTGGGCGGCGGCGTGGCGGTCATCCAGTCCGTCGCCGAACTGGGGGACCAGGGACCGGCCCTCGGTGAGGGCGGCTTCGAGCTGGCCGACCAGCTCCGTGTAGCGGGGGCTGTCGGCCGGTTGTGCCTGGCAGAACTGGAGCGCACGCGCGCCCATCTCCTGCTTCAGGCGGAATGAGGAATTCATACAGCACTCTCCTGACAACGATTGATGGTTTCGGGTGCGTGTGCGGGCACGTCCCCACGGGTATCAGCGTTGCGCGCGCGGGAGCCGACAGGTTGCGCCGCGCGAATCGGCTCCGGCGGGGGTTACATGCAGTCGGCGTGCCATACTGAAAGAACGAGCCTAACGCATTGCGGGGAATGGTCGTTAGCACATTTCCTCCCATTCTGGGCCCAGGCCCGATTGTCCACCGGGCGAGACTTCCCTGCGCGCGGGTACGGCGCGTTGGCCAGGGAGTGCGGGGTGGCGGAGCGGATGTGGATCGTGCCGGAGCGGGCATCCGGGGTAGAGAAAAGGGCGCGCGGCCTGTCGGAGCGGAGATCCGGGGTGTCGGAACGGGCACCCGGACAAGAGGAAAGGGCGCGCGGCCTGTCGGCGCGGGCGCCCGGACCAGGAAACGCCGCGCACGGCGCACCGGAACGGGCGCGCGGTGGCCTGGCGCGGGGGTCCAGCGGGCCGATAGCGGCAAGAGTTGCCGGTGAGCGGGCTCCCGGCGCTGGTAACAGGGGCTCCGGCCGTCGCGCCAGCGCTTACGGGTGTGCCGTTAGCAATCCGATCGGATCGGAGCGGGGATACGGTGGAGGGAACGGGGGAACGGGGCGGCGGTAGCGACGGTAGCGACGGTAACGACGGTAACGACGGGAGGAGGGGCCGAAGCGATCCCCCACCCTCCGAGCCGGTCCGGCGGCCCGTCGGGCTGGACTGCCGACACGGAAGCACGGAACCACGGAAGGGGGCACGGAAACGTGCGGGGAATGGGGGGTAGGGGAGGGGGACGGGCGACTACCCACCGAACCGCCGAACCGCCCGACCATCCGACCATCCGACCGTCCGACCGTCCGACCGTCCGACCGTCCGACCGTCCGACCGTCCGTCCGTCCGCCATCCCGTCGGTCCGCGCGGCTGAACTGCCGACACGGATGCACGGAACCACGGAAGGGGGCACGGAAGAGTGCTGGGAATGGGGGGAGGGCGCTGGGAAACGGGGACGGGACCACCTGTCATTGCGAGGCCCCGCAGGCCCGAAGCAATCCCCAACCCTCCGAGCCGCCGTCCCGCCGTCCTGCCGCCCTGTCGTCCCGTCGTCCCAATGTCACAGGCCTGCCCGGAATTGGTTAGCG
>JANRJZ010000077.1:0-13298 GCA_033763675.1 Gemmatimonadota bacterium
CGCGTCGCGCGAGGGGTCCACGCCGCCGAGCCCCGGATGCGGCGCATGGCCGTAGTGCGCGGGGTCTACATCCTCCCCGCCACTCAGGACCAGGCCATCGATCGCATCCAGCAGTCTGGCGGTATGGGCCGGCTCGATGAGCGGGGAAAGAATCAGGGGGACCCCGCCGGCGCGAAGCACGGCGCGGACATAGGCGGCGTTGACCCCGGTCCGGTCCGCACCCGAGACGGTGCGCACGTTGCCGGTGATCCCGATGCGCGGCGCGTTCATGGCAGCAGCGAGTCGGGGAAGAAGGGGCAGTTCGGATCCTCATACCGGGCGGGGTCCAGCTGGATCCCCAGCAGGGGGAGCATCAGGGTGTCCACGCTCAGCCGGCCGATCTCGGGGGCGCCCCGAATGGGGACGGACTCGTAGATCATCACCCCGCGGGCGGTGCCGGAGCGATCCAGGATCAGCACCCCGAAGGCCGGGCGGATGGGCGCCGGGATGCTCCCCTCCACCCCGATGACCCAGCCGTTGTCCTGGGTGCGCCCCACCACCGCCTCGAAGGCGGGGCCCGCCGCAACCCGGGCCACGAGCCGTGGGGGGAGGGCGGTGGGCGGCGCGGAGAGGGTCTGGCCCGGAGTGCCAAACTCCTCCAGCAGCATCGTGGCGCCCGCGATGGCCGTCAGGCCGCAGGCGCCGCCCGAGCGGGGGGCGCCGCAGCCGGCGAGGGGCAGGAGCAGCGCAAGGAGGAGGTAGTGGCGCATGGGTTCAAAAGTAACGCCCCGGCTTCCTTGACGCCCCCCGGGGCGGCCCGTACCATTCGGCCACTCCCGCGCTCTGGATGACCCCCCCGTGTTCGAAGGGCTCAAGGCCCGGCTCGAGAAGCTCCTCGCCGACCACACCCCTCCGGGCGACCCGCGCGCCCGGACCGCCGCGCTGCACGCGGCCCTGCTCGAAACCCGCGTGGCGGTCGGCGTCATGCGCGAAGGCCTCGAAAAGACCGAGCGCGCCCTCGCCCTCGAGCAGCGGCAGCTGGAGGATGCAGAGCGTCGCGGCCGGCTCGCGGCCCAGGTCCCCGACGCGGAGACGGTGACGATCGCGGAACAGTTCGCCACCCGGCACCGGGAGCGGATCGCGGTGCTGGAGAAGAAGTGCGCGGCCCAGCGGGAGGAGCTGCAGCTGGCCGAGCGTGACCTGGAACAGCTTGGCACGGCGTACCGGAGCGCCCGCCAGGGCACCGACCCCGGGCGCACCGCGGCGCAGGAAGGGGCCTGGCGGGACATCGAGGCCGCGGGGGGCGTGCGTCCGGAGACCGACCTCGAGGGCGAGATCCTCAAGAGCCAGATGCAGCAGCGGCAGATGGACCAGGTGGTGGACGCCCAGCTGGAACACCTCAAGAAAAAGATGAAAAAGGACTAAGATGCGCTCGACGGCCGCGCGGCTGCTCCTCCCACTGATCCTGCCGGTTCCCGTCGTTGCCCAGGTTCCGCTCGCCCCGCCGATGCATTTCCAGAAGCTCGCCCACACCTACAGCATCGTCGCCTGGGATTCGGTCACCGGCGATCTCGGCGTCGCGGTCCAATCCAAGTTCCCCAACGTCGGGGGCATCGTGCCCTGGGCAGTGGCGGGCGTCGGCGCGGTGGCCACCCAGAGCCTGGCCAACACCGCATACGGCGACCGTGGGCTCGAGCTCATGGCGCAGGGCGCCTCCGCGGAGGAGGCGCTCCGGATCGTGATGCGCACCGACACCATGCTGGGCGACCGGCAGGTCGGCCTGGTGGACGCCCGGGGTGGTGCCGCCAGCTTCACGGGGGCGCGCACCTTCGACTGGGCCGGGGGACGCGTCGGGTGCGGCAGGGGCGCCGGGGCCGGCGCCACCGTCGAGACGGCCGGGCCGGGAATGTGCGAGATCGTGGGCGGGAAAGACGCCGTGATCGCGGGTCGCGGTTTCGCCGTGCAGGCCAACATCATGGTCTCGGACCGGACGGTCCTGAACATGGCGCGCACCTTTCAATCCAGCCGGGGCCAGCTCGCCGACCGCCTGATGGCGGCCCTGCGGGCCGGGCAGGCGGGGGGCGGCGACAAGCGCGGGATGCAGTCCGCCGCGCTGCTGGTGGTGCGGAAGCAAGGGGGCTACCTCGGGGCCAACGATCGCTTCGTGGACCTCCGCGTGTATGACGCAGCCGAACCGATCGCCGAGCTGGAGCGGCTGCTGGCGCTCCACCGGCTGCATTTCTTCCCCAGCGAACCGGCGGACCTGGTGCCCCTGTCACCAGAGATCATCCGGCAGCTGGAGCCGATCCTCCTCCGGGAGCCGGCGGGGCAGGCGGAGAAGTGGCTCGCGAAGCCCCAGGGACGCGCCACCCCGGTGTTCCTCGCGGCGCTCCGGGACTTCATGTACTGGGAGAACTACGACGTGCGGGTGCGGATGGATGGGACAATCGATCGGGTGGTGCTGGCGGACATCCTGCAGAAACACGGCAAGTAAACCGAGACCGGAGCACACGCATGAGCAATGAAGGGGGTTCGTCCCGGGCCGAGGCTGCCATTCCCGAGTTCCGGCAGGTGCTGGGCCATCCAGGACCGCTCTGGATGCTGTTCATGTCCGAGTTCTGGGAGCGGTTCGCCTTCTACGGCATCCGCTGGGCCCTGGTGCTCTACATCGTGGCGCAGTTCCATGGGGGATCGGCCACGGGGCAGGCCGATGCCAACCTGACCTACGGCTCGTATCTGGCCCTGGTCTACGCGGCGGCGATCCTGGGTGGGTACGTCGCGGACAAGTACCTGGGCTACCAGCGTGCCATCCTGACCGGGGCGGTCTTCATGGCGGCCGGCCTGTTCATGATCGCGGTTCCCGACCCCATCGTGTTCAAGTTCGGCCTGGCCACGATCATCTGCGGCAACGGGATGTTCAAGCCGATCATCTCCACCCTGGTGGGCAAGCTGTACGCGGTCAGCGACGAACGTCGCGACAGCGGCTTCACGATCTTCTACATGGGCATCAACGCCGGGGCCTTCGTGGCGCCGCTCCTGACCGGGTGGCTGGCCAGTTCGGTGTTCGGGACGGAAGCCACGCCGGCCTACCAGTATGTGTTCATCGCGTCGGGTGTGGGGATGCTGATCAGCCTGGTGTGGTTCTACTTCGGGCGGCACCAGCTCAAGGGCATCGGCGCGCCCGAGCCCCAGGCCACCGGCCGGCACCGGGTGCTGCTGGTGGCGCTGGGGGCCCTGCTGGTAATTCCGGTGGTCTACATCCTGCTTGCGGTCGGGGGAAAGGCCCTGCAGGGAGTGCTCACCGTGATGTTCCTCGCGCTGATCGCGGTCCTGATGGCCGAAGGGATACGGGAGGGCAAGGTGGCCCGGGACCGGGTGATCGCCATGATGATCATCTTCACCTTCAACATCCTGTTCTGGATGTTCTTCGAACAGGCGGGCAGCTCCTTCACGTTCCTCGCCGACCAGATCGTCGACCGGGACCTCGGCGGCTTCACCTTCCCGACCGCATGGTTCCAGAGCGTCAACTCCGTCGCGATCATCGCGCTGGCACCGGTGATGGCCTGGATCTGGGTCAAGATGGCGGCCCGGCACGTGAACCCGTCGATTCCGCGCAAGTTCGGCCTGGGCCTGCTCTTCAACGGCCTCGCGTTCCTGCTGCTCATGTTCACGCTCTCGAACCTGGTCAGCGCGGAGGGCAAGATCCCGTTCTGGACCCTCACGTCGGTGTACGTGATCCAGTCGGTCGGGGAGTTGTGCCTGTCGCCGATCGGCCTGTCGATGGTCACCAAGCTGGCACCGGTGCGTCTCGTCGGTCTCGGCATGGGCGGCTGGTTCCTCTCCACCGGGATCGGCAACAACCTGTCGGGCATCTTCGCCAGCGAGGTCAGCGGGGAGGGTGGAATGACCACGGCCTCCGCGCTGAGCGGCTACACCTTCGGCTTCTGGGCCCTGATCGGCGCCGGGGTGGTGCTGTTCCTCGCCGCGCCGCTGGTGAACAAGTTCATGCACGGGGTGAAGTAGCGCGAACGCAGGCGGGCGCTCCCGAACACCGGGCCCCCCGGCCTCATGGCCCGGGGGGCCCGGTCGCATCAGTAGGGCCGGCTCTTGAAGACGCGAAAGAGGTAGTACAGGGCGGGGAAGAGGACCAGCGCGCCGAGGCCGAGCGCCCCCAGCGTCAGCTTGAGGGTAATCGCGGGGGCCGCGGCGCCCCGGATATCCAGGGTGGGCGGCAGCAGCCACGGAAACTGCGCCAGGGCCCAGCCCCAGAGGATGCAGGTGACTTGTGCGGCGGCGGCGGCGCGCGCCAGGGTGTACCGGCGGCGCCAGAGCGCCCAGAGGGCGACGGTCGCAGCCACTCCGGTGAGGAACTGGAGCGGCAGCGCCCGCGGGCTGGTGATCAGGCCCTGCCACACCAGCGGGGCCGCCTCCCAGGCGAGGAGGAGGGTGGTCAGCGCCACCCCGAAGACCGCCGCCCCGGCCCAGAGCGCGCGCCGCCGGAAATCCTCCCGGACATCCGGGTCAGCGGCCTCCAGCGTGAGGTAGACCGCCGCGATGAACGCGAAGAGCGCGAGGGTGAACACCCCCACGCTGACCGTGAACGGCGAGAGCCACGGGTGCAGGTAGTCGGCGGCGAACCCCGCGCCGCTCGGCGGCACCACCCGGCCGGCCGCGATGGCCCCGACACAGATCCCCAGCACCAGCGGCGTCACCAGGCTCGCGACCGCGAACACCCGCCCCCATCGACGCTGGGTCGGCGCGTCCTCGCCCCCATAGCTCCGGAAGGTGAAGGCCGAGCCCCGGAGCACGATGCCGACGAGCACCAGGGTGAGCGGGATGTGGAGCGCGATGGCGAGCCGGCTGAACACGGCCGGGAAGCAGGTGAAGAGCAGCACCACCACGAGGATCAGCCAGACGTGATTGGCCTCCCAGACCGGACCGATCGCGTGGGCGATCAGCTCCCGCTGGCGGGCCCGGCGGGGGCCGGTGGCCAGCAGGTCCCAGACGCCACCGCCGAAATCGGCGCCCGCGAGCAGCACGTAGGCGTTGAGCGAGACCACGATGGCCCCGGCCAGCAGTTCCGCGGCGCCGAGCTCAGGCATGGGGGCCTCCCACCGTGGGGGTGTAGACCCGGTTCCACTCCTGGTGCCTGGGGCTGCGGATGATCTGGGAATAGAGCAGCCAGGCCACCACGATCCCGAGGAACAGGTAGAGGAGGGTGAAGCCCAGCAACGTGTAGGTCAGCCCGGGCATCGGGGTCACGGCCTCGCTGGTGCGGAGGACGCCGTGGATGACCCACGGCTGGCGACCCACCTCGGTCACCGTCCAGCCGGCCTCGATGGCCACGAAGCCGAGCGGGGCGCTGGCCGCGAGCGCGATCAGGAGCGGGCGGCACTCCGCGGGGTCACGGCGCCGGACCAGGAGCCAGAGCGCCCAGGCGGCCACGGCGGCCATCACCGTGCCAATGCCGACCATCACCTGGAACGCCACATGAACGATCGGGACGTTGGGCCACTCGTCCCGGGGAATCCGGTCCAGCCCGGTCACCACGGCCCTGGGATCGTGGTGGGCCATGAGCGAGAGCCCGTACGGGATCTCGATCCCCCAGCGCACCGTGCGCGTCTCCATGTCCGGCCAGCCGCCGAGGATCAGCGGGGCCCCCGCCCGGGTCTCGAACAGCGCCTCCATGGCCGCCAGCTTGGCCGGCTGGTACTGCGCCACGTTGCGGGCGCTGATATCGCCGGACAGGGGCTGGAGCAGGGCCGCGGGCGCGCCGACCAGGAGGCCGAGCGCGAGCGCGCGGCGGTGGAAGGCGTTCAGCGGGTCGCGCAGCAGGAGGAAGGCATGGATGCCTGCCACGGCGAAGCCCGTCGCGGCATAGGCGGCAAGGGTCATGTGCAGCGTCTGCTGGAAGGCCGCGGGGTTGAGCAGGGCGCGGATCGGGTCGATGTTGACCGGCACCCCGTCCACCAGGTCGAAGCCGGTGGGAGTGTTCATCCACGCGTTGGCGATCACCACGAAGATGCCGGACAGCACCCCGCTGCCCGCGACCAGCACCCCGGCCAACAGGTGCGCCCTGGGGGAGATCCGGTCCCAGCCATAGAGGTAGATGCCGAGGAAGATGGCCTCGGTGAAGAAGGCGAAGCCCTCGAGCGAGAAGGGCATGCCGATGAGCGGGCCCGCCATCTCCATGAAGCCGGGCCAGAGGAGGCCCAGCTCGAACGACAGCACCGTGCCGGACACGGCGCCGACTGCGAACAGGATGGCGGTGCCCTTCGACCAGCGCTTGGCGAGCTCGAGATCGATCGGGTCCTTTCGCAACAGCCAGCGCCGCTCCGCCGCCACCATCAGCAACGGCATCCCGATGCCGACCACGGCAAACAGGATGTGAAAGCCGAGGGAGAGCGCCATCTGGGTGCGGGCGGCGAGCAGGTCGGACATGCAGGTTCCGTGGAATCCGGGCTTGTGAGACTATCGACGATCGCCAGGGACGACAAGCAGCCCGGCAGCCGGGCAGGGCGCCATCCGGCCAGTCCCCGTGACGCGAAGGCGCGGCCTGCCCGTTACCGGCCCGGGGGAATCGCGGCCCAGAGTTCCGCCAGGTTGCGGCGATTCTGGCCCAGGTCCCCTTTCCCGACCCGGGAGGCGCTCCGGGCGTGCAGGGCAACGGAATCCCCTCGTGCCTCGAGCAGGAGATGGATGTCGTCCACGAACCGGAAGATCCGTGTCGTGCGGGAGAGCCAGAGCACCGGGCCGCTCGAATCCACGATCCGCCAGCGGGGGAGCGCCGCCGCGCCCTCGAGCAGGCGCGCCCTCGCCTCCGCGACCGGGCCGGCAAGCAGGCGGGTTCGCAGCCGTGGGTCGCTCGCGGTATCGCTGGTGGCTGCGACGTTCCGGCCGCTTCCCAGTGCGAGCAGCCGGCGGAATTCGGCTTCCGAGGGGGGAGTCGGCATCGTGGGGGACCCAGTGCAGGCCGCAAGGAACAGCAGCGGGAGGAAGGGCAGGCGGAGCCGCATGAACACAAGATAGCCCACCGGAGGGGCTCCCGCCCCCGCGCTAAGCCACGGCAGGAACAGGGGATAGCCCGTGCACCGGCTGCGCCATGGGGGAGGGGCGGACGCTGGCACCTCCCGGGCACTCGAATTGCTTTCCCCGTCAGTGCCGACGCTGTCCGATTCCCGGGAGGCTGACATGAAACTGGTGCTGTTCCTAGCCGCCCTCGCCGCAGGGGCGTGGTTCTACTTCGGGCCGCTCCCGACCCCGGGACAGGGCCCCAATGCCGCGGCGGGGATGCGTGCCGGCAACGCCATCGTGCAGACCATGGAAGGGTATCGCAGCGCCCGCGGCGTTTATCCCATGAGCCTCGAAGAGATGGTGCCGGAGTACCTCGCCGGTCTGCCTCGGCTCTCCAATGGCAGCAGCTTCGAGTACCAGCGGCTCGGCGCGACCTTCAAGCTTACCTTCAATTACACCAACCCGCTCCCGGTGCACTGCAGCTACGAGCCGGCGACGAAGTGGGACTGCTCCTGGTTCTGATGGCCCTCTTCCTTGCGGCCCTGCTGATTGTCCTCGCGCTCGCGGCGGTCGCTTCCAGCCGCCGCCGGCAGGCCGGCCGCCACCCGGATGGCGGCGGGACGGACGGTGGGGCCTCCTCAGGCGGCCCCGACAGCGGGGCCAGCTGCGACAGCGGGGACGGCGGCGGTGCCTGTGACGGTGGGGGCGGCGGAGACGGCGGGGGCGGCGGGGGGGACTGACGGGGCGGCCAGGGTGGCCGCCCCGTTCTGCGTCAGAAGGTGAACTCCATGCCGATCCGCACCAGCCGCGGGGCGCCGTAGTAGAAGATCGGCTGGAAGAAGTCGCGAGCGGCGGCGAGGAAGAGCGGCTGGAGTTCCGCCGCCCCGTCCACGTACCCGTTGTTGTCCAGGTCCGCCCAGCCCCGGTACCGGGGAGACTCGTAGGGTATGGCGGATGGGTTGGCCTGATAGGCCGAGTCGGCCAGCTCCTGCATCTTCGCTTCGGTCAGCTGGACCTTGCCGGTATCGCGCCGGACGGCGATGACATTCCGGCGATTGAGAATGTTCCGGACGTCGAGATAGATGCTGCCGCCCACGGCGCCGAAGCGGAGCGGCCGGCGCAGCAGGACGTCGAGCACGGACGTCGAGGGCAGCCGGCCGTCGTTGGGCAGGCCGAGGATGGAATCGCCTGCGGTGTTGGTGCGGGAGAACGGCAGGCCGGAGGCGTACCGGAAGATGGCGGTGGCCTCGAACCCCGCCAGCGGCCGGACGCCCAGCAGCATCGGACCGAGGCGCGGCGAGGTGGTGCCGGTGACGATCGCGGTGAGCGAGTGACGGCGGTCGAAGTCGAGGGGGAACTCGACTTTCGCCGGAAAGGTCGTGTCCCCGGTGACGGGATCGATCTCGAAGCCGCGCCGGATGAAGAACGCATCCGAGGAGTTGGCGGTGGCTTCCTGCAGCGCGTAGCTCACGCGAGCCCCCCAGCCGCGGGCAAATTCCCGCTCGACCAGGAACTCGATTCCCTTGACCGACCCCGCGTCCACGTTCCCGAAGATGCTGGAATCGGGGTGGGTGCTGAGCGGCACCGATGCCACCAGGCCATCGAGGCGGCGGACGTACAGGTTGGCCCGGGCCGAGGTGAGCGGGGTGGGCCGGATCCGGAGGCTGAACTCGTACTGGGTGGACTCCTCGAATCCCAGGTCCGGGTTGCCGGCGCGGAAGCGTCCGGTGCGGGTGGTATCGTCGAAGGCCGCATCCACGAGGTACTGATAGTCCGGGGCCTGCCGGAACTTGCCGAAACTGGCGACAAACGTCGCGCCCTTGAGGACCGTGCTGACCGCGAGGCGGGGAGAGAGCGCCCGCTGGGTCTTCGCCGCCTTGCCCGGCAGGTCGTCGCGGCCGCTGAACTGGTCGTAGCGCATCCCGATGGTCAGGGCGAGGTCGTTGGACCGGCCCTGCGCCTCGGCGTAGAGCGATCCGGCCCAGGGGGTGAAGTCGGACACGGCGGTAGCGGGTACCGAATCACCGACCGGGAGGTAGCCCTGGATCCGCTGAAAAGTGCGGACGTGCTGGGCGGAGTACTCGCCGCCGAAGTAGAGGTCGGTGTTGCCGCCCGCGGGAATGCTGGCATCGAGGCGGGTGCGCCACTCCCGGAACTGGTTCCAGGAGAGCCCGCCTCTCGAGGCCCGTCCCAGGAAGAAGGCGGGGACGCCCCACGGGGTGCGATCGCTCCAGGTCGGGGCGATGAGTCCGGGCAGCGGCGCGTTGGCGGCCGCGGTGTCGAGCCGGCGGGCGATGTCCTCGCCCAGGATGCCGATGAAGGTGCCGGTGAAGGCGCCGAAGCGGTAGTCGGGATCGTCGGTGGCGGTGCCGCGCAGGAATTCGCGGTCGAAGTAGCCCACCCGGAGGTCGGTGGTGATGTCGGGGCCGGGAAAGGTCCGCTGCAGGTGACCGTTCACCAGGTACCCAGTGGTGCGCCGCACCGGCGCCAGGTCCTGGTCGTACTTGTAGGCCTGGTCGTACAGCAGCCGCTGGTCCACCGAGCGGAGTCCCAGGATCCGCAGGGTCTGCCGCGCGCCCAGCGGAATGGTGAGCTTGGCTGCGACGTCGGCCTGCTCGGCGCTGTTGTGCGGCAGCATGCGGGAGCCGCGGCTCCGGGGGTCCCGCGCCTCGGCGGGGCGGGGGGCGTTCACCGGGTCGGCATCGAGCCGGCCGGAGAGATCCGACACGGCGAGCAGTCGGATCCCGGCGGGGAGCGGGCCGTCCGCCCCCAGCACGAACCGGTCGAGCCCGAAATCGTCGTTCTCACCCATCGGGCGGTCGGTCTCGTAGGCGGCCCGTCCGCTCCAGCGTTCCCCGCCGTCGCGCGTGGCCAGGTTGACCAGGGCTGAAACGGCCTGCCCGTAGCGGGCCGAGAAGCCGTTGGTGATGAGCGACGCCTCGGCGAGCATGTCGGGCGGGAGCCGGACGCCGAGGGAGCCGGTCGAGGCATCAAGTTGATTCTTGAGGCCCAGTCCGTCGAGGATGAAGGCCTGCTGGCCGAGCCGGCCGCCGCGGTAGCTCTCCCCGACGGCACCGCTCGAGAGGGCGATCGCCTCCTCCACGCTGGAGACCGGCAGGCGGCGGATGTCCTCCGCGGTGAAGCGCTGCTGGTCCTGGATGGCCAGCGGATCGAGCACCGAGTCGACCCGTTCGGCGATGACCTCGAGCGGCTCCAGCCCGACCGGGTCGGCCTGCAGCGCGAAATCAAGCGGCGTGGTCTGTCCGGCCCGGATCAGGACGCTGTCGCGGCTTTGCGGCCGGTAGCCGATCGCGGCGACCCGGATCGCGTGCCAGCCCGCCACCAGCTCCCGGACCCGGTAGACACCGCGCGCATCGGTGACGGTGACAAACCGCCCGTTGTCCACGCTCACCCGGGCGCCGATGAGGGGCTGGCCGCCCCTGCCGGCCTCCCGGACGACGCCGGTGACCACGCCCACCGATTGGGCCCCGAGGGGAAGCGCCCCGAGGAGGAGCACCGCGAATCCTGCGAGCAATCGCCGCACGCCTATTCCTCCATCAGCCAGAGATCAGCCCAGCGGGCCACCGTGGTGTCCACCGCCACCACCGTCCCGGTGGAATCCAGCAATTCCGTGATCGACATGGGGTAGGCCTCCACCACCAGCCTGCCGCCGCCGGGCGCGAGCCGCGGCCGCTTGAACAGGTGCAGCGGGTCCCCGACATCCGTCTCCACGCCCCCGGGGAGCTCCACGCGGATCAGCCGTCCGCCGTAGTCGATCTGCACGCCGTAGAACGGCGGAAGATCGGTGAAGCCGTCGTGCCCATCCACAATGGCGTAGAGCCGGGTGCCGACGACCTGCGGGTCGCGGGCCACCCGCCCGGGACCGAAGTCATGCAGGGTGTCCACGATCCCGGTGGCGATAACCCGGCGGTAGACCCGGCTGTCCCCCGCGATGGTGTAGTGGAGCGCCGAGCCATCCGCGGCGGCCTGGACCGCGCTCGCCCGGGTCGTGGAGGGCACGAAGCTGCGGACCGGGGTGGGTCCGCTCAGGTCCAGGAGCACGATCTGCTCGCCGAAGCGCATCGTGTCCTTGCGGCAGCAGCCGTTCTCCGCGCCGATGAACACCAGGGTCCCGGAGGTGAGCCACTGCAGGTCGATCGGCGCGTCGTGCGAGGCCCCGCTCGGGGTGAAGTACGGAAAGGCGAGGGCCAGGGTGGGCGCCGCGAAGGGTGCATCCGGCATCAGCCAGATCGCGTGCCGGTAGGGGGCGTGCTCGTCCACGCCGAGTTCGGAGGAGGCGTAGGCGAGGCGGCCGGCCCGGGGCGCCGGCTGATCGAAGATTTCGGTCAGGCCGTTGGCGGTGAGGGGCTCGGGGCAGGCCAGCGGGACTCGGCTCCCGCCCCCGGCGGCCATCCGCACGATGCAGCGGTCCTTGTCGCTCGCGAAGGAGTCCTGGGCGGAGTAATAGATGAAAGCGCCATCCTCCGCCCAGGCGGCGGTCCCATCCTGCCCGATGTTGTAGGTGAGACGCACGGGTGGGCCGCCGGCGCGGGGACCGCCGCCACCGCGAACCGGGTCACCAAAGGGCTCACTGTGGGCGCAGCCCACCACGACCAGCAGCAGGATCCAGCCAGGCCGCCTCACGGGACCAGGTAGAGATAGAGGTTGGAGTCGAACGGCGGGAGGGTATCCACCGCCTCCGCGACGACGGCCTGCTGCTGCGGGCGGAAGACGGGATGCCGCGCGAAATGGTCTCCCGGGCTCACCGCGGTCACCGTGCTGTCGGTGAGGTTGACCACGTAGAGCGTCCCGCCCGCATCCTCCTGGACCGGGCCGAGCAGTGGGTCCACCACGAAGGTCACGTTGCCGCCGACGATCGCCGCGAGGCGATCGCCCTGCAGCGCCGGGTCCCGCGCGATGCCGGCGGTGCTGAAGTCCCAGACCGTATCCACGACCCCGGTACCGAGCTGGCGGCGATACACGATCCCGTCCCCGGGAAGGGTGTAGACGATGGACCCGGGAGCCCCGGCGGGGGCGACGGCGGTGGCACCGGCGGTGCCGGGAACGACCGCCGTGGTCGCGGGGGACGTGCTGGCGTCGAGGATGACGACTTCCCGCCCGACGATCAGGGTGTCCAGCTTGCATCCGCTGCAGTCCCGGGTGGTCAGGAAGTCGGCGCCGACGTAGACCAGGGAATCGGTGCCCAACCATGCGAGGTGGGTGGCGGTCAAATGCAGGGCCCCGCCGGGCGGCGTGTAGGGCATGGATCGCACCACGGTGCCCGGGTCGAACTGGGAGAGGGTCCCGAGGCGGATGGCGCCGGCCGCCGGCACCCGGACACCCACGAGATTCTCCTGCTCCACCCAGGCGAGCTGTCCCGTCGGGCTCAGGGCCGGCCACTCCCGGACCTCCACCAGTTCGTTGCCGGCGTCGCCGAGGCGGCAGTGTTCGAGGACCCTGGTGCCGCCGGCGGGGGGCAGGACCCCCAGGCAGGCGTCCTGGTCGGGCAGGTCCACCTGATTGAATGAGTAGAGCAGGCCGGAGCCATCGGACGACCAGGCCGGGGTTCGATCCAGCCCGAGGTGCAGGGTCAGCTGCAGGGGCGGCGGTCCACTGACGGGGCCGCTGTCGTCCGGGTTCCCGGACGGGAAGGGATCGGAGTGGTTACAGCCGAAGAGCAGGAGCGGCAGGAGCAGGCGCGAGGTTGGCCGCGACATGGAGCTCCAGTGCTGTTGAGCCGCGCCCGGAATATCCGGGACGCGAGGGGAGACGGGGCTCGGACGTTGGAAGCGGGACCGCGCCGACGGGCCGCACGGCCGGCCCAAGGTACGTCGGGGCAGGGGACGACGGAAGCGGAGGCAGGCACACGCCCTCATTCCCCCACCGGACGGTGTCCGCTTGTGGGACGGAGAATCCCACGGCCGAACAGGTGAAAGGCCGGCGGGCCTGCAGGCTCGTGCTAAGTGCTGACTCGAGCGCCGTTTGCGGTTTGGCGGCGGAGCCCTGTCTCGGCATGCAACTTCCCTTACCGATCCGCGTAGCGTCTTCACGGACGCCGATCGACAATCCTACAATCTGAGCCAAGGTATTTGCGTGGACATCCCTCGCGAGCGCCGCCCGAATCGTAAGCGCTACGTCCTGATCGGCCTTGGACTGCTCGCCGTCGTCAGCGTCACGGTCGGCCTGGCCCGGCTCAAGCCGGCCGCGCCGGGCGTGGATCGTGGCACCCTCTGGACCGACACCGTCCGTCTCGGTCCGATGGTGCGCGAGGTCCGGGGGCCGGGTTCCCTGGTGCCGGAGCAGAT
>JANRJZ010000078.1:0-3576 GCA_033763675.1 Gemmatimonadota bacterium
CGGGGTCCCGCATCTGGTCGTTCCAGCCACTCCGCGTCTTCACCGTGACCGGGAGGTGGGTGGCGGCTACGCAGGCACGGATGATCCCGGTGACCAGGTCCAGGTCCCGGAGGCAACCCGAGCCCCCGTTCCGCTGCACCACCTTCTTGACCGGGCAGCCGAAGTTGATGTCGATGAACTCCGGCTGATAGTGCTCGGTGATGAGCGCCGTGGCCTCGGCCATGGCGCGCGGGTCGGCCCCATAGATCTGGATGCCGATGGGCCGCTCGCAGGCCTCGAATTCCGCCCCTTCAAGCGTCCTGTGGATGCGGCGCCGGATCGCCTCCGAGCTGAGGAACTCGGACAGCACCACGTCGGCACCCATCCCGCGACAGATCTGGCGGAACGGCGCCTCGCTCACCCCCGCCATGGGAGCGAGGATCAGCGGGAGATGCGGGCTGGGGAGGTAGGGCAACTGCTTCACGGGCACAAAGATACGGGGCCCGGCCCCGGCTGAGAAGTCCGCCGCCGGGGTTACTTGGCGGGAAGGACGGCGGACGACCCGAACTCCGGGAGAAGCGAGAGGCCCAGCCGCAGCGCCCAGGTTACCAGGGGCGTCCCAAGCCCGAAGCCGAGCAGGACGAGGTTGGCGGCCAGCCAGCGCGGGGTCCACCGGTCTACCATCGACTGGCTCCGGTTGACCAGCACCGCGACTCCCGCCCCGGCGTTGACCACGATGAAGAGGGTGAGGGCGCTGTGCCAGGCCCAGCTGCCCGCGTAGGCCAGCCAGGCAATCAGGTCCGATTTCATTGGTCGGTGTGCCTCTGGGAGGTTGAAGCAGGCGGCCAGGCCGGCCTCGAGAGCAAACCTACCACTCCTCCACCGGCGCGAAAGGGGTGCGGCGCCCCCTTTGACACCACCTCGGGGGCCGCCTAAGCTACCGTGCTCATGCGCCTCCGCGACTTTTTCGAGCCTCAGGCCATCGCCCTCCCGCTCCGGGCTGCCTCCGCCGCGGAGGTCCTCCCCGAGCTCGTCGGCAGCCTCGGCCTCGATCCCCGAGCCACCCAGGCCCTCCTCAAGATCCTGGCCCGCCGGGAGGAGCTGGGCTCCACCGGGGTGGGTCGCGGGATCGCCATACCGCACGGCCGGTCGCTGGTGGTCAACCGGGTCCGGCTGGCCTACGGCCACGCCCCGGCGGGCTTCCCCTGGAAGTCCATCGACGACCGGCCGGCGCACCACTTCTTCCTCATCGTGGCTCCCCCCATCGAGGTGAGCAACCAGTACCTGCCGATCCTCGGGAAGATCGCCACGTTCGCGAAGGAGCCGGACGTCCCCGAGCGGCTCGCGCGCCTCACCACCCCGGAACAGTTCCTTGCCCTGCTGGACGAAAAGGGCGTCTGAATATCGGCTCTGGACGCGGCGGGGACCCGGGTGAGAATTTCCGGGTCCCCGTCGCGTTCCGCGGGGGAAAGGAGCCCCACGATGCCCTCGCTGCCCCGCGGCCTCGTCCCCCTGCTGATCCTGGCCGCCTCCCCGGTGACCCTTCCGGCCCAGGCCGACCACGCCCACGACACCGAGGCCCGGATCGGGCGGGTGGCGTTCGCCACCACCTGCGCCCCATCGGTCCAGTCCCGCTTCGAGTCGGCGGTGGCGCTGCTGCACTCCTTCTGGTACGAGGAGGCGGCGGCCGCCTTCGAGGACGTGGCCCGGAGCGACTCCAGCTGCTCCCTGGCGCACTGGGGGGCGGCGATGAGCCGGCTGCATCCCCTCTGGATTCCTCCCACCGCGGCGGAGGAGACCGCAGGACTGGCGGCGGCCGAGCGGGCGATGCGCACCAGTCAGCCGGGCACCCGGGAGCGGCACTACGCGGACGCCATTTACGGGTTCTTCTCAAATCCCGGCCGGCGTGACTTCCGCACCCGCATCTTCGCCTGGGAGTCGGCCATGGCGGTCGTCTCGCGGCTCCATCCGGAGGATGACGAGGCCCGGATCTTCCACGGACTGTCCCGGATCGCGGCCGGCCAGCTCGATGCCACGGACACCACGTACCACCGACAGCGCGAGGCCGCGGCGGAGCTGACCCCGCTGATCCCACGCTATCCGAAGCACCCGGGCCTCGCGCACTACGTGATTCACGCCTTTGACAGCCCGGCGCTGGCCCGGTACGCGCTGGAGGCGGCGCATCACTACGCCGCCATCGCCCCGGCGGTACCGCACGCGCTGCACATGCCCTCCCATATCTTCATCCGGCTCGGGATGTGGCCCGAGGCCGTCGCCTCCAACCGGCACTCCGCGGAGGCGGCGCGGCAGGCGGAGGTCGCCGCGGGGTGGACCGCCATCTGGACCCAGCGTCTCCACGCCCTGGACTATGAAGCCTACGCCCACCTCCAGCTGGGGCAGGACAGCGCCGCACGAGCGCTGGTTGAGCAGGCCGCGGCGGTGACGACCATGACACCCGGGCAGGATCTGGTGGGCTACTACGCCCTGGCCGCGATTCCCGCACGCTACGCCCTGGAGCGCGAGGACTGGGCGGCCGCGGCGCGACTCCCGGTGCGACCGGCGGCCGCCTGGCGGGGCACCGAGGCGATCACCCGGTTCGCCCGCGCGGTGGGCGCGGCGCGCCGGGGCGACAGCAGCCAGGCGCTGGCCGAGACCGTGGAACTCCGGCGGATCGAGGACGAGCTGCGGCAGGCGGCCGGGCCCCAGCTCTACTGGGCGGGGCAGGCGAAGAACCAGCGCCTCGCCGCCGAGGCGTGGATCGCCCTGCTCCGCGGGGATACGACCGGCGCGTTGCGCGAGGCCCGGGCCGCGGCGGAGGCCGAGGACATCACGGAGAAGCACCCGGTGACGCCGGGACCGGTGCTCCCGGCCCGCGAGCTCTACGCCGACATGCTGCTCCAGGTGGGGCGCCCCCGCGAGGCGGCCGCCGAGTACCGCGCGACGCTGGCGCGCCAGCCCAACCGGCTCCGTGCCCGCCACGGCCTCGAGCAGGCCCAGGCGTATTCCCTGAACGAGTAAGGCCCCTCGCGGGGCCTCAGTGACGTCGCCTGGTCCGTCCGCCGGCTACTCCCACTCGATCGTCGCCGGCGGCTTGGAGCTCACGTCGTAGACCACCCGGTTCACGCCCTCGACTTCGTTGGCGATCCGGTTGGAGGCCCGCGCCAGCACCTCCGGCGGGACGGGCAACCAGTCGGCGGTCATGCCGTCGCGGCTGGTAACGGCCCGGAGTCCCACCACCTGGTCGTAACTCCGCTCGTCCCCCTGCACCCCGACGGACCGGATCGGGAGCAGCACCGCGAACGCCTGCCAGATCTCGTCGTACAGCCCCGCGGCCCGGATCTCCTCGATGTAGATGTGGTCCGCCTTCCGCAGCACGTCGAGCTGCCCCCTGGTGACCTCTCCCACGATGCGGATGGCCAGCCCCGGCCCCGGGAACGGGTGCCGGCCCACCATCTCCTCCGGCAGCCCCAGCTCCCGCCCGACGCGGCGTACCTCGTCCTTGAACAGTTCCCGCAGCGGCTCGATCAGCTTGAAGGGGAGCTTCTCGGGCAGGCCACCCACGTTGTGGTGGGTCTTGATGGTCACCGAGGGCCCGCC
>JANRJZ010000079.1:0-2392 GCA_033763675.1 Gemmatimonadota bacterium
AGAGCCCGTCGGGGCCCAGGATGTCCTCGGGCCGCTCACAGCCGGCGAGGAGCTGATCCAGCAACTCGGGTGCAAAGGCCATCTTCGGGGTGCCTTTCATGGCTGAAGAATGGCCCACACACAGAATTCCTGACAGGCTCCTAAGCGGGTTCACCATTCCTGTGCGGCCACCCTCCGACGCGAGCAAGCGGCAGCGCCGACCCCCCGCAGCTTCGGGCGCAAGGATACCACCATGACAAGCACAGCTCAGCTGCCACTGCTGACCAACGAACCGTCGAACCGCCGAACCGCGACCCTCCCCGTCCTCGACGAACGGGCCGGCCGCGGCGCCACCTTCCACGAGGTGCCGGTCAAGGCCATCCTCAACTCCCCCGCCACCACCGGCATGGGCTTCTGGTCCCTCAATCCCTACGTGGGCTGCGAGTTCGGCTGCACCTACTGCTATGCGAGGGAGACGCATAAGTGGGTGATGGAAAAGGCGGGAGGGCCGACGGACCGACGGGCCGACGGGCCGACGGTCGCTGAGGCGGATGCACCGACCGCCCGACCGTCCGACCGTCCGACCGTCTTACCCCCCTGGGAAGCGTTCGAGAAGCAGATCCTGGTCAAGACCGCCGCCGCCCACGTGCTCACCCGCACCCTCTTCCCGACGCGGCTGGCCGGCGCGTCGCTGGTGATCGGCACCGCCACCGATCCCTACCAGCCCGCCGAACGGCGCTTCCGCCTCACCCGCCAGATCCTCGAGGCGCTGCTCGGCTGGCGCGGACTGTCGTTAGGCATCATCACCAAGTCGCCGCTCATCCTGCGGGACCGGGAGCTGCTGGTGCAGCTGGCCGACCGGCACGAGCTCTCCATCAACATCTCGCTCGCCTCCTCCGACGCCACCCTGCTCCGCCGGCTCGAGGCCCGCTCCCCGGCGCCGCACGCCCGGCTCCGGGCACTCAAGGGCCTCACCGACGCCGGGCTCCACGCCGGCCTGCTCATTGCCCCGATCCTCCCCGGCATCTCCGACAGCCGCGAGCAGCTCGCGCGGCTGTTCCAGGCGGGGAAGGAGGCGGGGGCGCGCTACGCGGTCGGGGCGGCGCTCCGACTCGGCCCCGCGGCGCGCACCCGTTTCCTCCCCCACCTGGCCGAGGAGTTTCCCGAGCTGCTGCACCGCTACGCCCGCCGCTTCGGCAGCCGCCAGTCGGCCGGCAAGGATTACACCGACGCCCTCTCCCGCCGCATCCGCTCGCTGCAGCAGGAGTTCGGCTTCCCGACGGCCGTGGGCATGAGCGGCCGCGCCCGGCTGCAGGGCTACGAACGCCGCGGCCAGGCGATTCCCGAAAGCGCGGAGCAGTGGACGTTGATTTAAAGATGAGAACAGTGAAGAGGGAACGGAGAAATGGAGAAACGGAGAAACGGAGAAGCGGAGAAGCGGAGAAGAGGGGAAGAGGAGAAGCGGAAAAGCGCGACCATTTCCCCATTTCCCCATTTCCCCGTTTCCCCGTTTCCCGGAGTTTGAAATGTCCATCGGCAAGTCCCTGCTCCCCGAGTACGACCACGAAATGGCCACCACCCGCAAGCACCTCGAGCGCGCCCCGTTCGCGGACTGGAACTGGAAGCCGCACGAGAAGTCCATGACCCTGGGCGCGCTGGCCAGCCACCTGGCCGAGATCCCGTCCTGGGTCGCGGGCACCATGATGGGGACCGAGTGGGATGTGAGCCCCAAGGACGGGCCGGCCTACGCCTCGCCCAGCTTTAACAGCGTGGCGGAGCTGCTGGCCTTCTTCGATCAGCAGGTGAAGGAGGGCCGCGCCGCCCTCGCCGCCGCCAAGGACGCCGACTTCGCGGTGTCCTGGTCGCTCAAGGCCGCCGGCGAGGCGCTCTTCACCATGCCGCGGCTGGGCGTGATCCGCACCTGGGTGCTCAATCACACCTGCCACCACCGGGGGCAGTTCACGGTCTATCTCCGGCTGCGCGGCGTGCCGCTGCCGCAGACCTACGGGCCCAGCGCCGACACTCCCTAACGGCAGGGAACGGAGAAACGGAGAAACGGGGAAGCGGAGAAGAGGAGAAGCGGAGAAGAGGGGAAGAGGAGAAGCGGAAAAGCGCGACCATTTCCCCGTTTCCCCGTTTCCCCGTTTCCCCGCAGTCCCGCCCATGACCCGAACGGTCCTGTTTGTTGACCCCCCCGCCTTCTGCACCACGGTGGAGGGACTGGTGGCCCCGGCGCTCCGGAGCCGCCCCGTGGTCGTGGCCGCCCCCGGCGCCGACCGCGCCACGGTGCTCGCCCTCTCCTTCGAGGCGCGGCGCGCCGGGATCACCCGCGGCATGCCCGTGGCCCAGGCGCGGAAGCGCTGCCCCGACCTGATCATCCGCCCCCCCAACCCGCAGCTCTACGCCCGCGCCT
>JANRJZ010000080.1:0-17665 GCA_033763675.1 Gemmatimonadota bacterium
TGGGGTCCAGCTCACCCGGCGAACCTCGGAGGGGGAATTCCGGGCCACGCTCATCTGCACGTGGTGTCCCGGCCAGGCCTCGTGCACCACGGTGGCGCCGATCTCGTGCAGCGAGCAGGCGCTTGGAGTAGGGCGCTGGCCCGGCCCCGGGGAGGTGACGTAGAAGGTGCCGGTGCGATAATCCCCGAAGGCCGCCGGCGGGCTGTACGCGGCGAAGGGCATCAGGGGCCGGAGGAAGGGGGGCGTTTCCACCACTTCGAGCGGCTGCGGCGGCAGCGTCACCAGGTCGCGGGCCAGGAGGAACTGGTGTGCCCGCGCCGTCATGTCCCGGAAGGCGCCGACCAGGTCGGGGCCGACGGTGGCCTGCAGCCGCAGCCGTTCGACGAGCGTGGGCCAGGGGACGCGGGGATCGATCTGCCGCGCCAGCGCCTGCACTTCCGCGCCGACCTCCTCCGCCAGGCGCAGGCCGTAGCGGTAGAGCTCGGGCGCGCCGGGGCGGAGCGCATGCTCGTGGTGCAGCCGGCGGTTGAACTGGTCCTCGCCGATCGCGAACGAGAGATCATCGTGGTGGGCCCGCAGCTCGCTCCGGAGCGCCAGCGCGAAGCGGGTGATCGCCCCCTCGGCCGCGGAGAGGGCGTCCTCCGCCGGGCCGGCGAGTTCGGGATCCGCGGCCCGGATCGTGGCGGCCACCTCGGTGAAGAGCCGGGGTCCCGTGTCGGCGAGCAGGCTGGCGGTGTCGAGGAAGATCTGCGGCGGCTCCTTCAGGGTCTCCTGGGCGGCGCGAAGGAACACGGGCGTGGCGCGGAGCCGGCCGAGCAATGCGCGGGCCTGCTCCTGGGTGGCGCCGTTCCGGCGCCGGAGCAGCGCCTGGAAGGCGCCGTAGAGGTGCCCCAGCCAGAAGCTGGGATCGTGGATGTGGGGCCGCTCCCGCTCGAACCGGGAGATCGTCATCCGCACCTCGTCGAGGAAGGCGGTGCGGTCGATCTCCTCCTGCGGGTCCTCCACGTCCAGCTGCTCCACCGCGACCGCCATCGCCTTGAACGCGACCAGGTGCTCCCGCATCCGGTCGGCGGAGTAGTCCGCCAGCCGGCTGTCCTCGCTGGTCACCCCCTGCCCCGTGGCGGCGGCCGGGTCGAAGTGCCAGCGGAGATCGAGATAACTGCGGTAGAGATCGGTGGTTGCGCTCATCGGGCCGGGAGAAGCCTAACGCACGTCGATCTCGGAGTCATCCCCGAGGGTGGCGGTCCCCTTGAGGCCGCGGACGCTGACGCGGTCGCCCAGCATGGAGTGGTGCAGGGTGGTGTCGAGCACCGTGGACTTCTGTCCCACGATGACGTGCTCCAGGCGGCTGTTCACCACCCGGGTGCCGGCCTCGAGAGTCACGTTGGGCCCGATCACGCTCCGCTCGATGGTGACCCCATCCTGAATCAGCACCGGATCGTGGATGGTGACGCCGGGGAACTCCCGCCGCCGGGCGTGGCCCTGGCGGAGCAGGGTCTCGTTGGTCTCCAGCAGGGTGTCCAGCTTGCCGCAGTCGTACCAGCCGCCCACCTCGGCGGTGAGGATCTTCCGGCCGTGCTCGATCATGTGCTGGAAGGCGTCGGTGAGGTAGAACTCGCCCTTGTTGGCGGGGCTCTGCAACACATGGTCAATGCCGCGCCAGAGCGCGGCGGTGTCCTTGATGTAGTACAGCCCGATGTTGGCCAGTCTGGAGATGGGGGTCGAGGGCTTCTCGATGATCTGCGTCATGAAGCCATCCTTGTCCGTCACGACCACGCCGAAGCGCTGGTAGTCCTCCACCTCCTTGGCCCAGATGATCCCGTCGGCGGTGCTGCGGTTGATCAGGGTCAGGTCCGCCTCGAAGACGGTGTCCACGAAGATGATCAGCACCGGCTCGGTCACGTGGGGCCGGGCCAGGTTGATCGCGCCGGCGGTGCCGTCCTGCACCTTCTGCTCGATGAACCGGCTGGGGTAGGGGTAGCGGGCCCGGGCGTACTGCTCCACCTGCTCCTTGAGATGCCCGGTGATGTAGATGATCTCGGAGACCTGCAGCCCCTGGAGCTTGTCCATCACCCAGTCCATGACCGGGCGGCCCGCCACCTTGAGCAGCGGCTTGGGCACCAGGTGGGTGTGAGGGCGGAGGCGGGTGCCCTTGCCGGCCAGGGGGATGATCACCTGCATCGGGGTCAGCTCCTTCCGTAGCGGTCCTGGAGGCGGACCAGGTCATCGAGTTCGGGGGTCGAGGCCTCGAGCACGTCGGTGTCCACCACCGCCTCGATCTGGTGCACCAGCGTGGGCGGGATGTGCACCGACTCCCCGGCGCGGAACGGCCGCTCGAGCAGGGTGTCGCCGGGGCGGGTGCGGAGGATCAGCTCACCGGAGAGGACATGCATGGTCTCGTCCTTCCGGTTGTGGTACTGCAGGCTCAGCACATGACCGGCCTTCACGTGGAGGATCTTCCCCACGTAGCGGTCGGTGCGGGCCCACACCAGCTCATAGCCCCAGGGCTTGTCCACGCGGTATGGCACGTCGGGCATCAGCCCTCCAGGGGGTGCAGCCGGAATGACGAGGGGCGGGTGATGCAGGCGCGGACGCAGACGCCGCACCCCACGCAGCCTTCCGCCTTGATGACGGGGTGCCCGTTGTCGTCGATGCTGAGGGCCCGGTCACCGATCGGGCAGGCGTCGGCGCAGGCCCGGCAGGGAGTGCCGGCGAAGGTCACGCAGCGCTCGGGAATCAGTTCCGGCGCCGCCAGACGATACCCTGCCCAGCCGTCCGGCGGGAGGGTCAGGGCGTCGGTGGGACAGGCCGCCACACACGGCATGGTCTCGCACACGGTGCAGGCCTGCAGGTCGGGCTCGATGATCGGGGTGCCCGCCGCGAGCCC
Organism: Gemmatimonadota bacterium; assembly: GCA_033763675.1. Lineage (GTDB taxonomy): Bacteria > Gemmatimonadota > Gemmatimonadetes > Gemmatimonadales > GWC2-71-9 > JADJOM01. Next base: position 2,888 of record JANRJZ010000080.1, read on the forward strand.
CGCCGTGGTGGGCGCCTTCCGCAGCGCGAAGGGCGGACAGGCCGCGATACAATCGCCGCAGCGGGTGCAGGCGGCGAGGAAGGCCACCTCGGGGAGGGCGCCGGGCGGCCGCAGGTAGCGTTCCGGCGCCACCCGTCGTTCCGCCTTCTCCACCACGTTCTCCAGCCACTTTCCCACCGTCCCGCGGAACAGTGCCCGGCGATCGGAGAAGTCCGGCAGGCCGGGGATCAGCATGGACGGCTCGGCGGCTCGGCGGCTCGGCGACTCGGCCACGGATGGTCGTCCGGCGATCGAGCCGTCGGGTACACTAGAACACCGGCGAGAAGCTGACGGTCCACCGGAACCCCACCTTGTCGCCGCCGGGTTCGGTTTCCTGGGCGAAGGCCGGGCGGTTGACCAGCAGCGGGAAGTCCCCCCGCGTGGTGAAGCGGGTCTGGCCGACCTGGTGGTCAATGCGGAGCCCGACGCCGGCATCGGCCAGGAACCGGTCGGGCGCCGCGCCGTCAAAGGTGTGGCCGGCATCGCCGAAGAGCGCCACCGCCACCCGGTTGAAGAGCTTCGCGTTGCGGCGGACCAGCAGGTTCCGCTCCAGCTCGAGGTTGAGCGCCACCAGGCCTTCACCGGAAAGCCGGGGATCGAAGCCGCGGAGGTTGCCGCCCCCCGGCGCGTGGTAGTTGACGTCCTCCCGCACCAGCACCGCGCCGTCGGAGCGGAGGAAGGGGTTGCCGAAGCGCTCCAGCGGGTCGGCGCCGGCGGCGTAGATCTGCCGCTGCTTGACCGTCGCCTCCCCGCTGGTGCTCACGCCGCTGAAGAAGCGGATGCCGAGCCGCCAGGGGAGCACCTGGCCGGGCCGGGGCCGGCCCAGCGCGCGCCGCGCGGTAGCCTCGAGGGTGCCGCGGCCGTAGAACGGGTCCAGCTCCGGACGACCCGTCGCCGCCTGCAGCCCATCCTTGCTGTAGGCGAGCCCGCCCGCCACCGTGACGCGGCTGGCCAGGGTCCAGCCGTTCTGCTGGTCCCGCACCCCGGTGGAAAGCGCCAGCTCCACCGTGCCCGCGTCGTCGTAGTACCCCGGCTCGAGGTAGCGGAAGTCGTCCGGCTGCAGCCAGGTCAGCGCGGCGCCGAGGGTGCGCACCGGGCCGAAGCTCAAGTGATCCCGGCGGGTCTGCTCGAGGGCCAGCCGGGCACCGAAGCGGCCCTCGACGTTGTACACCTCGAGGGTCTGGGACATCCCCGGGGCACGGAGCGCCGTCGGGTTCCGGAACCGGAGGAAGAGGTCGGTGTCCTTCACGTCCCGGTCGCTCTCCCAGCTGGTGCCGTAGCTCCAGAGGGACAGGTTCTGCTCGAACCGGCCGAAGTAGTCCCCGCGGGTGCGCAGCCCCAGCGTGATCCCCGCCGCGTCGTTATACCAGACGGTGGGCAGGAAGCCCTCGGTGCGGCGGTCCCGCGCGGTCTGATGGCTGAACCAGGTGTCGAAGTAGCGCTTCCGCCTCGGCTCCCGGGTCTTGATGCCGAGGAAGCCGGTGCGCCAGGTGTTGTTGAGCAGGTTCCAGTCGCCGGTCTGCACCCGCGGGTCGAGCAGCACCTCGCGGGGCTTGGACCGGGTGTGGACCTCGGCCCACTCCGCCGTGGCCAGTCCGTCGGTGCGGACCACGGCCGTGTCGGACTCGCCGAGGACCCAGACCTCGACGGGAAGCTTGCTGTTCGCCTTGCGGAGGACCTCAACTCGGGTGGTCCAGCCACCGGTCTCGGCCGACGGACCGACGGACCGACGGACCGCCACCCGCCCCACCGCGTAATCCACCAGGTCGGTCCCGTGCAGCCCCTGCGCAAAGAGGGTGGAGAGGTCCATTCCGCTCACCTCTTCCGCCACCGCGCGGAAGGCCGCCTCGTCCACGTGCTTGAGCTTCCAGCGGTCGTAGAAGGTGCGGAGGATGCGGCGCATGGCGTCGGGCCCGACCACGTATTCCAGCTTGTGGAAGAACCACTCGCCCCGGTTGTAGATCGAGATGCCGTAGCTGGTGAAGTCGCGGTACTTGTCACTCACCAGGCTGGCCGGCTCCGACATTCCGTCCAGGTCCAGGCCGACGAGCCACGCCTCCGCCCCCTGGGAGAAGTCCTCCCCGTTGGCCCGGCCGTACAGCGTCTCCTGGTAGCTGGTGAACCCCTCGTCCAGCCACCCCTCCCGCCACTCGTTGTTGGCCAGGATGCCCATCACGTAGTTGTGGCCGAGTTCATGGACGATGAGCCCCTCGCTGGCGGAGCCGTCCATGATCATCATGGGGAACTCGGTGCCGCCCCCCTCGATCCGGTGCACGTTGGTGATCTGGGGCCAGGCGAAGGGGCCGAAGAGCTGGTCCAGCCAGGCGAGCGCCTTCACGGTGCGCTGGGTCGCCACCCCGCGGCCCCAGCTCTCCTCGTCGCCAGGCTGGTAGAGGACATGGACCTGGATGCCGTTCCACGCGGCGCCCTCGTACTTGTAAGCGGGGTTGAGGCTCGCGGCCCAGTGATGCACGTCCTCCGCGTACCAGACCACCCGCTTGCGGCCGAACTCGAGCGCCACGTCGCGGGGCGGTCCGTCCACCGCCCGCACGCACTGCGGGCCGACCGCGGTGTACTTCGGTGCGCGGGGATAGTGGTCCCGCTGGTACTCGATGGGACGGTCGGGGACCTGGTTGGCGCCGGCCCAGCCGGGATCGCCGCAGATCGGGACCCCGGTGGCACCAATCACCTGATCCTGGGGCAGGTCCAGGTCCACGAGGTAGGTGGCGAACTCGCCGTAGAACTCGCCCCCCGGATAGAGGGGCTGCTCGTTCCAGCCGTGGCGATCGTAGACGACCACCTTGGGATACGACTGGGCAAAGTCGAACGCGCGGCCGCGCCGCCCCTGGCGCCGCGGCAGGGTGGACGGGCGGGCCTCGAAGTCGAGGTCCACCACCATCGAATCCCCGGGAGCCAGGGGCCGTGGCAGCGCGTAGCGGACAATCGTGCTGTCCGGCGCGAAGGGCCAGATCGGCTCCACCGCCTGCCCCATGATGCGGGCGTTCCGCACCCGGGCGAAGGCATAGTCGGGATCCCGCAGGTCGTTGAAGCGCCGCCGGCGCTCCGTGGAATCCGCGTCCGCCCAGCGGGAGCCGGGGCGGAAGGCGTTCAGGTGCAGATGAAAGGAGAGGCTGGTGAGGGTGTCGGGGGAGCGATTGGCGTAGACCACCTGCTGGTGGCCGCCGAGCACGCCCCGGGTCTCGTCCAGCGACGCGGTGATCTCGTAGCGGACCCCCTGCTGCCAGTACGCCGCCTGGGGGCTCGGGACCGGCTGCTGCACGGTCGCGAGAAGATAGAGGGAAAGAAGCATCGGGGAATGTTAGCGGCCCCCGCCGCCCGGGGCGAGTTCCGCCCGCCGGGCGTTCCAGCTCGCCACCGCCCGTGGCCTCAGGGGCGCCGCAGCGTCATCTCGAGGTAGCTGAGCGTGGCCCCGTCCCCGGCGTAGATCCCGCGGACGACCGCGCCGCCCCAGGCGTGGGCCACGTAGCCGTAGATGTTCCACCAGGGCCGGACGGTGACATCCACCGCCAGGTCCGCGACCGTCGCCAGCCCGCGCTCCCCCCCGCTCGGCCGACCGCCGAACCCGAAGCTTCCCCGCCGCTGGAACGCGCCGGAGCCGCCGTACCAGAGGTCGTTCTCGTTCACCAGCCGCACCGCGTGCAGGTCCGAGCGGAGCGTGAGCCGCCCCGGTACCGGCCGCAGGATGAGCTGCGCGAAGAGGTCCTCGTTGTTCATGAGGTTGTACAGCGGGAACTGGGCGAAGGGGCGCACCGTGGTAAGCGCCTGGAAGAAGGTCTGGTGCGTGCCGTCGGACGGGTCGTCATCGCCCGAGGAGCGGTTGTAGCCGGCCCGGAGCCATGGTTTCCAGGGCAGGGCGGCGAACTGGTACCCGCCCTCCAGCGCCACCGCCCAGGCACGATGATCGAGCGCCCCCCAGCTCCCGCCCTGCAGCACGGCCCAGAGGGTGGCATCCCACTGGCCCCGCCCCAGCGCGCCGTGCCGCAGATAGTGGCCGCCAATCATCGGCATGGCGATATCGCCGGAGTCCGCGGCGCGGACGGCGGACGGGCGGCTGTCCACCTTGAACACCGAATCGTCGGCGGAGCGGCGGTCACCGTAATACATCGCGAAGAGCCGGGCCTCCCCCCGCCCCCCGAACCAGGCCGGCTTGAAGGTGACCGTGGCGGCGGCGATATCCACCTCGGTCATCGACTCCCAGCCGTCCAGCTCGAAGCCCCCCTGCCGCGGATGCGCGGCGAACAGGGTGAGGTTGGTGCGCTTCCCGTCGAGGCCGGCGCTGGCGCCGTCGAAGGTGCGCTGTACCTGGCTGAAGCCGAAGTTGGCAATCAGGCGGCCCGCCACCCGGCTCCGTCGCAGCCACTCCAGCGTGGCATCCGTCGTAGGCGCCTCGGCGCCATCCAGATAGTCGAACCGGCCCAGGCGGAGGTAGGTGGTGCCCCGCCCCGGCCGCTTCAAGGTGACGAAACCCTGGTTCAGGAAGATCCGGGCGTCGTCCTGCTTGGCGTGGGGGGTGAAGTGCGAGGCACCGGCGCCCATCTCGCCGATCGGGGCCGGACCGCGCGCATCCTCGGGAAGCCCGAGCAGCGTGGTGTTCTGCAGCTCGAGTGTGGCGTCGAACCAGCGCCGGGTGTCGTAGCGGAGGCCCCCCTTGAGCAGGGCGGCGCCGTAGCCGTAGCTGTGGGCGCCGGCCACGGTCGGGGCGGCGCTTCCGGGGTCGAACCAGCTCCAGCCCTCGTAGCGCAGCCGGGCGGAGCCGTAGGCGCTCAGGGGGCCTTGTGCCCCCTGCTGCGAATGGAGCGGCAGGGAGTGGAGGGCAGCAGCCGCTCCTGCGAGGGTCACGAGCCGTCGGATCATGGGATGTGGGGGTCGAGGGTTACCGGGAAACAGGCAAGAAGCGCGCCGACCGGGCACCATGACCGAAAAAACTGCCGGGAGAGCACCCGTGGCGCTCCCCCGGCCGGTCCTCCTGCTCCTCCGCCGGCTAGCGCGCCAGCAACTGCCGTCGGAGCAGGTTCATCCGCCGCCGGATGGAGCCGTCGAACACCCGGTCCCCCACCCGCACCACCAGGCCACCCAGGATGGCCGGATCCTCGGTGAAATGCGGCAGGACTTCCTTCCCCACCACCTCGGCAAGCCGCGCGGCGATCTTCCGCCGGAGCGCCTCGTCCACCGGACGGGCCACGGTGACCGCGGCCCGCACCCGGTTGAGCTTCTGGTCCAGCAACTTCTCGTACTCGTGCGCCATCTCGCTGAAGAGGGCCTGGCGCCCCCGCTTCACCACCGCGGCCAGGAAGAGCACGAATTCCCGGGGCGCGTCCTTGAGCGCCTCGGAGAGGATCCGGGTCTTCTGGACCTTGGTGACCCGCGGGGACATCAGCACCGCCTGCACCCGGGGCGCGGCGGCGATCCCGCCCGCCACCGCGTCCAGCAGGTCGGCGTACACCTCGGTGCGGCCGCCCTTGCGGCCCAGGTCAAACAGCGCCTGGGCGTAGTTCAGGGCGATGGACTCGGACCTCACTGCACCCGCTCCAGGCTGGCGAGGTAGCCCTCGACCAGGCCCCGGTCCGAGGCGCCATCGAGCTTCTGGCCGATCAGCTTCCCGGCCACCGCCAGCGACAGGTCTACCGCCTCCCGACGGAGATCGGCGAGGGCCTTCTCCCGCTCCGCGGCAATCTCGCGCCGGGCCCGCTCCAGCAGCTCTTCCTGCTCGTGGCGGGTCTTGTCGATGGCCGTGGACCGCTCCTTCTCCACCGCGGTCTTGGCCTCGGCCACGAGGGCCTGAGCCTGGCCGCGGGCGGCCGCCAGCAGCTTGCGGTTCTCTTCCAGCAGCGCCTGGGCCTCCGCGTTGGCCTTCGCGGCCTCATCCAGCTGCCGCGCGATGGTCTGCTCCCGGTCCTCGGTCGCCTTGAGGATGGCGGGGAAGGCGAACTTCTGCAGCAGGAACATCAGGGCCAGGAAGACCAGCCAGGTCCAGAAGAAGAGCCCGAAATTGACCGCGAAGGGCGAGGCATCCCCGCCCTCCCCGCTTGCCGCCAGCATGAGCAGCATGGTGGTCATGAAACCCGCGCTTTCGCTTTAGAGAAGCTTGAAGAGCAGGGCGAACACCAGCGCGATGATCGTGGCGCCCTCGAGCAGCACGGCGATCAGCAGGCCGGCGCCGCGGATGTCCCCCGCCGCCTCGGGCTGCCGCGCGATGGACTCTGCCACCGAGCCGCCGATCCGGCCCAGGCCGATGCCGGCGCCGATGATGGCCAGACCGACGCCGATACCAGCGCCCAGCCAGCCGTAGTTCGGGACCCCGGCCGCCACTTCCTGCACCAGTGCGAGCATGTTCAGCATGTCATTCCCCTAGAAGGACCCACGGGAGATTCCGGTTGAGCCATCCGTCCACCGACGCGGTTCCAGGTCTCCCGGCCCGGGCCAGCATCGTGATCCGCCGGCGCCCCTCGCGGGGCAGCGGATATCGCCCGCCATTCGGTCGGGCTACCGGGCCAGCGCGCTGGACACGCCGCGCCGCCCGCCCTGCGATCCTGCCGTCCTGCCGTCTAATGCTCGTGCTGCATCAGCCCGATGAACACCGAGCTCAGCAGCGCGAAGACATACGCCTGAAGCAGCGCGACGATCAGTTCCAGCGCCATGATGCCCACAACCAGCAACGCGGTCCCGATGCCGATCCCCCAGCTCCACACCCCGAGGTGGCCGAACAGGAACACGATGCCGAACAGCGACAGGATCACGAAGTGCCCCGCCGTCATGTTGCCGAACAGACGGACCGCCAGCGCGAACGGCTTCACCAGCTTGCCGAGCACCTCGATCGGGCTCATGAAGATCGCCAGCGCCACGGCCCCGGCCCCGTGCAAGCCGGGGAAGTGCGGGAAGATGGTGCCCAGGTAGCCCTTGGGGCCGAGCTTGATGAAGCCGGCGATCTCGATCACCAGGAAGACCAGGATCGCGAGCGCCGCGGTCACGGCCAGGTTGCCGGTCGGCGAGGAGCCATGCGGCAGCAGGCCGAGCAGGTTGCCGTACAGGATGAAGAAGAACAGGGTGATGATCAGGGGGGCGAACCGGGCGCCGCCGTGGCCGATGTTGGCGATGGCGATGTCGTTCCGGACCCAGAGCACCAGCCCCTCGACGGCGCCGGCGAAGCCCTTCGGCGCGTGGCCGGTCCTGGTCTTCGCGATGCTGCGCGCCGCGGTCCACAGCGTCAGGAACACCAGCGTCGCGGCGATGAACAGGAACACCACATGCTTGGTGGGGGCGAGGCTGGCGTCAATCGGGTAGGTGATGTGGCAGCCGGGAATGTGCCAGGCCCACTTGTAGACGTCGATCGAACAGGCATCCGCCGTGTGGTGCAGGACCATCTCGCCGACGTTGACCGCTTCCTGGAGCATCATCGAAGGAACCTGACCTCGAGAAAGAGCAGGGGAATGAGCACCCCGACGTAACCCAGCCCGGTGGCGAGCGGCAGGAATCGCCCCCGATCCCACAGGACCAGCCCCGCAAACACCACCACTCCGAGCAGCCGCAGCGCCATCCCGACGCCGACCGCCTTGAAGAACTCGGCCGTCCCGCGGCTGGGCGGCGCCCGCCGCAGGGCCCGGACCGCCACCAACTCGATGGCGGTGGCCACGCCGCCCATCACCACGGCCGGCAGCAGCGCGCCGGCGCCCAGCCAGCGCACCAGCAGCGCCGCCACGACGGCAGTCAGCAGGATCCCCGCGGCCAGGACCTTCACGGCTCACCAGGCCCAGGTGAATCAGCCGAGCCGTTGCGCCGCCGAGCCACCGAGCCCTCCTGGCGCGCCGCCTCGAACGCCTGCTCGTCCTGCTTCACCTTGAGCAGCACCCACACGAAGGCCAGCCCCGCTCCGAGGAGGGTCCCGACGATCGTGAGCCACGGCATGGTGTTGAGCCAGCGATCCAGCAGGTACCCGGCGCCGGCGAACAGGATGACGCTGAAGGCGAAGGTGTAGCCGAGGGTGTCGTACCGCCACGCCTCCCCCAGCTCCCTGCCGGCCGACTTCTTGGGTCCCATGAGACGCGGAAAAGTACCCGCTTGTGAAATATTTCGCAAACTCCCCAGGGGCGGGGGGAAGGGGGGTGGCGGGGCGGGGTCGGCGGGTGCCGCGGTCTCACGGCTTCGCGTGGCCGCAGCGCACGGGAGGGACCCCCGAGCGGCGCACGCCAGCCGCTCGCCCGCAGCCCCCGCCTCCCCCTCCTTGGTCCCCGCCCTGCCGCCGAGCTGTCCAGCCGCTCCCCCGTTCCCCGTTCCCCGCTTCCCCGTTTCCCCGCTTCCCCGTTTCCCCGTTTCCCCGTTCCCCCGCCCTCCCGTCCCCTCCCGAAACGCCGGGCCCATTTGCTGCCCTCAACGAAACCCACTAACCTCAAGCCCGTACTCGGGGGACGCCCCCGGATCGCCTCCCTTCGGCTTCCCCACCCCGGATCCCATGACCGCGACCCAGCCCGCCACCGACGTCGAACAACTGGCCCACCTGGCCCGGGCCGTGGAGCACCTCCGCGGTCAGGTCGCGCGCCGGATCGTGGGGCAGCAGGAGGCGGTGGACGGGATCCTGACGGCCATCCTGGCCGGTGGGCATGCCCTCCTCATCGGGGTCCCGGGGCTGGCCAAGACCCTGATGGTCTCCACCGTGGCGGAGGCGCTCCACCTGTCGTTCAACCGGGTCCAGTTCACCCCGGACCTGATGCCTTCGGACATCACCGGCACCGAGATCATCGAGGAGGACCTGAGCACCGGGAAGCGGGTGTTCCGGTTCGTCCAGGGGCCGATTTTTGCCAACGTAGTGCTGGCGGACGAGATCAACCGGACCCCTCCCAAGACCCAGGCGGCGCTGCTCCAGGCCATGCAGGAGCACGAGGTCACCGCCGGCGGCCAGACCTACCACCTCCCCGAGCCCTTCTTCGTGCTCGCCACCCAGAATCCGATCGAGCAGGAGGGCACCTACCCCCTCCCCGAAGCACAGCTCGACCGCTTCATGCTGGAACTCCGGGTGGGCTATCCCAGCCGGAGTGAGGAGGAGGCGATCGTCGAGCAGACGACCGGCGCCCGGGCGGCGCGGCTCGAGCCGGTGCTCGACTCGGCCCAGGTGCGGGCGGCCCAGGAGCTGGTGCGGCGGATTCCGGTGTCGAAGCACCTGGTGCGGGCCGCGGTGGCGCTGACCCGCCTCACCCGCCCCGGCGATGCCGATGCCCCGGCGCTGGTGAAGGAATTCGTCGAATGGGGCGCCGGCCCGCGCGCGTCGCAGTACCTGGTGCTGGGCGCCAAGGCGCGGGCGGCCCTCTCGGGGCGTCCCATGGCCGATCTCGACGACGTGCGCGCCGTGGCCCTCCCGGTGCTGCGCCACCGGGTGGTCACCAATTTCGCGGCCGAGGCGGCGGGGCGGACCAACGACGACGTGGTGCGGGAACTGCTCGCGGGAAGCACCTGGACGTCGTAGCGGCGCGAGGTAGCCCGGCACGGCGTGGGACAAACGGAACGGCCCGGGCGACTGCCCGGGCCGTTCCTGTTGCGGGGCCGGCAGGACTCAGGTATTGCCGGCGTCGAAGGTGTTGACCGTCTCCTGGCCGCAAGCCGGGCCGTAGTCCACCGTGAAGCCGATGTTGCTCCGCCCGGTGATCGCCGCGCGCACCTGGCCGAAGTCGATCGGCGGATCGGTATCACAATCATCGTTGTAGTGCACCGCGACCGGGGTGTCGAAGGTGAAGTTCCAGGTGCCGTCGGCCTGGCCCTGGCTCCCCGACCAGCTGAACTGCCCGGTGATATCGAAGATGCCGCTGGGCAGTTCGCTCTGGCTGCCCGGATCGATGCTGCCGCTGTCCGGGTTGAACGAGAGCTGCCAGTTGTGATCCGCGGCGAAGACGCGCTGCCCGTTCACCCGCCAGCGGGCGGAGACGTTCTGGCCCGAGATCGCGGCGGCGGAGGTGATGGTGATCGTGGAGTTGCCGTCATACTCGAAGCCGGCGCTGGCCGAGTCGGTGTAGAACAGCACCCGCCAGTTGTTGAACGCCACGTTGACGCCCCAGAGGGTCGCGCCGCCGTCCGTGTCCTGGATGACGATCGCGCCGGTGAGGGCAAAGCCGTTGCCGAGCGAGTCCTGGTAGGCGCAGCTGCCGGGGCCGAAGGTGTAGGTGACGTTGTTCTGGATCCCGTCGCCGTCGGAATCGGTGCTATCACCGGTGACGGCGGGGTTGCAGTTGGGGTCGCCGGCGGCAAACATCGCCAGCTGGGGGCGGAACGAGCCGGGGATGCTCCGGCCCATCACGCGGGCCATGCGGCCGCCCAGCGCCTGGGGCGCGAAGAGCCCGCCGCTGATGTCGCCGACCGGGTTGCCAAAACTGGCCAGGTCGCCGGCCAGGTCACCGATCTGGCCCGCGGCCTCGCCGCCGATCACGGCCGCCTCGGCCGGGGAGATGTCGGTATTGGTGTCCGGACCGCCGCTGTCGCCGCAGGCCGCCGCGAAGGCGATCGCTGCCGTACCCATGGCAAAACGCCCCAGCTTCTGCAGAGCCCTCATGGAGCCTCCTGTACCTGGAAAAACGGGTTGTGTGGGCAGAATTCGTTGTCAGCCCAGAAGATAGGTCCCACCGGCAAACCGGGCCGTCACCCCGGGCACCGGCCGAGTGTGACCCAGCGCATGCCGATGTTGCTCAAACCGCGCCAGCCGCCCAGGAGCGGCTGGGAGGGACCCCGCAGGCGGTCCAGGTCAGGGTCAGTACCCCCGCCTGCCCGTTCACGGTGCCGGTCAGGGTCACCCTCCCCCCCTTGATCCGCTGGGGGGTGGTGTCACAGTCGGCGTCGTACACCAGCGGCTGGGTGGTGGCGACCGCCAGCGACCAGTTCTCGGTGCTGCGCTGCCAGCCCATGGAGCCGGCGATGCTCAGCAGGCCGTCCGGGAGCGGCTGCCCGACCGCCACAGTCCCGGTGGTGTCGGACACGTAGCTCACGGTGGTGGCCAGATCCACGGTGGCGGTGGCGCGATTGGGGCGGTCGCGGTCGATCGTGACGTCCACCTGCAGGCTTGCCCCGCTGGTGGTGCCGAGCCGGATGCGGGTGCCATTCCGGGTGGCGGTGTAGGTGCGGGTGGCGGCGCTGTCGGTGAAGGACCAGGCCAGGTCGGTGTAGTCGAGCACGTACCGGGTGGTGGTGGCGCTGGTGTCGCGGATGCGGAGCGTGCCAGTGACCGACCAGTCGCCGCCGCCGAGCCCGGTCACCGAGCAGGGCGGGTCGAGGAAGGTCAGGGTGGCGTCGTCGGGGACGTTGTCGTCGTCGCTGTCGGTGGTATCCGAGATGGCGGGGCACCCCGCCGGACCGGCGAACGAGGGCGGGAGGCCCGGCTCGGCGACGGTGAGCGCCGCAAGGGCCGATGCGACCTCGTCTTCCACGGCGAGCCGGAGCTCGATCTGCTGGCTGGCGGTGGGGCCGGCGCCGCTCACGCCGCCACTGACCTCGCCGCAGGCGGCGAGCGAGACGCTGACCAGCAGGACCTGCAGCAACGGGTGGGACCGCGGCATGCCTGGGGCTCCATTGAGTGACACTGAAAAGTAGTCGGCCACCCTTGCGGACCGGGACGGGGGGCGCAGAATGGGGGATGCTCCCTGGCCCCGGCGCGCGTTTGACGATCGGTTGATCCTTCCCCCGTACCCATTCCCCATGCCCCCGCGTTTCTTCTTCCGCTGTCTCGGACCACCAGAGCTGCGCGGCCCCGGGGGGGAGCCGGTCAAGTTCCGGGTGCGGAAGCACCTGGCCCTGCTGGCCTTCCTGGCGGCGGAGCGGCGGGAGCCGCACCGGCGGGACCGGCTGGTGGACCTGCTCTGGCCCGATGCCCGGCCCAGCGAGGGCCGCCATTCGCTCGCCACCGCGCTGTCGGTGCTCCGCGCCCGGCTCGGCCCCCGCACCTTCGAGACCAGCCGCGACACGGTGCGGCTCGTGGCGGCCGAGCTTGAGGTGGATCTCGACCGGCTGGCGCGGGGGGATGTGCTGGGGGACGAATTCACCGGGCCCCTGGAGGTGGCGGGGTTCCTGGAGGACTTCGAGGTGGCCCGGGCGCCGGAGTTCATGTTCTGGCGCGACCTCATGCGGGCCCGCTGGCTGCCCCAGATCCGGGACGCCCTGGTGCTCCTGATGGACCGCTGCCGCCGGAGCGGCGACTTCACCCGCATCGAGCCCCATGCCGACCGGTTGCTGGCGCTGGATGAGCTCTCGGAGGACGCGGTCCGGGCCAAGATGGAGGCCCGGGCCTTCGCGGGAGACCGGGTCAGCGCCATCCGGCTGTACCAGGGGTGGCGGGCGCGGCTGGAGGAGGAGCTGGACGCGACCCCGTCGCCGCTGGTGGCGGGGATGGCGCTCCGGCTCCGCCAGCGGGGCTACACCCCTCCCGGGGCGGCGCACGTGCCCACCGTGGCCACCGACCAGTGGCAGAACCGGGCGTTTGTGGGGCGCGGGAGCCAGTACCGGGTGCTGTACGAGCGGTGGGAGACCACCCGGGACGGCGCGGGGCGGCATGGGCTGGTGCTGGGGGACTCGGGGATCGGGAAGACAACGCTCATCGAGCGGCTGGTCACGGCGGCGTCGCTGGAGGGAGCGACCTCGAGCCGGGTCCAGTGCTACGAGGTGGAGCGGGAGGTGCCCTACACGGCCATCGGCACGCTGGTCCGGGGGCTGCTGGACCGGCCCGGGGCGAGCGGCACCTCCCCGGTGTGGCTGGCCGAGCTGGCGCGGATGATTCCGGCGGTGGCGCAGCGCTACCGGAACCTGCCGGCGCCGCTGGAGACCACCGGGGAGAGCGCGCGGCTCCGGTTCACCGAGGCGGTGCACGAGCTGCTCACCGCCGTGGCCGACGAGCACCCCGTCATCCTCGTGGTGGACGACGTCCACCTGGCCGATGACGCCAGTGTGGCGGTGCTGCACCTCGTCATGCGGCGGACCCAGGAGCAGCGGATCATGGTGCTGCTGGCGGCGCGGGAATCGGAACTGGCGAAGACGCCGAACGCCGGACGGCTGATCGAGCAGCGGGACCCGCTGGGGCTCGCGACCGTCATTCTGCCCCCGCTGGGCCCGGAGGAGATGGGCGAGGTGCTGGCGCAGCTGTCCGGCGCGGCGGAGGTGCGCCTCCCGCCGGCGGTGGAGCGGGCGGTGCTGCGGACGGCGGCCGGGGTCCCGATGATGGCGGAACTGCTGTTCGACGACTGGCGGCGGCATGGGGAGCAGTGCCTGGCGCTGTCCGTCGGGGCCATGACGGTACACGCACCGGGGGGCGAGGGGCCGGAGGAGGTGTACCAGCGGTTGTTCGCGCGGATGCTGGGGAGCCTCACGCCGGCGGCGCGGGCGGTCCTGGACCTGGCGGCCATCCTGGGGGATCGGCTCAACGACCTCACGATGTACGAGATCGTGGACCTGTCGCTGGCGCAGACCCTGGCGGGGATGGCGGAGCTGGTGGGGGCACGGGTCTTCCGTGATGGTGGAAAGGGGGTGGAGTTCCGCTACGAGTTGCTCCGGGCGTACGCCTATTTCTGCGTCCCCTCGCCGCTCCGGCGGGCGGTGCATGGGCGGATCGCGGACCGGCTGCTGGCGGCGGAGGGGCGCGGGGAGGCGATCCCGGGGCTGATGCTGGCGTGGCACTGTTTCCGGGCGGGGCGGGTGGGAGAGGCGGTGCCGCGGCTGCTGCGGGGGGCGAAGGAGGCGATCCACGGGGCGGCGCCGTTTGAGGCAGAACTCGCGCTCGGCACATCACTCCCGGCGCTGACGGGAAAGAGTCAGCACCGCGCCCGTATCCTGCTGGCGGAGTCCATTCAGGAACAAGGTCGCTGGGAAGGGTCACTGATTAACCTGCCTGATGCGACGGAGCTGGACGATGGAGACCTTGCAACCTGCGAGGCACGGAGACTGGCGGCACAGGCGTGGCTGCCCAACGATGATGCTTCCGGTGAGATGCTTGCGCACTCCATTATCGACCGATTCGAGAATACCGAGGATACGGAGCTCACGACGACCCTTCTCCCCGCAGCAATCAAGGCTACCCATACACACCTTCGAGAGTCCACGCTCCTCCGCCTCTATGAGGTCGTCGTCTCCAAGACTACTGATGCGGTTCCCTTAGAGTCTAGGCTTCAGCTAGCGACAGCACTCACCATGACGGCGTGGGCCACCGGTCGCCTCGATCGACACCCTGACCTAACGAGACAACTGGCGGCCCTAACCGAAGAATATATGGCGTGCAACCTTGCTTGCTCGACGACCGTGATGTTTGAGAATTCACGTGGCTGCCTCGGGATTAGCTTGGGCGACTACGCAGCGGCACTCGAGGCATTCCGCACAGGATTCAGTATTGCTAAGACACTCGGGAACGAGATGTTCATGGGCATTCATGCTTCCAACGTCGCTGTGGCCTTGGGGCGGCTTGGGAGATACGCCGAGGCGTTGGCCTGGAATCAGAAGTCGGCAGCCTGCTTCTCACAGATCCAGTCCGGTTGGCGTGAAGAGCGAGCGTTACTCTGGTCGGGCTGGTGCCACGCAATGCTTGGGCGTCATCGAGAAGCAACGGACCTCGTTGAAAGGCTACTCACAGCCTGGGAGCGCCACGACGCTTCGTGGGTCATGCAATACAACGGCCTCCTGACAGCGGACGTCGCCCTTCTTGCCGGAGACATCCCAACTTCAGATGCTATTGCCGACCGAGTGATCTCAAAGACAGGAATTAAGGCC
>JANRJZ010000081.1:0-11662 GCA_033763675.1 Gemmatimonadota bacterium
CCACGAACTGAACAACCCCCTGACCTCCATCGCCGGGCTCGCCGAGTTCCTGCAGGAGCGTCCCGGCATCCCGCGGGCGGAGCGGGAGCATATCGAGGTCATCCATACCCAGGCCGAACGCGCCGGCCGGATCGTGCGGAACCTCCTCACCTTTGCCCGCCGTGGTTCACCCGGGGAGGAGGCGGTGGACCTGAACGACCTGGTGCAGCGGACGGCGCTGCTCGTCGGCTACGAGCTGCGGGTCCGCGGCATCCAGCTTCGCGAAGAGTGTGCCCCCGACCCGCTGCCGGTACGGGGCAACGCCGACGAACTGCAACAGGTCCTGCTCAACCTGGTCACCAACGCCGGGCAGGCGGTGCGAGGCCTGCCGGAGGGCACGGCGCGGGAGATCACCATCCACACCGCGCACCAGGCCGGCCGCGCGGTGGTGACGGTACGTGACAGCGGCCCGGGGGTCCCGGAGGCACTGACCTCGCAACTCTTCACCCCTTTCTTTACCACCAAGGAGCCCGGTGAAGGCACCGGACTCGGGCTGTCGCTGAGCTACCGGATCATCGAGAGCCATGGGGGGCGGCTGCAGTACCGGCCGCCGCCGCCAGGGCAGATGGGGGCGGAGTTCTGGTTCAGCCTCCCGCTGGTCGCGGACGGGACGCCGGTCACCCGGCGCGAGCCTCCCCCCACCGAGCGGGCGCTGCTGCTGGTGGACGGCGATCCGGCGGCGGAACTGGTGGTCCGGGCCCTTTTCGAGCCGGCGGGCTACGTGGTGGAGGTGGCCAGGAACGGGACGGACGGAGCCAACCGGCTGGCGGAAGGGAGCTGGAGCGTCGTGCTGCTGGATGGCGCCCTTTCCGCGGACGGGACCCGGCGTCTGGCCGAGGAGGAGGTGCTGCTCGAGGGCCGGCGGGTCCTGGTGGCGACGGCAGACCCGGAGTATGCGGCCCGGTACCGGGGGCGCGGCGTGACGACCCTGCCCCGCCCCTTTCTCCCGCGGGACCTCGTCGCCGCGGCCGGGGATCTGCTGGCCACGCCCACCCCCGTTCAGGGCGAGGTGGCGCGATAGTACTCGGTGCCTGACAGATTCAGCCGGAGCGCCCGGCCGCTCACGACATCCGCGAAGCGCACTCGCTCGGGCGCGCGCGGATCCTGCCCCACGCGAAACTCCCCGTCCCCCACCGGCACCAGCGGCTCCTCGATCCCTTCGGGAGAGACCAGCAGCAGCACCCCCCGGCGCACGATCACCCGGTAGTTGGAGTCGAAGGGCACCTGGGCGCGGTAGTGTCCCGCATAGGCCCGCCACGCGGAGGGCGCTGCCGGCGTGGCCGGGGCCGGCGGGCCGGGCGCACGGAACCAGCGCGAGCCGTGGACCAGCTCCGCGATCCGGTCACCCTCGCGGATCACGCGGAGCGGAAAGCGCGACCAGGCGGTGTCGGCCACGACGAACGCGTCTCGTCCCGCCCGGTAGAGCGGAAACCGGAGGCCGTCTCGCTCGAGGAACAGCCGGTCGCCACGCGACGCCAGGGTGATGGCGCCCCCGGCGGAGTCGGCGTAGCGGCCGGCGAAGGCGGCGGCGCCCGGGATGGAATCGGGGGGCGCCGCGACCGGCACCGGCGGCGGCTCCCGGCCCCGCCGGGCGGCGATGAGCGCGCGCAACGCGTATTCACCGAGGAGGCGCGGCTCACCCGGGCCGTTGAGCAGCACAATCACACCCAACTGTTCGTCCAGGTCGCCGATCAGCATCGAGCGGAACCCGGGCATCCCGCCGCTGTGCCAGAACACCGGATCCCCTTCCATCGTGGTCAGCACCATGCCGTAGCCGTAGTAGCTCCCGGCGCCCAGGTCCTCCGCCGGCACGGTGCGCTGCACCATCCGGGCAAAGCTCCGCGGCTGCAGCAGCCGGCGGCCCGGCGCCCCGCCCTGTTCCAGCAGGGCGATGAGAAACCGGGCCAGGTCCGGCGCGGTGCTGACGATGTTCGCGTCGCCGGCACTGTACTCGCTCCACGCCACCGGCACGACCGGGGTTCCGGGCAGCGGGGGGCGATCGTCGAACAGGTACTGATAGCCGGTGGCGGTGCGGAGCCGGTCCTCCTGGGTCACTTCCGGCCTGGTGGCGCGGAGGCCCAGGGGGGCAAGGATCCGGCTCTGGATGGCGGTCGCGAAGGGGCGCCCCTCCACCTCCTCGACGATCAGGCTCAGCAGCTGGTAGCCGATGTTGGAGTAGGCGAAGCGCTCCCCGGGCGCACCCGTCAGCTCCCGGTCCCGCAGCGCGAGCGCGGTATAGGGCGAGGAGGGGAGGTCACTCCGGTCCCGTGGCAGGCCGGCGGAATGGGTCAGGAGGTGGTGCAGGGTGATCGGGCCACCGGCGGAGCGGACCCGGAACCAGGGGAGGTAGGTGGTCACCGGCCGCTGCAGGTCCACCAGGCCTTCCTCTTCCAGCTGGAGCAGCGCCACGGCAGTGAAGGCCTTGGAGATCGAGCCCACCAGGAACCGGGTGTCGGGCGTGACCGGTGCACCGCTGGCCAGGTCGGCGGCGCCGTAGCTGCGGATGGCCACCACCTCGCCGCCGGCCACCACCGCGAGGGAGAGACCGGGGGTACGCTCGCGTCCCAGGTGCTCCCGCGCGGCAGCGTCGATGTACGCGACGGCGCGCGCCAGCAGCGAGTCCGGCGGACCGGCCGTCGGGGGGCCGGCGACGACAAGCTGCCACGCCAGCAGCAGCGGGGAGGTGACGGACACGAGGGAAGTGTAGGAAGGACAAGGCCCTGAGCGGAAGCGGCGTCACGAACGACGTGACCGATTCGTGACGAAGGCGCTCGTCGACCTCCGGCTCGCAGGCACCCGGCGTCGGGCGTCGTGACGGTTCCGTTGCACAAAGGTCGGAGAGGCGATACGGCGCCGGCCGAGCATTCCCGCCGTGCACGAACCGCGGCAAAGCGCGGTTCGCGATGCCAGGCCGTCCCCCGAAACCGACTGCGGACCATGCGACGACTCCTCGACCCGCGCCTCCCTTCACTCCTCCTGCTGGCACTGACGCTGGCGGTCCGCGGGCCACTGGTAGCCCAGGAGACCGGTCGCATCGTGGGCCGGGTGATCGACGCCGGCCAGGGCGGGCCGATCGCCGGGGCGGTGCTCGAGGTCGTGGGGACCACGGTCCGGGCCCAGACGGCGATCGACGGACGCTTCACCCTGGCCAACGTGCCTGCCGGGAGCGTGGCGGTGCGGGCGAGGTACATCGGCTTCCAGCCGAAGGTCGTGGAGGGGATCACCGTTCCCGCCGGCGGCACCGCGACCCAGGACATTGCGCTGACGGCGCAGGTCATCGAACTCGAGGAGCTCTCGGTGTCGGCGTCGGCGGAACAGGGAACGGTGGCGCGGGCGCTGGAGGAGCAGCGCTACGCCACCGGCGTGGTCAGCGCCATCACCCAGGAGCAGATCAGCAGGAGCCCCGACAGCGACGCCGGCCAGGCGGTGCAGCGGGTGAGCGGGGTGACGGTGCAGGACGGGAAGTACGTCTTCGTGCGCGGCCTGGGGGAGCGCTACACCACCACCAGCCTGAACGGCGCCCGGGTGCCGAGCCCGGAGCCGGAGAAGAAGATGATCCCGCTCGACCTCTTCCCCGCCGGCCTGCTCGAGGGCATCACCACCTCAAAGACCTTCACCCCGGACCAGTCCGGGGACTTCAGCGGGGCGCAGGTCAACCTCAAGACGCGCGAGTTTCCGGCACGGCGCACCTTCACCCTCTCCAGCTCGGTGGGCATCAACGGGGCCGCCACCGGCAAGTCGGTGGTGAAGGCTCCCACGGTCGGCGGCGAATGGCTGGGCCTCAACAGCAGCCGGCGCAACCTGCCCGGCGCGGCGCGGCCCTTCTATCGAAGCCTGTCCCTCGCGGGCGCCAGCCAGAGCCAGCTCAACGCGGTGATCGGCTCCTTCCGCAACAGCTGGAGCCTGGAGCGGGCGGACGGCGCAGCCAACGGCTCGCTGGGGGTGTCGCTCGGCGGCGAGGATGCGATCGGCGGGCAGGCCATCGGCTACCTGGCCTCCCTCAGCTACTCCGCCACGCAGGAGATCCGGGCCGATGAACGGCGGGCGGTGATCAATCCCGGCACGACCGCCGGCACCTTCGACCCGCAGAACGAGTACAGCGGCCAGACCGGCCGGGCAGCGGTCCTCTGGGGGGGGGTGCTCAACCTGAGCACCCGGCTCGGCAGCGGCGGCAAGCTGGTGCTCAACAACACCTACACCCGTTCCGCCGACAACGAGGCCACCAGCCTGGCGGGATTCAACGACGGCTTCGCGATCAACCTGGCGCAGACCCGGCTGACCTACACCCTGCGCACCGCGCGATCGCACCAGTTGGCGGGCCAGCACCTGCTCGGCGGCCGGAACGTGCTCGACTGGTCGGCGACGGTCTCGGCGGTGAGCCGGATCGAACCGGACCGCTCCGACCTCGCCTACGTGGCCACGATCGATCCGGGCACCGGCGCCGTCACCCCGACGGAGTGGTTCGGCGCCGCGCGCTCGGCGGTGCGGAGCTTCGCCGACCTCAACGAGGACGGCCTCGAGGGCGCCGGCAGCTACACCATCGGCTTCGGGGACGGGGAACGGCACTCCACCCTCAAGCTGGGCGGCCTGGCCCGGCGCACCACCCGGGACGCGGTGAACGTGCCGTTCGACGTGCTCGGCTTCGGGCTCACCCAGGCGCAGCGCAATGCGGACCCGGAGCAGATCTTCGACGGCACCTACGCCAGCCAGGGGCTGCTCAACCTGCAGATCAACGCGCTGGGCGGCCGCTATGACGCGGAGGACCGGCTGGTCGCCGGCTACGCGATGCTGGACTACCCCCTGACCTCCCGCATCCGCGTAATCGGCGGGACGCGGGTGGAGTCGTCCCGGATCGAGGTGAACACAACCTCCCCGGAGAACGGACTCCAGCCGATCCAGACGGTGCTGCAGAATACCGACCTGCTCCCGGCGCTGGCCATCAACACTACCCTCACGCCGACCCAGACCCTCAGGCTTTCCGCCACCCAGACGCTCTCGCGGCCGGAGTACCGGGAGCTCTCCCCCGTCGGCTACCTGGCCGAGCCGATCGGCGGCAAGCGGATCCGGGGGAACAGCAATCTCGACCGGGCGCTGATCCGGAATCTCGACCTGCGCTGGGAGTGGTATCCGCGGACCGGCGAGGTGGTCAGCGTCGCCGGGTTCTACAAGCACTTCAACCGGCCCATCGAGCGGGTGCTGATCCAGACCTCTGACGGCAACGCGCCGGACGTGACCTTCCAGAATGCCCGCGCAGCCGACAACTACGGCATCGAGCTGGAGCTCCGGAAGCGGCTCGATGTCATCGGCCTGAGCCCGCTGACGGTTTTCGCCAACACGACCGTGATGAAGAGCACCATCAAGGTGGACACCACCGACGGCTCCAGCCTCACCAACCGCGACCGGGCCATGGTGGGCCAGGCGGGGTACGTGGTGAACGCGGGGCTGGAGCTGGCGGCGCCGGGCGGCATGAGCCTCACGGCGCTCTACAACGTGGTGGGCCGCCGGATCTTTGAAGCAGGGATCAATCCCCTGCCGGACGCCTACGAGGAGGCGCGCCACCTGGTGGATGTCTCGGTGCGGGTGCCGGTCTTCGAGGGGCTGACGGTGAAGGCCGACGCCAAGAACCTGCTGGACGAGCCCTACCGGATCACCCAGGGTGGGCTGGACCAGCTGTCCTACCGCACGGGGCGCACGTTCGGGTTCGGCTTCACCTGGACCCCGTGACGCGTGACCTGACCGTGACGCCCCCGAGAGCCGGCCGGGACCCGGCCGGCTTGAATACGGGCCAAGAATCGCATGTACGTCCAACAACACCATTACCAGAGGGTGCAATGACGCAGACTTCCCGGAAGTGGCTGGCCCTGGCGCTCGGTCTCGGCCTCGTGGGCTCCGCCGCCTGCAGCGACGATAGCGGCGACGGCGGCAACGGCCCCGGCCCCATCGGCGCGGCGGTGCTCACCGGCAACATCACCTCCAACCGGAGCCTCTCCTCCGACACGGTGTACACCCTGAGCGGCTACGTGAAGGTGCAGAGCGGGGTCACCCTGGCAATCGAGCCCGGGACCACGATCATCGGCGACTCGACGGTGCCGGGCAGTTCGCTGTGGATCCTCCGCGGTGCGCAGATCAACGCCCAGGGTACCGCCGCCGCGCCGATCGTCTTCACCTCGGCCAAGGCGCCCGGCACCCGCGCCCCGGGCGACTGGGGCGGGATCATCATCATCGGCAACGGCATCATCAACCGGACCGGCACCATCAACACCGAGGGCCCGGTGGGCGTCGCGGAGGTGTATTCCGGCGGCGCCAACAACGCCGACAACAGCGGCACCCTGCGCTACGTCCGGATCGAGTTCGCCGGCTATGACGTCTCGGGCGGCAACGCCTCGGAGCTGAACGGCCTGTCGCTGTACGCGGTGGGGAGTGGCACCACCCTCGAGTACATCCAGACGGTGTCCGGCCTCGACGACTCCTTCGAGTGGTGGGGCGGCGCGGTGGACGGCCGCTTCCTGGTCTCCTACGAGTCGGGCGATGACCACTTCGACTGGTCCGAGGGCTACGTCGGCCGGAACCAGTACCTGATCGCCTACCAGTCGCAGCGTCTGCAGCCGGCGCCGGGCGCGGGCACGCTGTCCACGGATCCGCAGGGCATCGAGGCCGACGGCTGCAACGGCTCCGGCTGCACCACCGGGTTCCGCAGCACGCCGTTCTCCGATCCGACCTTCGCCAACCTGACCATCCTGGGCATGGGCGCGACCGAAACGACCGCCTCGGGCGGCTTCGGCGTGGTGCTGCGGCGCGGCACCAAGGGCCTGCTGGCGAACAGCATCATCGCCAACTGGAAGGGGATCGGGCTCACCATACGGGACAGCGTGACCGGCAACCTGACCACCGCCGACTCGCTCAACGCCACGGACCTGGTCTTCGCCGCCAACACATTCGATCACGATACCGTGGGCGCCAACTACGGCCAGGCGTCGGTGTTCGCCGCCGACAACCACCGCTCCGCCGCGAGCGTGGCCGCGATCCTGACCAACACCACCGCCACCTCGCTCAACTGGACCCCGCTGGGCATCGCGGCCGCCGGCTGCGGCACCGTCGCGATCCCGGCGGCGCGGACCGGGGCCTTCTTCGGCGGCACCCTCGCAACCACCACGTTCTGCGGCGCGGTGAACCCCGCCGGCCCGCTCTGGTACCAGGGCTGGACCAGCTACGCCGCCAACTGATCCGACACCATGTTCCGCTCGGCCGGCCCCTCGACGGGCCGGCCGAGTGTTTTCTGCGAGGTGGTCATGCGCTACAGCCTGCTGTTCCTCGCCTTGGCGGGCGTTCCCGCCTGCCACGACGCCGAGGCCCGGGCCGGCCAGGTCACGCCACCGCCCGCCCTCAGCGCGGCCAACGACTCGGCCCTGACCCGGTTCCGGGCCCAGCTGCCCGAGCGGCAGGGGCTCTCCGGCGGTCGTGAGGCCCAGGCCACCCTGGTGCGCGACTTCGTGACCGCGCTCGGGGCCCGGGACACCGCCATTCTCCGGACCCTGGTGCTCGATGCCGGGGAGTTCGCCTGGCTTTACTATCCGACCGCCCGGGAGGCGCTGCCACCGTACGACCTGTCGCCGGAGCTGATGTGGTTCCGGCACGACGGGCTGAGCCAGCAGGGCATCGCGCTGGCGCTGGAGACGTTCGGGGGGCGGGAGCCGGGCTACGTGAGCCACCGCTGCGCCGACGCGCCGCGACCCGAGGGCGCGAACCTGTTGTGGGGGTACTGCCAGGTGCGGCTCACGCTGGCGGGGCGGGCGGATACGGTGGAGGCCGGACTCTTCGGGCTGATCGTGGAGCGCGGCGGGCGGTTCAAGTTCGTGAGCTACGCCAACCAGCTGGACTGATCAGTACCCGGCGTCCTGCGCGTGGCGGAAGGGCTGGAGCACGACTCGCCCGCGGACCTGCTGCTGGGCCTGGGCCACGTCCGGCGGCCCCCAGAAGTTGCCACCGGCGTCCAGCTCCACCGCATCGATCAGCCAGCGCCGGGCGGAGAGGAAGACGTTGCCGGCGACCTGGGATCCGCTGCCGGTGCCGTCCACCACCAGGCCGTCCCCCACCCCATCGAAGAGGTTCCCCCGAATCCGGCTCCGGCTGGTGCGCTCCAGCACGATCCCCCGCCCCACCAGGGCGATGGTGTTGTCGTCCACCCGGTAGTCGGTGCTGGATTCGTCCTCCGGCCTCGGGGCGAAGAGCCGGATGCCGGTCTCGCCGCCAATGATCGTGTTCTCCGCCAGGGTGGTCTCGCCCCCGTGTTCGATGGCGATCCCGGCGGTGCGGCTCCCGAGGACGATGTTGCCCCGGACCACGTTGGCCCGGGAGTAGCCGAGCCAGAAGCCGTAGTCGCTGGAGTCGGCGCGGTTCTCGATGAAGCTGTTCCACGAGCTGAAGGTGGACTCGAACGCATTGTGCCACGCGTGGCTGGCGTCGTTGCGGATGACGAGGTTGCCGATCGAGGGCTGGACCAGCGGCCGGTGGCCGCTCAAAAAGAAGCCGTCGCCGGAGCGGGTCAGGTTGTTCTCGCTGATCAGGTTGGAGTCGCTCCCGTGGCGAAGCAGCAGCGCGGCGCTGTCACACCCGCGGCGATAAGCCGGGCTCTCGCAGCGTACACTGCGGCTGGCGTCGTTGCGGAGGATGGTGTTGCGCGACGATTTCCACAGGTGGATGCCCCACCCCGAATTACCCGAGACATCGTTGTCCGCGATCCAGGCCTCCCGGCTCTCGAACAGCCCGATGCCATTCTGGCTGCCCCGGGCAATGACCCCGGTGACCTGGGCCCGCTCGGTGCGCCGGAGATACAGCCCCGCACCGTAGGTCTCGAAGGTATCGGGCCGGAAGATGTCGAGCCAGTCGGCCTCGTCGAACCGCTCGGGCGTGGAGCGAAGCGCCTGGGCCCGGGATCCCGACAGGTTCACCCCGCTCACACGGTGACCCCGGCCCCCCTCGATGCGGATACCGTAGCGGTAGCCGCGCACCCGGCCTCCCCGGATGGTGACGCTGTCCGCGCCCCGGGTGGCGATGCCGATGCCGAGGTACCGCTCCGGCAGGCTGTCGCCGCTCTCCAGGGTGACGCCCGTCAGGTCAATGCGCGTCCCGGACCCGGTGGCGATCATCACCCCACGCTCGGTGGGATCGGCGATCCGGTACCGGCCGGGACAGACCTTCACCTCGCCGCTCACCAGGGTGCCGGGCTTACTGAGCCGGAGGCAGGGGGCGAGGGCCGGGCGACTCGGCGGCTCGGCGGCTCGGCCGTGGGGGAGCGGCCACGCCAGGAGCGGCAGCAGGGCCAGGGGAACGGCACGAGGGCGCATCATGGTCTCACCGGTATCCCGCGCTGGCGGAGGAAGGCACGCGCCTCCGGCAGGGAGCAGCCCTGGAAGTGGAAGATGGACGCCGCCAGCACGCCGTGCGCCCCGGCCGCGAGTCCTTCGGCCAGGTGCTCGAGGTTCCCGGCGCCGCCGGAGGCGATCACCGGGATGCGCACCGGGCGGGTGGCGGCGCGGAGCAGCGCGAGGTCGTAGCCCTGGCGGGTGCCGTCCCGGTCCATCGAGGTCAGGAGAATCTCGCCGGCGCCCAGCTGCTCCAGCCGGCGGATCCACTCGATGCCCTCGAGGGGGGTCGGTTCGCGCCCGCCGGTGACGTGCACCCGCCACTCGCCGTTTGCCACCCGGCGCACGTCCACCGCGGCCACCACGCACTGGGAGCCGAAGGAGTCCGCCAGCCGCCGCACCAGGGCGGGATCGCGGACCGCCGCGGTATTCACCGCCACCTTGTCGGCCCCGGCGCGGAGCGCCCGGCCGGCGTCCTCCACGGAGCGGATCCCGCCCCCGACGGTGAAGGGGATGAAGATCGTGTCCGCCACGCGGGAGACGAGTTCGAGCATCGTCTCCCGGGCCTCGTGGCTGGCGGAGATATCGAGGAACACCAGCTCGTCGGCCCCCTCGGCATCGTAGCGCGCCGCCTGTTCCACCGGGTCGCCGGCGTCGCGCAGCGACGTGAAGTGGACGCCCTTCACCACACGGCCCGCGGCCACGTCCAGGCAGGGCATGATGCGGCGCGCGAGCATCAGGCGGTTGGGCGGGTAGACGGTTGGGCGATTGGTACTGCGTGCTCAATTCCCAGGTCCACCTGGAGAACGTCCGCGAGCGGCCCGGCATCCCCCCGAGCCAGGATGAGCTGGATGTCGTCGAGGGCCCGGCGCTCCCGGGGCCAGGCGAGCCGGCCCTGGGCCGCGGGCACCGGGAGCCACTCGCCGGCATCATGCTCCGCGGAGAGCCGGAAGGCGCCACCCTCCACGAAGGCGGCGAATCCCGGGATGAATCCCACCTCGTCCACGGCGTGACGGTAGAAGGACTCGACCCGGCTCAGGTTGTAGAACCGGGCCGGCACCAGGCCGGTCTCCTCCCCCAGCTCGCGGAGCGCCGCGGCCACCGGCGTCTCACCGGCCTCGATGCGCCCGTGCACCGTCTCCCACGCGCCGGGGCAGCGCCCCCCGGCGGCGCGCCGCAGGATCAGGGTTTCCAGTCCGGCGGGGCCCTGGCGCAGCACGTACACATCCACGAAAGCCACGCGGAAGGTGGTCACGGCGACCACTCCGCGAACCGGGCCAGCAGCGCGATGCCGGCCTGCTGGGACTTCTCCGGATGGAACTGCGCGCCGAGGACGTTTCCCCGGCCGACGATCGTGGGGAAGGGCCCGTCGTATTCTGCGGTGGCGAACGCGACGCCGTCCGGCAGGTCCGCGGGATGGTAGCTGTGCACATGGTAGAAGAACTGCTCGCCCCCCTCGAACAACCCGGCCAGCACCGGATGGTGCGCCCCCGCCGCGGTCAGCCGCACACTGGACCAGCCCACGTGCGGTACCGGCAGGTCGGTGCGAAAGCGGCGCACCGTACCCGGCAGGAGTCCGAGCCCCGCGGCGTCCGGTGCCTCTTCGCTGGTCCGGAAGAAGAGCTGCAGCCCGAGGCAGATGCCCAGCACCGGCCGGCCGGCGTTCGCCACTTCCTGGATCGCGGCCCCGAGCCCCGAGCTGGCGAGGTTGCGCGAGGCCTGGCCGAAGTTGCCGACGCCCGGCACCAGCACCCGACTGGCCCCGCGCACGGTCTCCGGGTCCGCGGTCAGGGTGGCCTCGTGGCCACCCGCGACGACGGCACGCACCACGCTGCGCAGGTTGTTCACCCCGTAGTCCACCACCGCGATCACAGGGCACCCTTGGTGGAGGGCACACCGGTCACCCGCGGGTCCCGGCCGGTGGCGTGATCCAGCGCCCGGGCGAAGGCCTTGAAGGTGGCCTCGACGACATGATGGGGATTCTCGCCACGCAGCAGGTCCAGGTGCACCGTGAGCCCGGCGTTCAGCACCAGCGCCCGGAAGAACTCCGGCGTGAGGAAGACGTCGTAATCCCCCAGCATCTGCCACTTCGGGATCTCGACGTGATAGGCGAGGAAGGGGCGGCCGGAGACGTCGATCACCGCGCGCACCAGCGCCTCGTCCAGCGGCACCGTGGCGTCGGCGTAGCGCCGGATGCCGGCCCGGTCGCCGAGGGCCCGGGCGATGGCCTGCCCGAGGGCGATGCCGGTATCCTCGACGGT
>JANRJZ010000082.1:0-2541 GCA_033763675.1 Gemmatimonadota bacterium
CGGAGCGGCGCCTGGCGTGGCTCGCAACCGCGACGCCCGATCCCGGCCTCCGCGACCTCGTCGCCCGGATGCTCGCGGCGCACGCCGCGGAAGGCGGGCCGCTCGACCGGGCCCTCGATGCGGGGCCGCTCTCCCTCCACGACCGGCTGCAGGCGGCGCTGACGGACCGCTATCAGCTGGACGACGAGATCGGCCGCGGCGGGATGGCCACCGTCTACCGCGCCCGGGAGCGGAAGCATGACCGGCAGGTCGTGCTCAAGGTGCTCAACCCCGAGAGCGCCCTCGCCTTCGGGGCGGATCGGTTCCTGGCCGAGATTCACGTCGCGGCGCAGCTCTCCCACCCGCACATCCTGGCGCTGATCGACTCGGGGGAGGCCGATGGCCTCCTCTATTACGTCATGCCCTGGCTCGGTGGCGAGACGCTGCGCCAGCGGCTTCGGCGGGAAGGCCGGCTGCCGCTGCCTCTGGTCATCCGGGTCCTCCACGATCTCGCCGATGCGCTCGCCACGGCGCACGCCGCGGGGGTCATTCATCGGGACCTCAAGCCCGAGAACGTCCTCCTCGCCGGGGACCACGCCTACCTGCTGGACTTCGGGATCGCGCAGCTGCGCCTGTCGGAAGAGCGGGAGCGGATCACCGGACAGGGGGCGGTGATCGGCACCATGGGCTACATGGCGCCGGAGCAGGAGGGGGGCAGCCGCACCGATCACCGGGTGGACATCTACGCGTGGGGTGTGCTCGCGCGGGAGATGCTGACCGGGCAGCAGCCGGGGCTCTTCGCCACGGTGCTGCCGGAGACCCTCCCACCCGACACGCCGGCCCCGCTCGCCGCGCTGGTAGCCCGGTGCCTCCGGCCCGATCCCGCCGAGCGGCCGCAGGACATGACGGAGGTTCGGAACGCCCTGTCACCCCTGCGGGACCGGAGGAGCGCGGCCTCAGCCCCGCCGGGGCGGCGCCGCTGGCCCCTGGGTCTGGCGGTGTCGGCAGGGATCCTCGCAGGGGCCGGGTGGGTGGTCTTCGGCAGGAGTGCGGGGGCGCTGCCGCTGGGGGAGCTGCCCATGCCGGTAGCGGTCGCGCCGCTGCAGAACGAGACCGGTGACTCGGCCCTCGGCGCGCTGGGCCGGATGGCGGGAGACTGGATCACCCAGGGGCTGCAGGAGACCGGTGTCGGGAGCGTTATCCCCTGGCCCAATGCCCGGGAGGCCGCCGAACGCGCTCCCGCCGCCGGTCGCGGTGATCCGGTAACGCTGCTTCGCGCCGAGACCGGCGCCGGCACGGTGATCACCGGCTCCTACTACCTGGTGGGAGACCGGATCCGGTTCCAGGCCCAGATCACCGACGCCACGCGGGGCACCCTGCTGGCCGCGCCGCCGCCCGCGGAGGCGTCCCGGGATTCCGCCGAGCAGGCGCTGCGTCTCCTCCGCACCCGGGTGATGGGGGCGCTCGCCATCCGGAAGGACGCCGGGGTGGCGCGCATCCCGGGCCTCGCGGAGCGGCCGCCGACCTTCGAGGCCTACCGTGCCTTCGACCGGGCCCTGGCCCATCACCTGGCACAGGACTACGACAGCGCGTCCGCCACCTTTCTCGAGGCCTTCCGGCTCGACAGCACCTTCGGGATCACGCTGCTCTACGCGGCGATCGACCTGTGGAATGAGGATCGCCACGCCGAGGTGGACTCCTCGCTCCGGCTGCTCCGCGGCCGGGCCCTGCCGCTGAGCGAGTACCACGAGCTGCTGGCCGCCTACCTCGGCGCCCTGCTGGTGGGCGAGGGCGATCGCGCCTTCGGCATCATCAGCCGCGCCGCAGACCTCACCGGCGACTTTCGTGGGCTCTATGCCATCGGCTGGTCCGCCAATGCCACCAACCGGCCGCGGGACGCGCTGGCGGCGCTGCGCAAGATCGACCCCGACGCGGGTACCATCCGCCGCTGGGCCCCGTACTGGGTGCAGCGGGCCCATGCGGAGCACCGGCTGGGGGACTACGCCGCCGAGCTCGCCAGCGCCCGCGCCATGAAGGCGCGGCATCCGGACAGCCGGATCGCCCTCGTGCTGGAGGTTCGCGCGGCGGCGGCCATGGCGAACACCGCCCTGGTGGACTCCCTGCTCGATGCGCAGTCCGCGCTGCCCGCTGACACCTACTGGTCGCAGGGGGCCGCGATGGTCGTCGCGGGAGAGGAGCTCGCGGCGCACGGCCGCGCCTTCGCGACGGCGCGCTATTACAACCGCGCGGTGCGCTGGCTCGCCAACCACCTGGCGCGGGACCCGCACCACCGGGCACACCGCTACTGGATGGGGTCGGCCCTCTACGACGCCGGACGCTGGCTGGAGGCGGAGCCGTATTTCGAGTCGCTGGCGCGGGACTTTCCCGCCCGCCGGGACTACCGGCTGCTGACTGCGCTGGCGCCGGCGCGGGCCCGGCGCTTCGCGGAGGCCGAACGCCGGCTGGGCCCGCGACCGGCGTACGCCCCGGGCGAGCACACCGTGGCCCGCGCCCGGCTGGCCGCGATCGCCGGGAAGACGGAGCTCGCCATCGCGCTGCTGG
>JANRJZ010000083.1:0-5816 GCA_033763675.1 Gemmatimonadota bacterium
CCGTCCCGACGGTGGGTGGAGGAGGAGGCGGAGGCGGCGCCTCCGGCCGCCTGGGCTCGCAGGCGGCCAGCGCCAGGGAGAGGAGGGCGAACGCGGTCAGGGTACGCATGCGGCGGCTCGGGGACGGAGAGTTCACAGGCGGCTGCGGGTCTTGCCCCGCGCGAAATTGGCCAGCACCCCGCGGGGGCCGAGGGGCCCGAGCTCCCGGCTCGGCACCCCGGCGATCCGGCGGGCGGTTGCGGCGAGGTGGCTCGGCGTGGCGAAACGGAGGATGCGGGCCACGGTGGCCACGTCGTAACCCGGGTTCTCCAGCAGCGCCGCGGCGCAGGCCACCCGGGTCAGGTCGATCACCCGCTTGAGGTTGGGGGCGCCGCCGGCGCCGAACTGGCGCGACAGGTGCTCCCGGGAGCAGCCCAGGCTCCTGGCGATCTCGGCCGTCCGCACCGGCTGGTCCACCCGGGCCAGCAGCGCCTCCCACACCTGCCGCTGCAGCGGCTCCGTCAGCCGGAGCACCCGGACCGCATCCCGGAGCGCCCGTTGCCGCGCGGCCGCCGCGGAGTGGCGCACCACGAGATCCCCCGCCACGGCGTTGTCCACGCCATCCACCAGCACCAGCCGGGTCTCCCCCTGGGCCAGCCGCACCAGCAGCTGCCCGTCATCGGGCCGGAACGGCGCGAAGGCGATCCACGGCACATGGGGGAAGCCCCCCCGGAGCGCCGCGAGCTCCGGCAGCGCCATCGCGGCGGGGGAGATGATGACCGCGTCCACCAACCGGCCGCGGAACAGGGCGGAAAGCTGGGCCACCGTGCGGCAGGCCGCCACCGTCCAGGGGGAGCGAACGGGGAGGCTCCGGCGCAGCGCCTGGGTGGCCCCGGCGCCGCTCGCAAGCACGGCGACGGCCGGCATCAGGAACTCGCGGCGGCCGGGGGACCGGGAGGGGCCGGCTGCGGCTGGCGGCGGGGACGCCCCTGCCCCATCGCCACGAGGGTGCGCGCCATCTCGCCGGCGCGCTTGAGCACGCCGCGGGCGTTGTCGTAGGAGAGCTGCTCCAGCGCCTCCTCCAGCGTGAGCCAGCGGAAGTCGGTGATCCCCTCGTCGAGCTGGGGGATGACGTCCGCGGCCGGGCTCTCGTACAGGAAGAAATGGCAGAACTTGTGGATGTAGCGGCCGCGGAACCGGAAGTGCCAGTCGATGATCCGGATCGGGCCGTGCAGCACCAGGTCGGTCAGCCCGGTCTCCTCCGCCGTCTCCCGGGTGGCCGCCTCGGTCGGGGTCTCCGACTCCTCGAGGTGGCCCTTGGGAAAGCCCCAGTGCTCGTAGGGATCGCGGATCAGGAGGTACCGCGCGCTCTGGTCCGGCTGGCGGCGGAAGACAATCCCGCCGGCGGAGACTTCCCGCTCGGGCTTGCGCTTGGGCTTGGACACTAGAACACCGAGAACTTGAAGTACTTGCGCGGATTGACCTGGATGTCGGCGATGAGCCGCCGGAGTTCCTGCATGGTCTCGAGGGTCTCGTTGTAGAGCGCCGGGTCCTTGGCAAGCAGCCCGATGCTTCCCTGGCCGCTCTGGATGCCGGTGAGGATCGAATCCGCCGCGAGCAGGGTGCGGATGAGGCTCGCCTCCTGCCCCCGGGCGCTGGCAAGCAGCGCCCGCAGGTCGGCCGAGGCGGCCCGCAGGTCGCCGGTGCCGTCGCGGGTGTTGTTGAGGATCTGCTGCAGCTGGTTGTCGGCGGTGGCCGAATCCACCCGCGCGAGGGTGTTCTCCAGGTGCCCCGAGGCGCCCAGCACCGCGTCCGAGGTCCGCTCGACGTTGGCGGTGACTTCGTTGAGCCGCCCGGTCTGGTTCTCCGTGAACCGCACCAGCTTGTCGGCGATCTCGCCGAAGTCCTTGATGCTCCGCCGGAGTTCGGCCACCGCCGAGGAGTCGAAGGTCTCCTGCACCCGGGCGGCCACCGCGGCGATGTCGGTCGCGATGCGGCCGGCCTGCGCGGTGAGCTGGCCCACGTCCGGCAGGGTGGCGCCGGGCCAGCGATCGCCGCCGGGACGGCTGGTCTCCGCGAGCATCACGCGGACGTTGGGGTCGTCCTGTGGCTGGTCCCGGGAGATGATCGTCGCGCCCCACTCCCCGAAGAGGCTCTGCGAGGCGGCGATCACCGCCGGCCTGCCCGGCAGCTCCACGCCCTGGAACACGCGCAGGTCCGCCTCCACAAACTCGTCGGCCAGGCGGATCGCCTCCACCCGCCCCACCCGGACGCCGCGGTAGGTCACCGGCGCCCCCGGGGTGAGCCCCCCCACGGTGCGGAAGCGGGCCACGTGCAGCGACTCCCGCCGCCCGATGTCCGACTCCGACAGCCAGAGCGCCCCGGCCACCACCACCACCAGGGTGATGAGCAGCACCAGGCCGACCAGGAACTCGTTCCGGCCCTTCACGCGCTCGCCTCCGCCGCGGGGAGGCGGTCGGGGTCGAAGGGCCGCCCCTCGATGAAGTTCCGCACCACCGGGTCGTCGGTCTGGCGGATCTCCTCGATGGTGCCGACCTGGCGGATGCGGCCCTGGTAGAGCATCGCGATGCGGTCTCCCACGGTGTAGGCGCTGCGCATGTCGTGGGTGACCACGACGCCGGTGACGCCGAGTTCCCGCCGGGCGCGGACCATCAGCTCGTCGATCACGGCCGAGGTGACGGGGTCGAGGCCGGTGGTGGGTTCGTCGTAGAGAATGTAGCGCGGCCGGAGCGCGATCGCGCGGGCGATCCCCACCCGTTTCCGCATCCCGCCAGAGAGCTCGGCGGGGTACCGCGCCTCCGCCCCGTCGAGGTCCACCAGGTGGAGGCTCTCGCGCACCCGGGTGGCCACCTCGTCGGGGTCGAGCCCGTGGCGCCGGAGCCCGAGCCGGATGTTGTCGCCCACGGTCATGGAGTCGAACAGCGCGGCGAACTGGAAGACATAGCCGATCCCCGCGCGGAGGAGGGAGAGCGCCTCCGGGGCGAGGTCGCGCACCACCTGGCCGTCCACCTCCACCTGCCCATCGTCCGGCTCGATGAGCCCCACGATGTGCTTGAGCGCGACGCTCTTGCCGCTGCCGGAGAAGCCGATGATCACGGTGGTCTGGCCGGCGGGGATGTCGAGCGTCATCCCGGCCAGCACCACCTTGGGGCCGAAGGCCTTGTGGACGTCGGTGAAGCGGATCATCGGCGGCGACTCGGCGACTCGGCGGCTCGGCGACTCGTCCGTACGAGGGTGCCGCCGGGGGCGCGGTGAGATCGCGCAGGAGGGTGCGCGGCAACACGGCCACGAGCCGTCCAGCCGCCGAGTCGCCGAGCCGTCCCGGTCACAGCAGCACCAGCGCCCAGAAGGCGTCGAGCACCAGGATCGCCTCGCAGCCGATCACCACCGCGCGGGTGGTGTTGCGGCCCACCCCCTCGGCGCCCCCGCGGGTGGCGAGGCCCATCAGGCAGCCGGCCAGGGTCACGGCGGCGCCGAAGCTCGCCGCCTTGAGCAGGCCGAACCAGATGTCCTTGAAGCGGTAGAAGAGGCGCAGCCCCTTCACGAACTCGAGGGTGGAGAGGTCGAGCAGGTTGATGGCGGTGATCCAGCCGGCGGTAACGCCGATCGCCACGGCGAGCGCGGTGACCACCGGAAACATCAGGATCCCGGCGAGGACCCGGGGCACGACGAGGTAGCTGTTGGGATTGTAGGCCAGGGTCTCCAGGGCGTCCACCTGCTCGGTGACCCGCATGGTGCCCACTTCGGCCGCGATGTTGGCGCCGACCCGGCCGGCCAGGGCCAGCCCGGTGAGCACCGGGCCCAGCTCCATCATGATGGTCTTCCCCACCAGGGCGCCGACGAAGTACATCGGCACGGCGCCGGTGAAGATGTACTTGGAGAGCAGGGCGAGGACGATGCCGGTGAAGGTGGCGATGAAGAGCGCGATCGGCACCGAGTCCACCCCGAGCCGCCGCATCTGCGGCAGGACGTGGGGGGCCCAGGTCCGCGCATCCGCCAGGGCGCGCGCGCTGTCCATGCCCCACCGGCCCACCCGGGACACCCAGCGGGGGCGAGGGGGAGAGGCCTGAGTCACGCGGCTAAGGTAGAGGAAGGCCTTGGGATGCGTAAGGGGACG
Source organism: Gemmatimonadota bacterium (assembly GCA_033763675.1). Classification (GTDB taxonomy): domain Bacteria; phylum Gemmatimonadota; class Gemmatimonadetes; order Gemmatimonadales; family GWC2-71-9; genus JADJOM01. Next base: position 4,118 of record JANRJZ010000083.1, read on the forward strand.
GTGGCGATACCGACGGTACCGCTACGCCGCGAAGCTCGCCAGCGCCTTGCCCACGTCGCCCTCGCGCAGCCGCTTGAGGGCCCGGTCGCGCAGCTGGCGCACGCGCTCGCGGGTCACCCCCAGCATGCCGCCGATCTCCTCGAGGGTGTGCTCCCGGCCGCCGTCGAGGCCGAAATAGAGCCGCAGCACCTTGGCGTCGCGGGCGGGGAGGGTGTTGAGCGCGTTCTCGATCTCGTCGATGAGGAAGCGGTCCATCGCCTGCTCCTCGGCGTCCGACTGGTCATCGGCGACGAACCGCTCGATCAGGGAGCGGTCGCCGTCGGGATCGAGCGGCGCGTCCAGCCGCACGTCGCTGGTGTTGAGCGCGGCGAGCGACTGCACCACCTCGAGGGAGAGGCCGGTGGACTTGGCGATCTCCTCCGGCGTGGGCTCCCGCCGCAGCTCCTGGCGGAGCGCCTCGGCGGTGCGCACGATGCGGGAGAGGTCGGCGGTGCGGTTGAGCGGCACCCGCACGGTGCGGCCCTGCCGCGCCAGGCTGGCAAGGATCGCCTGCCGGATCCACCAGACCGCGTAGGAGATGAACTTGACCCCCTGGTCGGGGTCGAATTTCCGCGCGGCGGTGAGCAGGCCGACGTTGCCCTCGCCGATCAGGTCGGTGAGCGGCAGGCCGCGGTTCTGGTACTTCTTGGCCACCGAGATGACGAAGCGGAGGTTGCGCTTGACCAGCTCCTGCATGGCCTCCTGGTCGCCCTCGCGCACCAGCTTGGCGATGGCGATCTCCTGCGGTGTGGTGAGCAGGGGCGTCTGGCTGACCTCATAGAGGTACTGGTCGAGGATGTCGCGGTCGGCGTCGTAGACACCGAGGGTCTTGGAGGTCTCGCGACGACCCCGGCGGGGCTTCTTGGTGGACTGATTGTTGATCAGGATCTGCTGGACGGGGGTGAGCTTGCGCGGCTTCGCCGCCGGCGGCTCGCCCGCGGCCCCGGCCTTCTTCGCCTTGGCACCGCCCTTGGGCGCCGGCTTGGCGGACTTGGCCGCCGGCTTGGCGCTGCCCCCGCGCTTCTTCTTCATTGCCGCCAGATCCCCCTTCGGACCACGCCGAATGTTCGTGCCGTCGCTTGACATGCCCGGAGCCAGCCAAGTAGGTTTTCGTGCTCCCGATCCGGGGGCCAGCGGGCGCGCTAATATAACGGGGGCGTAGCTCAGTTGGGAGAGCGCGTGAATGGCATTCACGAGGTCAGGGGTTCGATCCCCCTCGCCTCCACTGGCGCCCCGCTGGCCCCCCGGACTCGCGATCGCGCCACGGAGAGCATCGGCCCCGCGGGGCGGAATGTTGACGGGGTGGTTGCGAAGAAGGCGGCCGGTCGGTAAAGTTCGGCCCTCTGCGGGAATAGCTCAGTTGGTAGAGCACAACCTTGCCAAGGTTGGGGTCGCGGGTTCGAGTCCCGTTTCCCGCTCTCGGCGGCAGAGCTGAAGCTCTGACTCAGGATCGAAGGCGGCTGAAGCCGCCGGGGGCCCGAGGCGGGTGAAGCCGCCGGGTGGCTGTAGAGGTGCAGGAATCCGTCGCGGGGTGGAGCAGTCTGGTAGCTCGCCGGGCTCATAACCCGGAGGTCGTGGGTTCAAATCCCACCCCCGCTATTGCAGGTCCACAGGCGGTCAGACGGACAGGCGGTCGGGTTCGCCGCATCACGGCGCCGAC
>JANRJZ010000084.1:0-18808 GCA_033763675.1 Gemmatimonadota bacterium
CTTTGTGGTTGAATTAACCACGCGGCAGCTAGGGACCCGGGGTAGGGAAGGAATCGTCCGGCCGGTCGAGGATCAGCACGTCCCCCCGCTCGTACCCGTGCCCGAAGGGCATGGCCCGATCCACGCCCATGGCCACGAAGAGGAGGGCAAGGTAGAGCAGGGAGAACTTGTACATCTTCCAGGTCGTCGGCGTGATGCCCTGCTCCCGCAACACCTGGATGTTGAGCCAGAGCAGCCGCCCACCGAGCGCCAGCGCCGCCGCGGCGTAGAACAGCCCCAGGGCGCCGAAGACCGACGGCATCACGGTAAGCGGGATCAGCATCAGGGTATAGGCCAGCATCTGGACCTTGGTCCAGTGGTCCCCGGCGACGACCGGCATCATCGGGACGCCGGCCTTGGCGTATTCCTGCCGCTTGATCAGCGCCAGGGCCCAGAAGTGGGGCGGGGTCCAGAAGAAGATGATGGCGAAGAGATAGAGCGCCGCGAGGTCCAGGCTGCCGGTCATGGCCGTCCACCCGACCAGGGGCGGGAAGGCGCCGGCGGCGCCGCCGATCACGATGTTCTGGGTGGTGAGCCGCTTGAGCCATGCGGTGTAGATCAGCACGTAGAACAGGTAGCCGCTGAAGGCCATCCAGGCGGAGAGCGGGTTCACCTGGGTCCAGAAGATCCCGAACGCCACCGCCCCCTGCGCCAGCCCGAAGGCCAGCGCCGCCCCGGCCGGTATCCGGCCCGAGGGAATCGGGCGGAGCTTCGTCCGCGACATGAGGGTGTCGATGTCCCGGTCGAACCACATGTTGACGGTGTTGGCCCCGCCCGCCATCAGGTAGCCACCCAGCAGCACCCAGAGCACCAGCGCCGGGGCCGGCAGGCCCTTCCCCGTGATGAACATCGGCGCCACGGTGGTGAGCAGCAGCAGCGAGATGATCCGCGGCTTGGTGAGGGTGACGAGGTCGGCGAGGATGCCCTGAAGGCCGGCTCGGCGACTCGGCGGCTCGGCGGCATGTGGCACCGCAAAGCCGGAGGATGGCTCTCCGCCGATTTCCAGCGCGGTGGACCCTTCCAGCCGTCCAGCCACCGAGCCGTCCAGCCGCCGGGCCGCCGGGCCGCCGAGTCGCCGAGCCGCCGAGTCGCCGAGCCGCCTCGACCGGAACCCCAGCACCACCGCCGCCACCCAGAGCAGCGACCCGACCAGCAGATGGGCCGCCCGGAGGCTGGTGGGGAGCATCTGGAGCATCATGGCCGCGCCGACCCCGATCTGGAGCGCCGCGAGCCCCGCCAGCCACGCCGCGGCCTGGCGGTATTCCACCGCACCCACTCCCTCGAGCCGGCGGGCCGCCAGCAGCACCCCGGCCGTATACGCCAGGAAGAGAAAGGCGAGGAGGCGGTGTACGTAGTGCAGCCGGCCCAGTGCCTCGGCGGGCGGGGTCAGGGTGCCGGCGCAGAGCGGGAAGCCGAGGCAGTAGACCCCGGCGTCGTAGTTGGCCACGAACGCGCCGAAGGTGATGACCACGAACGCAAACCCGGTGGCGATCGCCGCCTCGGGGCGTGGGCCGGTTGGTGCGACCGCCTCCTCCCGGAGCCGCGCTCCCGACCGAAGCACCGCCACCACCAGTACCGCGAGCAGCAGCATCGCGTTGGTCAGGTGAATCACGACCGTAGGTGCGGCGTTGAAGAACTTGACCGTCACCGCCCCCAGGATCACCTGCAGCACCAGCACGGCCAGCGCGGTATACGCCGGGCCGCGGAGGAACCGGTCCTCCCGGTGGCGCTTCCAGGTGAGGGCCGCGAGGCAGAGCACCATCGCGGAGAGCAGGGCCGCGACCCAGCGGTGGCTCCACTCGATCAGTTCGAGGGTGTTGGAGAGATCGGGGAAGACCCGGCCGTTGCAGAGCGGCCAGTCCGGCCCGCAGCCCATGCCGGCGCCCATGATGCGAGTGACGCCGCCAAGGGTGATCAGGCCGACCGTGAGGCCGGTTGCCGTCATGGCGACGCGGCGGTACCCCTGGGCACCGCCAGCGGCCTGTGAACTCATCTGGAGTACTCCGTCATGCAGGGTCGGGCCCCCGGAGGGGGTCCGGGGCAGGGGGGAAAGAACGGCCCGGGACGTGGGTTGTCAAGTCGCCCAACTCAAGGCAAGTTCATACTTTAGGGCCACTTCCCGGGCCCCTCCTGTCCCGACTTCCTCCGGTCATTCCTGATGAATACTGCCGCCGCCGATCCGTGGGGCGAACGCCTCTCCCGCCGTCTGGGCCTCTGGAGCGCCGTGGCCGTCCTGGTCGGCTCGACCATCGGGAGCGGGATCTTCCGCACCCCCGCGTCGGTGGCCCAGCGAATCGACGATGTCCCCCTCTTCCTGCTGGCCTGGGTGGGGGGGGGGGTAGTGGCGGTCTGCGGCGCCCTGACCTACGCCGAGCTGGCCGCCGCCTTCCCCCGGAGCGGGGGGATGTATGTCTTCCTCCGGGAGGCGTTCGGCCCGGTTCCCGCCTTCCTCTTTGGCTGGGCCGAGCTGCTGATCATACGGCCTGGAGCGTACGGCGCCATCGGGATTACCGCCTCCGCCTATTCGCTGCGCACGCTGGGCCTGGACCCCGCGGCCGAACTCCTGGGCCTCCCGGTCCGGGGGGACCAGGCGCTGGGGGCGGTGTTCATCATCCTGGTGGCGGTGGTGAACTACTTCGGGATCCGGCGTGGTGCGGTCATCCAGAACATCAGCACCGCGTTCAAGGTGGGCGCGCTGGCGGCACTGATCCTGATGGGGTTTGCGTTGGGTGACGGCATGGGCGTCGGCGCCCTGGTGGAGCAGCGCGCCGTGGTGGCCGCCTCACCCTTCCTGCTGGCGATGGTCTCCATCCTCTGGGCCTATGACGGCTGGGCGGACCTGGCCTTCGTGGGCGGGGAGGTGAAGGATCCGCAACGTACCCTGCCCCGTGCCCTGATCATCGGGACCTCGGTGGTGGTGGCGCTCTACATCGGCGCCAACCTCGTCTACCTCTATCTCATCCCGATCCAGCAGATGAAGCAGGCGGAACTGGTCGCGGCCGACGTCGCCAGCCTGCTGATCGGTCCGGCCGGCATCATCGCCATCTCGGCCGCCGTAGCGGTGAGCACCTTCGGCACCCTCAACGGCTCCATGATGACGGCGCCACGGATCTTCTTCGCCATGGCGGAGGACGGGCTCTTTCCCAAGGCCATCGCAAAGGTGGACGCCAGGACCGGCGCCCCCACCGCCGCCATCATCCTGGCCGCCGTGCTCGGCGTGATCTTCATCCTCATCCGGACCTTCACTGAACTGGCGGACCAGTTCGTGATCGGCATCTGGCCGTTCTACGCCATGGCGGTGGCCGCGGTGTTCGTGTTGCGGCGTACCCAGCCCGACCTGCCCCGGCCCTACCGTACCGCCGGGTACCCGGTGGTACCGCTGCTCTTCCTGGCGGGCTCGCTCTTCCTGCTCGGCAACTACCTGGTGTCCGAGACCAAGGCCTTCGTCATCGACGTGGCGGTGATCCTGAGCGGGGTGCCGGTGTACTACGGGTGGAAACGGTGGGGGGGCGGGCGGTAGGGCGATTGCGCGACTTGAGCTGGGGCATGCCGAGGCGGGCAGGGTGGAGCGCGCGTCAGTGACCGGTTGGGAGGATTGCGCCCTCAACTTGCGCGCGAACTGCAGCGCGCGGAATCCTGGCCGACTCGGCGAGCCCCGTCCCCGTCGACCCGCCCTACCGTCTTACCGCCCGATCTCGAGCGAGACATCCGCGGCGACGACGCTGTGGGTCAGCGCCCCGATCGAGACGTAGTCCGCCTCCGCCTCGGCGAAGGCCCGGATGTTTTCCAGCGTAATGCCGCCGGTGGCCTCGATCTCGATCCCGGGCGCCAGCGACCGCGCCAGCCGGCCCCACTCTCGCACGGTGGCGGGAGTCTGGTTGTCCACCAGCAGCCGGGTGGCGCCGGCGGCGCAGGCCTGTTCCAGCTGGACCGGGCTCTCCACCTCCACGAAGCAGTCCACGACCTCGCTGGCTCGGGCCTGGGCCAGTGCTTCTGTCAGGGTCCTTCCTCCGCGTTCCAGCGCCCGCCAGTGGTTGTCCTTCACCATCACCGTCGTGGCCAGCCCCAGCCGGTGCAGGTGTCCGCCGCCGGCGATCACCGACGTGACGTCCAGCAGCCGGAGCCCCGGGGCGGTCTTCCGGGTGTGCAGGATGCGGGTGTTGGTGCCGCGCACCGCCTCCACGTAGCGCCGGGTCAGGTTGGCGATTCCGGTGGCGCGCTGCAGCAGATTGAGGATCGGCCGCTCGGCGCGGAGGATGCGGCCCAGGTCCCCCCGGAGCAGGCCGAGGGTGCTGCCGGCCGGGACCACGGCACCGGAGGCATGGTACCAGGTGACCGGCGGCAGGTCACAGGCGCTCGCCACCGCGTCGGCGTAGGGCATGCCGGCCACCACGCCGCCACTCCGGAACTCCAGCACGCCGGTGGCCACCTGGTCCGCGGAGACGGACACCTCGGTCGTGATATCCCGTTCGCCATCCTCGGCGAGCGCGGTGCGTGCCACCCGGCGCGCATCGGCGCCGACCAGGGCCCGGAGGTCGCGCTCGATCAGCATCGGCTCAGTCCCCCGGCTTCCGGGCCACGCCCGGTCCCAGCGCCACCATCCGGTCGAGCGACAGCCGGGCGCGCTCGGCAATCGCCGCCGGCACGCTCACGTGGTAGCGGTCCAGCGCCAGCGCATCCCGGGTGCCTTCGAGGGTGATGGTCTTCATGAAGGCACAGACCGCGGCGCGGTCCGCGGCAAAGAAATGCTTCTCCGGCGCGAGCTGCTCCATCCGGTGCATGATCCCCGTCTCGGTGGCGATGATGAACTCGCTCGCCGGCCGCTCCTTCACCAGCTGGATCATCCGCTCGGTGGATGCGACGTGGATCCCCTCGCTCGGGATGTCTCCAGTGCCCATGGCGTAGATGAGCTGTCCGGCGCAGCCGCACTCGGGGTGCACCAGGACCTCGGCCGCCGGATGCTCGTGCCGCATCCGTTCGAGGGTGTGGGGGTTGATGTCCTTGTGCACGTGACACTCCCCCAGCCACACCTCCACCTTCCGGTGCGGCCGCAGGCGGCGCACATGGGCCCCGAGGAAGAAGTCGGGGCAGAAGAGGATCCCATGCTCCTCGGGAATCGCGTCGATCACCTCGATCACGTTGCCGCTCGTGCAGCAGTAGTCCAGCTCCGCCTTCACCTCGGCGGTGGTGTTCACGTAGCCCACCGCGATGTAGCCGGGGAACTGCCGCTTCCACTGCCGCACGTCCTCCGCGGTGATCGTCGCGGCGAGGGAGCAGCCGGCCCGCAGGTCGGGCAGCAGCACCCGCTTGCCGGGAGCCAGGATGGCCGCGGTCTCCGCCATGAAATGCACCCCGCAGAAGACGATCACGTCGGCGTCGGTCGCGGCGGCCTTGCGGGAGAGGCCGAGGGAATCGCCCACGAAGTCGGCCACGTCCTGCACCTCGGCCCGCTGATAGTTGTGGGCCAGGATGACCGCGTTCCGCGTCCTGGCCAGGGCGCGGATCTCCGTCTGGAGTGCGAGGATCGCGGCCCGGTCCAGGGTGGTCGGTTCGATGACGGGAAGCGCCAGCGTCATGCACGGCTCCGGCTGGTGACGGGCGGGGCGCCGGGGGCCGGCACCGGGGGGTAGTCGAGCCGCCGGTGGCCGCCGCGGCTCTCGCGGCGGCGGAGGGCGGCATGAGTGATGAGGCGGGCCACCAGCAGCAGGTTTCGCGTGCGCCAGGCCTCGGGGTGGATCCGGCCCTTGAGCGCGGTGAGCGCCCGGCGGGCGCGGCGCAGGCCCTGTTCGGTTCGCACCATGCCCACGTCCGCGGTCATGATGGTGCGGATCTCATCCGCGATCGCCGTCGCCGCGACGTCGGCGGCCCGCGCGGCCACCGAGCGGTCGGTCGTGGGCGGGAAGGCCGGCACCGACCGGGGCCCGCTCGGCGCCGTCTTCCACCGGGCGATGAGCGGCTCGGCGCGGTGCGCCGGCACCGGGCGTGGGCGATGGCCCTCCGTCCAGTCGCCCGGTCCGCTCCGGGCCGTCAGGGCCCGCGCCACCCGGTCGGCGAACACCATTCCTTCCAGCAGGGAATTGGAGGCCAGGCGGTTGGCGCCGTGCACTCCGGTGCACGCCACCTCGCCCACCGCCCAGAGCCCCTCCCGGGTGGTGCGGCCATGCAGGTCGGTCAGGATGCCGCCCATGGCGTAGTGCAATGCCGGCGCCACGGGGAGCAGGTCGCGGGCGGGGTCCAGGCCGTGATCGGCCAGGATCCTGGTGACGCCAGGGAAGCGGACCGGGAAGTCGCTGATCTCCCGGGCATCGAGCCAGGCACCGCCGGTAGCGTCGGCGGCCGTCACCGCGCGGGCCACCACGTCCCGTGGGGCGAGTTCTCCCCGGGGATCGGCGTCGAAGGCGAAGCGCCGCCCATCGGTGTCCACCAGGATGCCGCCCGCCCCGCGCACCGCTTCGGTGATGAGGGGCGCGGGGTTCACCCCGGGGAGCTTGAGCGCGGTGGGATGGAACTGCAGGAACTCGATGTCCCGGAGTTCGGCGCCGACCCGCCAGGCCAGGGCCCAGCCGTCGCCGGTCGCCACCAGCGGATTGGTGGTCACCTGATAGAGCTGGCCCACCCCGCCGGTGGCGAGGACCACGTCGGCCGCATCGAGCGCCACCGGTTCCCCGTCCCGGAGGGCAATGACCCCGGTGATCCGCTGACCGTCGTGCCGGAGCGCGGCCACCTCGGTGTATCGCAGGATCTCCACCAGCGGGTGGCGCCGGATGATGTCGGTGAGGAAGGCGACGATCGCGGCGCCGGTCCGGTCGCCCCCGGCGTGGATGATCCGCGGCTGGGTGTGTGCCGCCTCCAGCCCGAAGCGGAGCGACCCGTCGGGGCCGCGATCAAACACCGCGCCGGCGCCGAGCAGCTCCCGGATCCGGTCGGGACCTTCCTTGGTGAGGATGCGGACGGCCTCGGGATCGGAGAGGCCGTCGCCGGCCGCGAGGGTGTCGGCGGCGTGCTGGCTGGGGCTGTCCCCGGGGCCCAGCGCCACCGCCACGCCGCCCTGGGCCCAGGCGCTGGCGCTGTCGGCCAGCAGCCCCTTGGTGAGGAGCACCGAGGCGCGCCCCTCATTGGCCAGCCGCCAGGCGGTCCACAACCCCGCGATGCCGGTGCCCACGATGATGGGCCGGGGAGCCAATGCCATACCTAAACATACAGCACGGGCGACCCTTGTGGTCGCCCGCGGATCTGGTCCTACAGCACGTGCGACCCTTGTGGTCGCCCGGCAGCCCAATCGCCCAATCGCCCAATCGCCCAATCGCCCTACGACCGCACCCGGCTGATCAGCCAGACGGCCGCGGCCAGGAAGACCGCGTTGGGGGCCCACGCCGCCGCCACCGGATTCACCACTCCGGTGACCCCGACCGCCTTGGACAGCTGGATGAAGGACAGGAACACCACCGTGGTCCCCAGGCTGATCGCGATCCCGATGGCGGTGCCCTGGCGGGGGGAGGTGATGGCCAGCGGCGCCCCGAACAGCGCGATCACCAGGCAGGTGGCCGGCAGCGCGATCTTGAGCGCCCGGTCCACCTCGATCTTGCTGGTGTCGTTGCCCGAGCGCTGCAGCGCCTCGATGTACCGGGTCAGCTCCCGATAGCGCATCTCCTCCGGCGCCTTCGGCTCGGCCAGCAGGTCCACCGGTTCCTGCGACAGCGCCCGGAGCCGGGCCGACGCGAAGCGGTACGTGACCTGGGTGCCGTTCTCCAGCAGCCGCCGGCTGGTGCCGTTCCACAGCTGCCAGGTGCGCAGGGTGTCGTTGTAGGTGGCGCTGTCCGCCGTGATGGCCAGGTTGGGATAGTCGGGGCCCTTCCCCTGCCGCTCGAACACCAGCTGCCGCAGCATCCGGTGCTGCACGTCAAGCGACCGGATGGTGTACACCCATCCCTGGTCCGCCCGGAAGACGAAGTTGTACCGGGCGGTGCGCGGCTTCGCGACCTTGGCCTTCTGCAGTTCGAGCTGCTTGCTGGTCGCCTCGGGCGCCAGTTCCCCGACCACGAACGAGAGCCCGGCCGCGCCGATCGCCGCGAGGTAGATCGGCAGCGCCAGCCGGTGGAAGCTCCAGCCGCCCGCCTTGGCGGCGGTCAGCTCGGAGTGGCGCCCCAGGTTGCCGATGGTGAACACCGTGGCGAACAGCACCGCCGCCGGCATCACCAGGAAGATGTTCTCCGGCAGGGCGTACAGGTAGCTCTCGACGATCTCCGGCAGCTTGAGCCCCCGGTCCAGCAGCCGCTCCAGGTTGTCCGTCATATTGATCATGATGGACACCACCGGGAAGCCGATCGCGGTGAGCCCGAAGATCAGCACCCAGGAGCGCAGGACGTAACGGTCGAGCAGGCGCACTCAGGCCGCCGCCTTCTGCCGGCGGAACCGGCCCGTGAGGTTCTCCCACAACTCGGCCAGGTCGCCGCCGCGGGTGGAGCCCGACTCGCGGCCCACCCGGATGATCCCGATGACGGCCACGGTCACGAAGATCAGGTTCGGCGCCCACATGGCCAGCCAGGGCGGGACGATGTTCTTGTTGCCCAGCCCTTCGCCGGCGATGAGGCCCACGTAGTAGATGGCGAACACCCCGAGCCCGCCGCCGATGACCAGGCCCATGCCCCCGCGGGGAAAGCGGAGCGCCATGGGGATCCCCACCAGGGCGAAGACCAGGCAGGCCACGCTGATCGCCCACTTCTTGTGGACTTCCACCAGGTACTGGTTGGCCCGTCCGCCCGAGGTCTTGACCTCATCGCGCGCGGCGGAGACCTCGGCCCAGGAGGTGAGGGTGGTGGGGAGTCGCATCCCGGCCTGCCGCGCCGGCGGGAGGACCACCCCCGCGAGCGGCATCTGCGGGATGTTGTCCAGGTCGCCGTAGCTGGGCACGACCGGTTCGGCCCCCTGTGTGCCCGAGTCCCCGGCCGCCGTCCCCACCCTTCGGCCCAGGGCGGCGAAGGCCCGGCAGTAGGCCGGGGGCGGGGGCCGGTCGGCGCGGGCCGCTCCGCCCGTCTGGGGCAGGACCAGTAGCGCCCGGAGGTCACGTTCCGCCGAGAGCCGTCGGCGCGCCTCCGCCAGGCGGACCTCATACCGCGCGCCGCTCACCACTTCCATCATCTCGCAGGTGGTCATCTCCCGGTCACCCCGGACCCCGTCATTGGCCTCGAGGTCCAGCCGGTTGGAGACGTCCCGGACCCGGATCGTGTTGGTGGTGAAGTCGGTGATCTGCATCAGCGCCGGGTCGCTCTGGCGGAAGGCGTGGACCGAGCCGTCGAACAGCTTGAGCTGCAGGTCGGTCCCCACCTCGGTGAAGCCCATGACGCCGCTGTCGGCGTAGATCACCCGGCGGCCGTCGGTGCCGGCCATGTCGTAGATGGTGACGCTGCGGAGCCGCCCGGAGGTCGGGTCGATCCGGCTGGCGCGGAGGAAGAGCCCGGAGGGGGGGATCTCGTTGATCACCTGCTCTCGCAGCTCCAGCGTCGGCTTCTTGCGCTGGATGTTGATCAGCAGGTTGCGCAGCCGGGCATTCGACTCGGGGAGCACCTGGTCGGTGAACCAGAAGTTGACGGACGTGATGAGCACCCCGACGAGCACCATGGGGCGGACCAGCTGGCCGACGCTCAGCCCGCTGGCCCGCATCGCGGTGATTTCGCTGTCGGCGGCCAGGTGGCTGAAGGTGTAGAGCATCGCGACCAGCACCGCCATCGGCAGGGTCATGGCGATGATGAACGGCAGGCAGAGCAGGAAGACTTCGCCGATGACCGACCAGGGCAGCCCCTTTCCCACCAGGGCCCCGAACCGCCGGGCCACCTGATTGAGCAGCATGATGCTCGTCATCGCCAGGAAGGCAAAGACGAGGGGGGAAATGAACTGGCGGACGAGGTACCGGTCGAGCAGGCGCACGAGTGCCGAAGTCTCCGTGTGGTAACGAGTTGTATGCCTTCTACCTGGCCAGTATATTCCCGGTGTCCCGCAGCTTCAAGCCTGATACTCCCGATTCAGTCAGAGTCCCAGCTCCCCTAGTGCGATTTCTCGCCTCGGTGGCGCTCCTCCTCGCCGCCCCAGCTGCGCTGGCCGCCCAGGGGGATACCACCTTCACCGCCTGGCTTCGCTTCCGGTCCGCGCCGGGGCTCGAATTGCGTACCCCGGCGGTCTTCCGGAGCCCCTGGGACGGCGGCGTCCGCCGCCCCGCGGCCCTCGCCCGGGCGGCCTGGGACAGCGCCCTGCAGGCGTCCCTGGATTCGGCCCGGGCCCGGCGCACCACCGCCTTCCGGCTCCGCCGCCTCTACGGCGCCCGCGCGGTGACCCCGGAGGATAGTCAACCCGGCCGCCGGGGGCTCCTGGGGCTCTCCCGCCGCTACGCCGACCTGAGTCTCGAGGGGAACGCCCGGCTCGAGGTCCGCACCGAGCGGCTCAAGAACCTGCGCTGCACCCCGGCCCAGTACCTGGACCTCAACTCCGGCTGCCGCGGCGGCTGGAAGGCGCCCCGGCTCGATACCTACGTCGCGGTCCGCTCCGGCGGACTCATCGGCCAGCGGCTGCACGTGGACGTGGACTACGACACCGAGCGGGACTTCTCCGCCCGCAACAATCTCCAGCTCTACTACGAGGGGCTCGACGACGAGATCGTCCGCCGGGTGGAGATCGGCACCGTGGTCTTCCGGCCCCCGAATTCCCGCTTCATCACCTCCGCCATCCCGGCCAACAACTTCGGCGTCAACGCCACCTTCGAGGTCGGGCCCATCACCCTGCAGGGCATCGCCGCCACGCAGGAGGGGAGCGTGGTGGTCGAGCGGAACTATGCCGTCGGCAATACCACCGTCCAGCCCCAGGACCGCGAGGCCCGGGACCTCGATTTCGAGGGCACCCGGTTCTTCTGGGTGGTGGATCCCCAGCTGGTGCCGGGCTATCCCGCGATCGACATTCTCGAGCTCAATCGCAGCGGGCTCCCGCCCGAGGCCGTGGTCACCCAGGGGGACATCCGGGTCTACCGCTACCGTCCCCCGTCCCGCACCGGGGTGAACCCCAACCTGGGCGGCATCAACGCCATCGCGATCGGCGTCGACACCACCCAGCGGGTGACGGCGCAGTGGCAGCTCCTGCAGCGGGACCAGGACTACTACCTCGATCCGAGCGGGCTCTGGTTTGCCCTGGCCGCCCGGCTCGACCTCAACGACTACCTCGCGGTGAGCTACGGGAGCGCCGCCGGGCCGGTGGGCACCTTTCCGGCCGAGGACACGCCCGTTCCCCCGGGCCAGGCACCGCGGGATACCCTGCGGCTCATCGTGCAGCCCCGGGTGGACGCGACCCGGCCGACCTTCCGCCACGAGATGCGCCAGGTGTACCGGGTCGCCGGCGCCGACCTCGACCTCAACTCGGTCAAGGTGGACCTGAGCCTGAACCGCTCGGAGCGGCCCCTCCGGCCCGGGGCGCAGCCGACGTACCTGGCGGAGCTCGGGCTGGCGACCCAGGCCGACCCCAACGCCTTCAACCTCCAGGACCGGCTCTTTCCCCGCCGCAGCGATCCGGCGGCGGCCCTGAGCATCCGCGAATCGTACATCATCCTGCCGCACCTGGAGCCGTTCGCCGACCCGGCGCGGCTGCTGGCCACCGAGCGCAACGACTCGCTGTACCGGAGTCCGGCGTACCTGCTCTACACCGAGGGGCCGCCGGCCAAGTTCGTGTTCCGGCTGCGATACAACGCCAGCTCCACCAGCGACCGCTCCACGCTCGACCTCGGGGCGCTGCAGATCCGCGATGGCAGCGAGGCGCTGTTCCTGAACGGCCGGCGGCTGGAACGCGGGGTGGAGTACTCCATCAACTACGACCTGGGGCAGGTCACCTTTGCCGAGCCCGAGGGGCTCTTCGGCACGGCGGGCGGGACCATCCAGGCCCGCTTCGAGGAGCGCGGCGTGTTCGCAGTGGCCCCGACCCAGCTCTTCGGGGTCTCCACCCGGTACAGCTTCGGCGAGGTCGGTGGCGTCAACCTGGTAGGCATCTACCAGACCGAGAAGAGCGCCTTCAACCGTCCGGCGCTGGGCTTCGAGGCCCAGGCCCACATGGTCGGCGGGATCAGTACCGACCTCCGCTTCCGGCCCTCGGCCGTCACCCGCTTCATGAACCGGCTCACCTCCGCTCCCGCCACCGCCCCGTCCCGGCTGGACCTCAACGCGGAGCTGGCCTTCACCCGTCCCGACCCCAACCGCTCCGGCCAGGCCTACCTCGAGGAATTCGAGGGCGATCCCGGGGTGCAGCTCTCCCTCCGGGAGACGTTGTGGGACGCGGGCAGCCGGCCGCAGTCGGCGCTTGGGGTGGAGACCATCGTGGGCCTGGCATTCGACACCGCCGACGTGGCCCAGCTCAGCTGGCAGAACCTGGTCTCGACCGGCGGCGGCCAGGCCCTCCAGCTCCGGGCCCGCGACATCGATCCGCGGATCCAGGTCGCCGGCCAGCAGGACCAGCTCGAGACCGTGCTGTTCATGACCCTGGCGGCGGACACCGCCGGGGGCCTCGTCAACCGCGCGAGCCGACTCCAGTGGGTCCTCCCCACCCGGCTCAACGCACCCCGCTGGCGGTCCCTCGTGACCTCGCTCAGCTCGACCGGGGTGGACCTTTCCAAGAACGAATTCCTCGAGTTCTGGGTCTTCCGGGACAGCTCCAACAGCACCGGCCGCGCCGGGCTGCAGCTGATGGTGGATCTCGGCACCGTGAGCGAGGACGCCGTCTCCATCGCCCCGGAGAGTCTCACCGTGGCGGGGACCGACTCCGTGTTCACCGGCCGCCAGTTCGTCGGCCTCGGCCGGCTGGACACCGAGCGCCAGCCCACCGGCGTCTTCAACGCCGACCTCGACGATGTCGGCATTCTCACCGACCGGCCCGACGAGATCATCCTCAACGGCAGCGACGTGGTGGACCGCCCCGCGCTCTGCCGCCAGAATCTCTCCGGCACGGTGCCGGTCTATCCCTGGGGAGACCTGAGCGCCCGCTGCAGCAACGGCAACGGCGTGCTGGACGCCGAGGACCTCGACAACGACAACCAACTGGACGCGGACGGCAGCAACGAGAACGTGCTCCGCTGGGTGGTGGACCTCGAGTCGAGCCCGTATTTCGTGCGGGTGGGAAGCGTGTCCGCCGACTCGGGGGAGTGGCGGCTCTACCGCCTGCCCCTCCGGAACCCCGAGCATGAGGTCGGGAGTCCCAACATCCGGCTGGTGAAGCACCTCCGCCTGACCGCCGTGGCCGAGCCGGACCAGGGCGGTCCCGATGTGCGGGCCTTCTGGGCCCTGGCCCGGATGCGGTTCCTCGGGTCCCCGTGGGTGCGGCGTTCGGAGCGCCCGGTGGCCAGCCTCTCCGGCTCCACGAGCGCCCCGACCGGCGAGGTGGTCTCCTCCACCGTCTCCACCGAGAACATCGAACTCGGCTACACCTCGCCGCCCGGCGTTCGGGGCGGCCTCGACAAGAAGGGCGGGAGCCAGGGGGAATTCGGCAGCCAGGTCAATGAGCGCTCGCTCCGGATCATCGCCCGCGACATCCAGCCGGGCCAGCGCGCCGAAGCGTACTTCCGATTCCCCAGCGGGCCCCAGAACCTCCTGCGCTACCGCGAGCTCCGCGCCTGGGCCCGCGGCCGCGGGCCCGGGTGGGACGACCGGGACTTCGAGGTCTACGTCCGGGTGGGAAGCGACAGCCGCAACTTCTACCAGTACCTGGCCAATGCCACCACGGTCTCCTGGGAGCCGGAGCTCCGGGTCAGTCTCGACAAGTGGCGATCACTGCGGGCCCAGATCGAATCCCGGCGGTTGCAGGGGCTCCCCGCCGACAGCGCCGCGCGCGTGGCCTGCGGCGGCGACACCGTCTCGGTGGCCTACGTCCTCTGTGACGGGCCCTACCTCGCGCACGTGGAGGACCCCGCGGTGAACCCCCCCAACCTCGCCCAGGTGCAGGAAGTCGCGGCCGGCATTTTCCGCCGGAACGCCGGCGACCCCAGCGACAGCGCCGAGGTCTGGGTGGATGACATCCGGCTGGCCGAGCCGATTGCCCGGGTCGGGTCGGCGATGGCGCTGGAAGGGCGGCTGGTCGCGTCGGATGTCGCGGAGCTCAGCGCCAGCTATGTCCGGCAGGACGGCCACTTCCAGCAGATCGGGCAGGATCCGTCCTACCGGACCACCGGCACCATGCAGCTGGCGACCAGCGTCCGGGTGGATCGCTTCCTGCCCGTCAGCCTGGGCGTGGTCGTCCCGATGCAGGTGAGCTACGCCCGCGCCAGCGTCACGCCCGAGCTGCTGACCGGGAGCGACATCGAGGGGCGGGACCTGGCCCGGCTCCGCACCCCCGAGAGCTGGTCGCTGAATTACAGCGTGAGCATCCGCCGCAACCAGCGGGGCCGGTCCTGGCTGGTGCGGGGCCTGGTGGATCCCCTGAGCCTCTCCGCCACGTTCGCCGATGCCCGTGCCACGAGCGAGCTGTCCCAAGCCAGCAACAGCTCCCGGTCGCTGCAGGCCACCTACGTGCTCCAGCCCGGGCGCCGCGGCCCCGCCCTGAACCTGACGGGACTGGTGGGGCGGCTGCCCGCCTTCCTTCGCAACAGCGACGGGGGCAAGGCGCTCGCCCGGCCGCAGGTGAGCCTGGTTCCCAATTCGGTGCGGCTGACGAGCGGGCTGCTCCGGAACGAGGGCGAACTGCTCGCCTATGCGGTGCCGGTGCGCCGCGCCCTGGACAGCCAGGTGGTGCCGTCGGTCTCCCTGCTGCACACCTGGCGCAACGCCGCCGGGCTCGGCTGGCAGCCGCTGGGCATGCTCAACCTGCGGGGGGACCTGGCCAGCACCCGTGACCTGCGCCGCTACTCCGACTCGACCACGCTCGGACGGCTCGCCGGCAACGCGCGGCGCAACCTGTTCGGCATGGATGTCGGGGTGGAACGCGACCGCCAGCTCACCACGTCCCTGATCCTGGCGCCGCGGATCTCGAGCTGGCTGCGGCCCCGGTACGTGACCTCGAGCAACTTCGTGCTCTCCCGCAGCCTCACCAGCCGGCAGCCGATCCGCGAGGATGGCGACAGCGCGGGGGCGTACATCCTGCCCCAGACGCTCAACAACTCCCGGCTGCAGGAGGTGGGGGCCGCGATCGAGATCGGCCGCCTGGGGGCCCGGCTGGCCGGGGACTCCAGCGGCATCGGCCGGGCCCTCCGGCGCCTCCGCCCGCTCGACATCAGCGACCGGCTGACCCGGAACGCCACCTTCGACCTCGCGGCCTTCGATCCGTCCCTCGGCTTCCAGCTGGCCCTGGGCGGCCTCAACCGGTTCCTCCGGGCCCAGGGGGACTCCGCCATCGGCGCCGCCGAGGTGCGCAGCACCACCTTCCAGTCCGGGGCGGAGCTGCCCTTCGGGCTGTCGTTCCAGCTGGCCTACAGCCGGTTGCGGACCAACCGCTTCCAGCGCGGCGGGGGGAGCTTCCTCACGTCGGAGTCGCACCAGCGGGAATGGCCCCGGGGCAACGTCCGCTTCCTGCGGCCGATCCGCGGCTTTCCGGTCTCCCTCATCGGCCTCGGCGCGACCTTTCGCAGCACCACCGGTTCCACCCTGACCCCGTCGAGCGGCGGCGTCACCGCGGTGAGCCGGCAGCGCCGCTCCAGCGTGACCCCGGACCTGCAGCTCACCTTCGCCAACGGCATCGTGATGAGCGGCAGCTGGTCCATGCTCAACCAGCGGGACCTGTCCGGCGGGAACACCACCCGGGTGGAGCAGGACGACATCACCGCGGGCGTCAACCACGCGATCGCCCTGCCGCGGTCGCTGAGCCGCGCCCGGCGCATCATCCGCTCCCAGCTGACGGGTATTCTCTCCAAGAGCACCAGCTGCCTCCAGCTCCGCTCCCAGCAGGATTGTGGGGTCGTCTCCGACAACCGGCGGCGCGAGCTCCGCGCCACGCTGGACACCGACCTGAGCCGCATCATCTCCGGCGGCCTCCAGTTCAGCTACGCCCTGACCGAGGCCAAGCACATCAACCGCGCGTTCTCGCAGATGACCGTGTCGGCGAGCTTCCAGCTGTCGCTGTACGCGGGGGACTACCGGTAGGCGGATCACGCCGGAGGGGCGGGCGGCCGCAAGGGCCGGGCTGACGCGCTCCGGGCGCCGTACGGGCGGCCCGTGTGGTCGCCCGGCGGGCGCCCGCAGCGCTCCGCCCCCTTCCCCCGCCTCCCCTCTCCCCCCGATCTTCCTTCCCCATGCGCCGCTCCCTGCCCGGTCTGCTGCTCCTTCTCGCCGCCTGCGGGGAGGCCGCCCCGCCTCCGCGGGAGTTCAACGGCGCCGTCGCCTTCACCTACCTCGAGCGGCAGGTCGGCTTCGGGTACCGCATTCCCGGCACCCCGGCGCATGCCGCCACCGCGGCCTGGCTCGACTCGCTGCTCCGCACCCGGGCCGATTCGGTCGTGGTCCAGGCCTGGGACCACGTCACCGGGAAGGGGGACACCCTTCCCATGCGGAATTTCCTCGCCCGTTTCAACCTGGGGGCGCGGGAGCGGATCCTCTTCCTCGCCCACTGGGATACCCGGCCGCGGTCGGACAATCCCGACTACCAGGGGCCGCAGACGCCGGGGCCCGGCGCCAACGACGGCGCCTCCGGGGTGGCCGTTTTGCTCGGCATGGCCGACGCGCTCAAGCGGGCCCCGCCGGCCGTCGGGGTGGATCTGCTGTTCGTGGATGGCGAGGACTACGCCAACTTCCACACTGAGGCCGGCGACGTCCTCATCGGCTCCCGCTACTACGCGAAGCACCAGCCCGACGGCCCCAAGCCGCTCTACGCCGTCCTGTTCGATCTCGTCGGCGACGCCGACCTCAAGCTCCTCCCCGAGGGGCAGTCGGTGCTGGGCGCACCGGAAGTGGTTGACCTGGTGTGGACCGTGGCCAGGGAGATCGGCCACGGCGCGGTGTTCGTGAACGCTCCGGGACAGGGACCCACCCTGATCGACGATCACGTCGAGCTGCAGAAGGTGGGGATCCGGGCCATTGACGTGGTGGACTTCAGCTACGGCCCGGGCAACAGCTACTGGCACACCCCGGCCGACTCCCTCGACAAGGTGAGCGCCGGCAGCCTGCAGGTGGTGGGCGACGTGGGCATGGCCCTGGTGCGCCGCCACACCCCGTGACCGAGCCTCCCATCCGCCTCGGTGTCCTCACCGCGGCCGGCCAGGGGGTGCGGGCCTACCCGCGGACCACCCACACCCCCAAGGTCCTGCTGGAAGTCGCCGGCAAGCCGCTCCTGGTCCGCAACCTCGAGACGCTGCGGGACCGTCTCGGCATCCGCGACCTCATCGTGATCGTGGGCCACATGGCCCAGCAGGTGCGCGCCTGCCTGGGGGATGGCAGCGCCCATGGCGTCACGGTGCGCTACGTGGATGTCCCCGATCCGAAGATCGGCCTGGCCCGCGGGCTCTACCTTGCCCGGCCGCACCTGGCCGAGCCCTTCGTCACCATCCTCGGGGATGAGCTGTACATCGAGTCCAATCACGACCGGCTGCTGCCCCTGGCCGAGCCGTGGGAGGCTGCCTGTGCGGTGCTCCGCACCGAGGACCTCACCCGCATCCGGAAGAACTACGCCCTTACCATCCGGGACGGGCTGATCACCAGCCTCGAGGAGAAGCCCGAGACCATCGCCGAGCCCTGGCTCGGGTGCGGTACGTACGTGTTCCGGCCGTCGATCTTCGACGCCATCGACCGCACGCCCCCCAGCGCCCGGAGCGGGCGGGTGGAGCTCACCGACGCGATCCATACCCTGGTCCGGGAAGGGCGGCCGGTCCGCGCCTTTCCCCTCGAGGGCGATTACTACAACATCAACACCGTCGAGGACCAGAACTACGCCAACTACCTGGTGCGGAGCCGCGAGTTCCGGCGCTA
Organism: Gemmatimonadota bacterium; assembly: GCA_033763675.1. GTDB lineage: Bacteria > Gemmatimonadota > Gemmatimonadetes > Gemmatimonadales > GWC2-71-9 > JADJOM01. The sequence goes on from JANRJZ010000084.1 coordinate 17,949, forward strand.
TTCCGTAAGCGTGATCATCCCGGCGTGGAACGAAGCCGGGTCCATCGGCACGGTGGTGCGGGACTTCCGCCCCCACGTGGACGAGGTCGTGGTGGCCGACAACAACTCCACCGACGGCACGGCGGAGATCGCCCGCGCGGAAGGCGCCACGGTGCATTCCACCACGCTGCGCGGCTACGGGGATGCGCTGCGGTTCGGGCTGTCGAAGGCGACGGGGGATATCCTGGTCTTCACCGAGGCCGACCACTCGTTTCGCGCCAAGGACCTCGGCAAGCTGCTCGAGTACATGAAGGACGCCGATCTGGTCATGGGCACCCGCACCACCCGGCAGATGGTGGAGCAGGGGACCAACATGCAGGGGCCGGTGCGCTGGGCCAACGTGGCGGTGGGGAAGCTGATCCAGTTTCTGTGGGTGCGGAACTACACTCGCTTCACCGACGTCGGGTGCACCTATCGCGCCATCTGGCGCGACGTGTACGAGAAGATCCGGCCCCGGCTCACCGGCGTCGGCCCCGAGTTCGCGCCGGAGGTCATGGTGGAGGTGCTGCGGCTGCACCGCCGGGTGATCGAGATCCCGGTGAGCTACTACCCGCGCATCGCCGGCGTGTCGAAGCACTCCACCGGCTACCCGCAGCTGGCGAAGACCGCGATCCGGATGCTGCGGCTGATTCTGGCTCGGCGATTCGGCGATTAGGCGATCAGGCGATCAGGCGATTAGGCGATTAGGCGATTGGAGAATTGGGCGATGGGCGCTAACCTGCCGTCCTGCCGTCCTGCCGTCCTGCCGTCCTGCCGTCCTGCCGTCCTGCCGTCCTGCCGTCCTGCCGTCCTGCCGTCCTGCCCCGTTTTCCGGCTCCCCA
>JANRJZ010000085.1:0-8254 GCA_033763675.1 Gemmatimonadota bacterium
CGGTCAGGGCCCTCGACCAACGGCGGTGCAGCATGGTGACTCCACGGGAGCTGGGGACGCCGGAAATGATGCGGGACCCCGGCGGAGGGTCGCACGGGGGAGGTGGAGGGGAGACCGGGGGGCCCACGCCCCTATCCCCGGTTCGCCCTCCGGCCGTACCTTCCGTCACCCTCTCTCCCCACCCCGCCATGCTCAACTACATCTGGGCCGGGCTCATCATCCTGAGCCTCGTCTTCGCGCTGGTCACCGATATCGGCGAACTCTCGCGCGATCGCTACCGGAACGGCCAGCCGGTCCCGGTCACCCTGGCCCTCGGCGCCGGCTACGATCCCGCCGCCCGCGAGCTGCCGGTGACGGTGCGGGTGGACAGCGCCCGCTGGGCGGCCCACTACGGCACCGCGCTGGCCGTCCCGCCCAGCTACGCCGGCGTGCTGCTGCAGAACGCCGACGGCCGCGAGCTTCGTTTCGCGAAGGATGCCGCGCTGCCGGAGCCACTGGCCACCATCCGCGGCATGATCTCGGAGCGGGACAACGACCTGCGCGGGCCCGTCACCCTGACCGCGGCCCCGGGTGACACCCTGCTCGAGGCGGCGGTGCGCTTCGGCCAGGTGCGGTTCGTGAAGATGGTGGCGATCAGCAAGGCGGCGATCGACTTCGCCAAAACCGCGGTCACGCTGGCGCTCAGCCTGGTAGGGGTGATCGCACTCTGGCTCGGGATGCTCCGCATTGCGGACAAGGCGGGTCTCATCAGCGTGATCGTCCGGGTGGCGGAGCCGGTGTTCCGGCCGCTCTTCCCCGAGATCCCGAAGGGGCACCCGGCCATGGGCATGATCGTGCTGAACCTGTCGGCCAACGTGCTGGGCCTGGGGAACGCCGCCACCCCGATGGGGATCAAGGCCATGGAAGAGCTGCAGAAGCTCAATCCCCGAAAGGATACCGCCACCAACTCGATGGTCATGCTGCTGGCCCTCAATACTGCCAGCGTCCAGATCGTGCCGCCGGTGCTGCTGGTGGCCATCATGGGCCTGCAGATCAACCAGCTCTTCTTCTCGATCCTGATCTGCACCGCCCTGTCGCTGGTCGTCGCCATCGTCTCCGCCAAGCTGCTCGGCCGGCTCCGCGGCTACCGCGCCAGCGACCCGATGCAGGACCCCGCGCCGGTGGAGGGCTGAGTCATGGAGACGCTCCGCGCCTCGCTGGACCTGCTGGCGGTGTTCATCGTGCCGCTGATCATCATCGGCTTCCCGGTGTACGGCCTGTTCCGCCGGGTGGCGGTGTACGAGGAATTCGTCACCGGCGCCCGGGAGGGATTCCAGGTGGCGGTCAACATCATCCCCTACCTGATCGCGATCCTGTTCGCCGTGGGGATGTTCCGCGCCTCGGGGGCGATGGACTTCCTGGTCGAGGGGCTGCGCCCGCTGCTCGCGCCGCTCGGGGTCCCGCCGGAGACGCTGCCGATGTGGATCGTGCGGCCGCTCACCGGGTCGGGGTCCGCCGGGATCATGCTCGACCTGATCCGCCAGTACGGGGAGGACTCGCTGATCGTGAAGATGGCCGCGACGATGTTCGGCTCGACCGAGACGACGTTCTACGTGATCGCGGTGTACTTCGGGGCCGTGAACATCAAGAAGACCCGGCACGCGGTGCCGGCCGGGCTCATCGCCGACATCTCGGCGATGTTCTTCGCGGTCTACGTGGTGCGGTGGCTGTTCGGGTGAGGCCGGGCCTCGGCGCCCAGGGCCTCACCCCCCGGCCCCGCTGCTGGCCGTAACTCCCAGCGGCGCGTATACTTTCCCACCGTCGCCCGCAGCGTTCACCCCCCGTCCCCCAGGCCGTGTCCGACATCCTCGCCCAGCTGCAGGCCGCTCTCCAGGACCGCTACGGCATCCAGCGCGAGCTCGGGCGCGGAGGCATGGCCACGGTGTACCTGGCCACCGACCTCAAGCACGACCGCGAGGTGGCGATCAAGGTGCTGCATCCGGAGCTGGCCGCGACGCTCGGCCCGGAGCGCTTCGACCGCGAGATCAAGTTCGCCGCCAAGCTGCAGCACCCCAACATCCTGGGGCTGTTCGACTCGGGTGAAGCCGACGGGCTGCTGTACTACGTCATGCCGTTCATCTACGGCGAGTCGTTGCGCGACCGCCTCAACCGGGAGCACATGCTGCCGGTGGACTTCTCGATCCACGTCGCGCTCGAGGTGGCCGACGCCCTCGGCTACGCCCATTCCCTCGGCATCATCCACCGGGACATCAAGCCGGAGAACATCATGCTCTCCGGCGGCCACGCGCTGGTGGCCGACTTCGGCATCGCCCGCGCGGTGAGCGAGGCGGGGAGCAGCCAGAAGCTCACCGAGACCGGCATGGCGGTGGGCACCCCCCTCTACATGAGCCCGGAGCAGGCGGTCGGCGACGTCGTGGGCCCCACCACCGACCTCTACTCCCTGGCCTGCGTGCTGTACGAGATGCTGGCGGGGCACCCCCCCTTCAGCGGCAGCAACGCCCGCCAGATCATGGCCCGGCACGCGATGGAGCAGGTGCCGAGCATCCAGGTGGTGCGGGACACCGTGCCGGACCAGGTCGAAGACGCCATCATGGCGGCGCTCAACAAGGTGGTGGCCGACCGGCCCCAGACCGCGGCGCAGTTCGCCGAACTGCTCGGTGCGCCGCCGGGCGCCACCGCCAGCCGCTACACCGCGTCCCGGGTCACCGCCCAGCGCCGCCAGATCCGGACGCCCCCGGCCGGTGCGGTCACGGTGACGGTCCGCAAGCGGTCGCTGGTGGCCTTCGGCGCCGGCGCGCTGGTGCTGCTGCTGTCCGCCGCCGCCCTGGGCTGGTACCTGCTGCGCGGGAACACCGGCGCGAGCGCCTCCACCGGTGGCCTCGATCCCCATGCCGTCGCGGTGCTGTACCTCGAGGATGGGACATCCGACCGGCGGCTCGGGTACCTCGCCGACGGTTTGACCGAGGCGGTGATCGGCGCCCTCAGCCAGGTACCGGCACTCAAGGTCATCTCGGCCGGCGGTGTGGGCGCCTGGCGCGACCCCGCCATCCCCCGCGACAGCGTGGGCCGCGCCCTGCAAGCGGGCACGCTGGTGCAGGGCGCCGTGGAACCGGTGGGCGACAAGCTGCGGGTGCAGCTCCGGCTGGTGGACGGCAACAGCGGGGTGGACCTGCCGGGGGCGCGCGCGTCCTTCGACCTGCCCGCCGGTGACCCGCTGGCGGTGCGGGATTCACTGGCCGGCGTCGCCGCCGAACTGATTCGCTCCCGCCTGGGCGAGGAGGTGCGGCTGCGGGAACAGCGGGAGGGCACCCGCAACGTGCAGGCGTGGACCGTGCTGCAGCAGGCGCAGTCCGCGCGCAAGCAGGGAGAGGCGGCGGTGCGGGAAGGTAACCTCCCGGGCCTCCTGACCGCCTTCGATACGGCCGACTCCCTTGCGGCGAGCGCCGCGGCCCTCGACCCGAAGTGGGTGGATCCGCTGATCCTCCGGGCCCAGCTCGCCTATCGGCGCTCGTACTTCCTCGGCGGGCAGGGGGACAACGCCGGCGCGGCCCGCTGGATCGACGAGGGACTCGCCCGGGTGGCGGTGGCCTTCGGGGTCGCTCCCAACCATCCAGACGCCTTCGAAGTCCGGGGCAACCTGCGGTACTGGCGCTGGCTGCTGCAGTTGGAGCGGGATGACGCGAAGGCCAGCGCGCTGCTGAACGACGCCCAGAAAGATCTCGAGACGGCCACCCGGATCAACCCGAACCAGGCCGGGGCCCACGCGACGCTCTCGCACCTCTATAACCAGACCAAGACCACGGTGGACGTGATCCTCGCGGCGCGGCAGGCGCTCGCCGCCGACGCCTTCCTGGGCAACGCCGACGTCATTACCCAGCGGCTCTTCTTCGCCACCTACGATCAGGGCCAGTTTCCCGACGCCGAGCACTGGTGCGGCGAGCTGCAGCGGCGGTTCCCGGCCAACCCGCGCGCGGTCCAATGCCAGCTCTGGATGCTCACGACCAAGGCCCGCGAGCCGGACCCCGCCCTGGCCTGGCGACTGGCGGATTCCATGGTGGCACTGGCGCCGCCCGAGGGACGGGACTTCGAGCGGCTCTACGACGCCAACGACGTGGCGGCGGTGCTGGGCCGCGCGGGGCTCGCCGACAGTGCCCGGCGCGTCATCGAACGCAGCGGCGGCGATCCCACCGTGGACCCCCAGGGTGAGCTGGCGTTCGTCGCCGCCTTTGCGTACCTGCAGGTCGGCGACAAGGCCATGGCCATCGACCGCCTGAAGCGCTTCCTCACCGCCAGCCCCGGACGGCGGGAGGCCTTTGCGGAAGATGAGGGATGGTGGTTCCGGGACCTCAGGGGCGACCCGGAGTACCAGCAGCTGATCGGCGTCCGCTAGCCGCCCGACCGAGGCAGCCGAGGCACGGTTGGTGTGGCGGGCCTACAGTCGGCGGCCGACCGACGACCCCCTTGTCCGCCCGGTCCATGCCGGCCAAGTCGTTCACAGCGAACAACTTGCATCAAATTGTCGAGCCTGGATGATTTCGAGCCAGCCTCGCGCACTAATCCTGCAGCGGCCTCGGCTTTCCACCATCTGTCACCCCCTGAGGTTCGACCCATGCGCCGACTCCGTTATCCCGCCCTCGCGGGCCTCGGCTTCCTGCTCTCGTGTGCCACCCCCGGTTTGGACTCTCCGGCCGAATTCACCGCACCCGCGGCCAGCGCGGTCGCCAACGCCTGCCCCACGGTGGACGACCTGCGGTTGCAGATCAACGCCCTGTTCCCGGTCGGCGGCACCCGGACCGAGGCCAACAACCGGCTCTCGGCCATCGCCAAGCTGGTGAAGAAGCCGGATGCCGCCAACGCCCAGCTGCAGATGTTCCGGCTGGTCGAGTACATGCTGGCCCAGTACTACGCCCACGCGCTGATCGGCGATCAGTCGCCGGCGACGCAGACCGCCGTCCTCACCCTGATGAACGGACTCTACTGCCTGGTGGGCCTCCCGGCGCCGAACCTGCCCGGCAGCTCGCTGGGTGAGGATGGCGTGGTCGCGGTGGTGGGCCCCACGACCCCGGCCACCACCGTGGTGACGCCGAGCGCGCAGGCCGGGGTGGACCTGCCGGTCGCGTCGGTGCCCACGACGACCGTCATCGCGGTGTTCCGCCTCCCCGACAGCCCCGGTCCGCTCAACACGCCGCTGGACCAGTATCCGGCGTTCTACGAGTTCCAGGCCTCGCCCGCGGTGACTTTTTCCACGGACGTGCTGGTCGGTGCCTGCCAGGTGGATGACTTCACCCCGCCCGACTACAGCCGGCTCAAGCTGGGCCACAACCTTGGCACCACGGGCTTCGAGCTCCTGCCCCGCGCCACGCCGGCCTTCCTCGACTGCACCAGCATCGCGTCGCAGAGCGGCCCGTCCATCGACGGAACCTGCTGCCTGGGCGGCAGTACCCGGACCTTCAGCCCCTTCGGCGCGGTGGACACGCTGACCACGATGGACGCCTTCACGCTGCGTACCATCAGCGGCGCGCCCAACAGCCCGGTCGGCGCCACGGACCTGCCGAGCGTCCAGATCAAGACCCCCACGGGACGGCCCGTCCCCGGGATCACCGTGACATTCAGTATCCCGGCAGGTAACGAGGGCAGCCTCAGCGGCGCGGTGCAGGTGACGGACGCCAATGGCGTCGCGCGGCTGGGCGGGTGGACCCTCGGCGCCGGCGCGCTGCCGAACAGCGTGATCGCCACCGGAACCCCGCTCCAGGGCAGCGGCATCGCCCGCAATGGGATCAGCTTCACCGCCACGCTTCCCTGAGGCGGGCCCGCAGGAACACCAACGCCGCCCGGGTGATCCCGGGCGGCGTTGGTGTTTCAGGCCGCGCTAGAACCGCGAGGCGACGAGTCGAGTGTCGGAGCCCTGCCAGGCGGCCTGGAATCGCCGCTCCACGGCGACCGCCTCGTCCACCTTCGACTGGCGGCGCAGGCTCTGGGCCAGGCCGAACAGCGACCAGCCATTCTCCGGGAAGCGCCGCAGGTCCTGCCGGTACGCGGCCTCCGCCCCCGCCAGATCCCCGGCGGCAAGCAACGCCTTCCCCAGTGACTGGCGTGCCGGATAGTACCAGGTGGGGGGCTCGGTGTAGGCGAGCCCGTCTTCCAGCTCCACCGCCGCGCGGAAGCGGGTCACGGCATCGGCGGTCCGGCCGGCACGAAGCGCAATCTCTCCCTGGAGCGCCAGCACGGCGATGCGCATGGCGGTGCGGTTTTCTCCCTCGGGCAGCGCCGCCGCGATCCTGGTGACCGAGTCTTCCGCGGCCTGCGCCTCCGCCCACCGGCGCCGGGCCGCGAAGGCGATGCCGCGAGCGTAGTAGGCCATCCCGGTGGTGAACCGCAGGTCCGTCGGGGGCATCGGCTCCGCGAGGATTGCGTCCCACTGGCCGAAGTTCACCAGCGTATAGAACACGATCGGCGTCACCGCCTCGAGCCAGGGCTGCTGCCGCGCCACCTCGATGCCCACGGTCTCGGTCACCTTCCGCGCCGCGCGCACGGCGGTGGCGCGGTCGCCAGCGAGGGCGGCGGCGAAGCTCATGAAATGCCAGTTGTGGGGGTAGTAGCCGAGCCCGTAGAGGCCCTGGCGGCTCACATTCGGCCCCTCGAAGAACCGGTGGTCCGCGTGCACCGCATGCTCGTTGGCGCGGATCGCATCCCGATAGCGGCCCACCCGCACGTAGATATGCCCGGGCATGTGCACCAGGTGGCCAGCGCCGGGCATGAGGCCGGCGAGCCGCTCGGCGCAAACCACCGCCCGCTCCGGATCCACCGCCTCGACCGCATGGATCAGGAGGTGGCAGCCGCCGGGATGATTGGGGTTCGCCGCCAGCACCCGCTCGATCCGCGCCAGCGCCGTCGGGGTCTCCGGGCGCGCCTCCCCCGCCGGCGTCCAGTAGCGCCAGGGGCTCAGGTCCATGATGGCCTCGGCGTGCAGCGCCTGCAGCTCGAGGTCCTCGGGGTAGCGCTCGGCGAGGGCGCCGATGGCGCGGGCCCACGCGGTGTCGGCGGCCGCGCGCGAGCGGGCGGGATCGTAGCGCTCCCGCAGCGCGGCGATCATGGCCCGCTCCCGCTCGTCGGCGCCGGCCAGCCCTTCGGCCCGGCGGACCGTGGCCCAGGCCAGCACCCCGGCGGCACTGTCCATCGGCGCGTTGATGTTGGGCCCGAGCGCCAGCGCCTGGCCGAAGGCACACATGGCGCAGGCAGGGTCGAGACGCTCCGCTTCCTCGAAGGAGCGCACGGCCTCGGCGTGGTTGAAGGCCCAGTAGAGCCGGAGCCCCTGGTCGAAGTAGGCCTGGGCCCGGACCTCACCGGTGGTCACGGCATAGTGCAGGGTGCCGAGGTTCTGGTGCAGCGGCATGGGCCCGGACGCGGGGGCGTGCTGATGCTGGTGGACGTCGCCCTGGGCGGCCAGCGTCGCCAGGGGGGCCAGGGCCAGGAGCCCCAGCAGCTGTGCGGTTCGGAACATGATCCCCTCCGGTGTGGGTGGCGGCGCATGGCCGGTCCAACGGCTCACCCGTATATTGCGGACGCTCTCACCCAGACCCGACATTCGCTCCCAGCGCGCGCCGATGCCCTCACACGGTGACTCACGGGACCCGGGACTGGTGACCCGCCTCCTCCGGGAGGCCGCTCCCGGGTCGCCGGATGCCCTCGCCCGTGTCATTCCCCTGGTCCATGCCGAACTGCGCGCGACCGCGGCCCGCCTGCTGCGCCGTGAGGCATCGGGGCATACGCTGCAACCGACCGAACTGGTGCATGAGGCCTGGCTCCGGCTGGCCGGCAACGCGCCGGAGGACGTGGCCAGCCGCCAGCACTTTCTCGCCATCGCCGCCCGGCTCATGCGCCAGATCCTGGTGGATCATGCCCGCCGGCGGCTCGCCGCCAAGCGCGGCGGGGGGGCGGTGTCCGTCACCCTGAGCGACGAAGCCGGCCTCCCGGCGCTCCCGCCAGAAGATATGCTCGCCCTCGACGAGGCGCTGGAGCAGCTGGGCGCCCAGAGCCCGCGGCTCCGCGAGGTCGTCGAGTATCGGTTCTTCGCCGGCCTAGAGGAGACCGAGATCGCCGCGCTGCTGGGCGTCACCACCCGCACGGTGCAGCGAGACTGGGCCCGCGCCCGCGCCTGGCTGCATCAGGCGCTCGAGCCGCATCGGGGGGACCTCGGTGGCGCCTGAGCCGGAATGGCCCGAGGTCGAACGGCTGTTCGACGCCGCGCTGGATC
>JANRJZ010000086.1:0-9473 GCA_033763675.1 Gemmatimonadota bacterium
CAGGGTGAGGGGCACGGGCGGCGTCCCCCGCCGGCCCGCGCGCTGGGACCCGCCCCGCGCGGCCGCGGCCGCGCCCGTGGCGGGGTCCTCGACGACACCGCCCACCGGAAAGGGGTCACGGGCGTGGTACAGCTCCGGTCCCTCGCGCCAGATGAGCTGGAGCGTTGTGAGACCCTCGGCCAGCATCAGGGCCTTGAGCGCGGCAAAATCGTAGTCGAGCGTGGCGAGCCGTTCGCGGCGGGCCACCGCGATCACGAGATGCCAGACGCCGGCATAGGCGCGGACCGGCGGGATCGCGGCATCCAGTTCGTTCCGGTGCCAGCCGAGCGTGGCCAGTACCGCCGTGAGCAGACCCTCCGGGGCCGGCTCATGGTGGGGCTCGACCGACATTAACGCGGCCTCCAGCCGGCCCTCGTGCCGCCGTACGACGACCGGCACCTCCCCCACCGCCGTTAGGAGCCGATAGGTGCCCACGCCGTGGGACGACCCCAGCGCGACCCCGAGGGCAATGGTCGCATGGCCGCAGAACGCCACCTCGGCCTCGGGGCTGAAGTAGCGCACCGTTCGGGTAAACCCGGCGCTGGGAGCCGCGAAGGCCGTCTCCGAGAAGCCGACCTCCGCCGCGATTCGCTGCATCTCCACGGGATCCGGTAGCGCCTCCCCGGTCCACACGCCGGCCGGGTTGCCGCCGCCGCCCGCCTCGGCGAATGCCGAAAACCGCTCCAGCACGTTTCCTCCCCGGGCCCCGGGCCCATTGACAGATATGTGTTTATAACACAGATTATACCGCCGTTCACGGAGGATGTCAATGTCGGTCAAGGAGCGGTTGCGTCAGGCCCGGTTCCGGAGCCCCAGCCAGGAGGCGATGATGAGCCTGCTGGTGGCGGCGCTGCACCTCAAGTGCCGGCTCGAGGCGGTGTGCGGCCGGGCGGGTGTCACCCACGATCAGTACAACGTGCTGCGGATCCTGCGCGGCGTGTATCCGGGTGGCCACCCGCGCTACGAGATCGCCCTGCGCCTGGTGGACCGCGCCCCCGACGTGACCCGGCTGCTGGACCGCCTCGCGCGCCAGGGGCTGATCAAGCGGTATCGCGCCGAAGGTGACCGGCGACTCTCCCTGGCCCGCATCACTGATCGCGGCCTCGCGCTGCTCGACCGCCTGGACGGCCCCATTGATGCGCTCACCAGCACCGTGGCCGCCCCGCTGCGGCCACCCGAACTGGCGCAACTGACGGACCTGTGCAGCCGCCTGATCCCCGCGGGGGACGCGGCGTCCTAGCGGGCGGCCTGCCGCCGGCCGCGCCTCGCGGCGGTGGCTGCCCGCTGTTATGTGGTGTCAACACGCGTCACCGATGCACTCACTCGCAGGAGGTACCATGCGGATCTTCATCGCTGGCACGACGGGGTATATCGGCGGTGCGGTCGCACGGGTGGCCCGGGCCGCGGGCCACGAGGTGTTCGCACTCGCCCATTCGGAGACCTCGGCCCGGCAGGCGCAGACGCTCGGGTATGTCCCGCAGGCCGGCAGTCTCACTGATCTCGCGGCCCTGGCGGGGCACGCTGGCGCCGCCGATGCCGTCATCCACGCTGGCTTCGTAGCTGGTCCCACCGGCGCGGCTGCCGACCGCGCTGCCACGGAGGCCATGGTGACCGCGCTGGCCGGGTCCGGGCGCCCGTTCCTTTATACCAGTGGTGTCTGGGTGCTGGGCGCCACGGGCGCGCAGACGGCCGACGAGCATACGCCGCTTGCTCCCATCCCGCTCATCGCCTGGCGGGCGCCGCTCGAGCACTGGCTGCGCGCGGCCGCGGCGGATGGGGCACACGCCGTGATCCTCCGCCCAGGCGTCGTGTACGGCCACGGCGGCGGCATTCCCGGCCGGATCGCCGCCGGCAAGCTGCCGCTGGTGGGCGATGGCCGGCAGCGCTGGCCGGTCGTCCACGTGGATGATCTGGCGCTGCTCTATCTGGCGGCCGTGGAGCGGGCCCGACCGGGCCAGGTGCTCCACGGCATCGGCGGCGTGGTGCGCGTCGAGGATCTGGTGGCCGCCGAGGCGGTGCAGGCGCCGCCCCTGCGGCAGAGCCTGGCGGACGCGGGCGCGGCCCTGGGTGATTTCGCCGAGGCGCTGGCGCTCGACCAGGACGTGCGGTCGGTGAAGACCCAGGCGGCGCTGGCTTGGCGTCCGCGCACCGCGCCGATGCCGGCGTTCCTGCCGGCGGGGGTGGCCCCGTGACCGCGCGCGCCCTGGCCGCCCGTGCCACCCGGCCCGCGCCCTCCGACGCCGGTGCGAGCGACCGCCGCGATCCCGACGCGCGAAGCTTCCGGCACAAGTTCGGGCTGCTGGTGCCCGCCACCAACACCACGGCGGAGCACGACCTGTGGGACATCGTGCATCGCAGCCGTGTCGCGGGCGGCCTGCACGGGATCGGTCTCGTGACGTTCCGGGTCTCCACTCCGGCCCCGCAACTGCGTACCAATGCGGACCGGGTGCGGTATGGCCGCCAGTTCCTTGCGGGGCTGGCCGCCGCGGGCCAGGCCGCGCTGCTGGCCCGTCCCGACTCGCTGATCCTGGGGATGAGCGTGGAGCACGTGGTGGCCGGGCTCGCCGGCGTTCGGGCCCCCGTGGCCGAATTGCACGCGCGGACCGGCCTGCCCGTGGCCGCATGGCACGACGCGATTGCGACGGCGCTGCGACGGCTGGGCGCCCGGCGGGTGGGGCTGCTGACGCCGTTCGACCGCGGTGGCACGGCGTCGGCGGCCCGGATGTTCGCCGAGCTGGGCTTCGACGTGGTGGCGAGCGTGGGGCTCGCCTGTCCCGATGCCCGGCTCATCGCGCATGTGCCGGAGTGGGCCAAGGAGCGCGCCATCCTCGAGCTGGTGGCGACCGACGGACACCGCATGGACGCGGTGGTCCAGTGCGGCACCAACATGAGCGTGCTCGACGTGGCCGAACGCCTCGAACCGCAGATCGGCATCCCGATCCTCGGTATCAACCCCGTTACCCTGTGGCACGCGCTGCGGGCGCGCGGCATCACGGAGCCGCTCGCGCGCGGGGGAAGGCTGACCCGTGAGTACTGATCCCTGGCCGGGAGCGGCGACACCGGCGGAGCGGGCGGTGGCGCTGGCCCATGACTTCCTGGCACGGGTCCGGGGGCCGGCGCATGACCTCGACGCGCTCGACGAGCTGACCACCGAGGATTACCAGATCACCTCGGGCGGTGCGCGCATTTCCGGCCGCGCGTCCTTCAAGGCCTGGGTGGGTGAGTTCCAGCGAGTGCTGCTCGACGCCCGCACGGTCCCGGTGGAGTCGTTCGCCAGCGCAGACGGCGAGCGCGTGGTGTCGCGCTGGGTCTGCACGGGGCGCAAGAACGGCATCTTCCAGCTGCCCCCCGACGGCCGGCCGGTGCGCTTCACCGGCATCGCCATCTGGCGCCTCCGCGGCGGCCGGCTCTCCGAATGCTGGGTAGAGCGGGCGGCCCTGGAAGCGTACCGTGCGCTCGCCCCCGCCTCCCGGACCGGTCAGGCCTGATGCCGGCTACCCCGGCAGGCCTTGCACCTCGAAGGCGCAGCGCGGTCGCCCCGCGCGATCACAAGCCTCGGTCACGGGCTGGCCGGTGATCTGCTCAACCAGCGCCCGGGCGAGGGCGCACACCTCCGGCTGCTTGCCGGTCACGGCCGAGAGGGGGCACCCGTAGCCCTGGAGGCGCCAGCCGTGGGCGGCCGGTATCACCTCCACATCCCCCCCGATGCTCCGGAGCGCCGCCGCGGCTGCCGTGACCCGGCTCTCGAGCTGACCCGGCGCAGTCTTTCCGCCGGCGATCCGCTCCCCCACCGCCTCGAGCAGCTCGGCCGTCCGGGCAGTACCCTCCCGCCGAACCAGTTCCCTGACGAGCCCTCCCAGCACCATGGCGTACGCCTTCGGGAAGAGTTCCTCGCCCTCAGCAGTCAGGGCGTAGACCCGGGCCGGCTTGCCCCCCGTATCCCGCTGCACTCCCACCTGCTCGACGATCCCGTCGCGGCCCAGGGCGGCGAGGTGGGTACGCACCGCGTTGTCCGTCAGCCCCACGGCCTCTGCCAGTCCCGTGATGGACTGGGGCGGGCGGCGGAGGAGGCGGAGCAGCTTGGCGCGGGTATCGCCGAGAAGTGTTTCGAGCCAGTTGATCATGCAGGCGTCCGAGGTGCTTTGGTTCACTAAGTATATGCGTGGAAACGTTGTTTGTCCATTAATCACACTAATTTATTGATAAACTGTATTAAGCGTGATAGGTTATCCCCACTCAGTCCGCGGTAAGGCTCCCAACTCCTTACAGGAGAACAACGATGTACCTGCTCGATTCCCGCCATACCATGCTGGTCCTGCTTGCCATGGGCGCGGCCTCCACCCTTTCAGCCCAGACGCCCGACCTCTCCGATGCCGAAGTCGCCCACGTGGCGGTGACGGCGAACAGCATCGATATCGATCTCGGCAAGCTCGCCGAGTCCCGGGCACGGGCGGCCGAGGTGCGGCAGTTCGCGGCGACAATGATCACCGACCACGGTGCCGTCAACCGGCAGGCCGCGGCGCTCGCCGCTCGCCTCGGCGTCACCCCGGCAGACAACGCGGTGAGCCGGTCACTCCTCGACGGGGCGGCCACGGCCCGCACGGGGATCGAGGAGCTCCGGGGCCGGGCCTTCGATCGGGCGTACATCACGCGCGAGGTGGCCTACCACCAGGCAGTCCTCGATGCGCTCGACGGCCTCCTCATCCCGACCACCACGAACGAGGAGCTCAGGAAGCTCCTGACCGACGTCCGGCCCGCGATCGCCGCGCACCTGCAGCACGCGAAGCAGCTCGCGGGCGCCCTGGGAGCGGGGCGGTGAGTCTCCCGCGGCATCGTGCCGGAGGGTGGTGGCGAGCCACCCTCTGGTCGGGAGGCGCACTCGTGCTGCTTGGCGGGAGCGCCGCGCTCGCGTGGCCCCGCCAGGTCCCCCAGCGCCATGTCGTGGAGATCAAGGGGATGGCCTACCACCCGGCGGTCATTCGCGTCGGGCCCGGGGACACCATCACCTGGGTGAACCGTGACCTCGTCCCGCACACGGCCACGGCCCGGAAGGATCCGGCGTGGACGACCGAAAGCCTCGCGCAAGGCCAGGAGGGAGCCCTCGTTGCCCCCCTGGCCGGCGAGCTCCACTACTACTGCGCGCTACACCCTGTCATGCGGGGCAGGCTCATCGTCGCGGCGCGCCCCTCGAGCTGGAGGCAGCAATGACCTACATGATCTTCGGCCATCCCGGCGGTTCGCGCCGGCGGCGATGGCTTGGCCTGGTCCTGGCAGGGCTCGCGCTCGCGGCGTGCGACAGGGAGGGCGAGGCCACCGTTCCCTCGCGACGCGCCGCGCGGCAGGGACAGGAGGTCTTCCGACACGAGACCTTCGGGGACGAAACCTTCTGGACGGACACCCTCCGGCTCCACGAGGTGGTGGCGACCATCCCGCCGACGAGCGCGCTTGCCGTGGGACTCAAGGTGGACGCGGACACGCTCCCCGAGGCGGTGCTGCAGGCGATCGTGGCCGGGCAAGTGGATCTTGGCGATCCCGCGACGACCGTGGCCCTGCTTCGCCTCGGCGCACTAGTGGGCCTCAAGGCCACCGTGGATGAGGCCGGGCAGGTCACCCAGCTCGGTACCACCTGTGCGCTCTGCCACTCGACGGTAGATGACCGCGTTGCCAAGGGGATCGGCTCCCGGCTCGACGGCTGGCCCAACCTCGAATTGAACCCCGGCGCCATCATCGCACTGTCACCGGCGCTCACCCCCGCCCAGCAGGCGATCTACAACTCATGGGGTCCGGGGCGGTTCGATCCCCGGTTCAACTTCGATGGTCTGAGCGGTCCGGTGCTGATCCCGCCGGCCTACGGCCTCCGCGGGGTGCATCGCATCACCGCGACGGGCGACGGGACCGATATCGCCTACTGGAACCGGTACGTGGGCGTCACGCAGATGCACGGCCACGGCTCGTTCGTGGAACCCCGGCTCGGGATCAGTGTCCAGAACGACCCGGACCTGATCTCGGACAAGCTGCCCGCGCTCCAGGCCTATCAGCTGAGCCTCAGGGCGCCGAAACCGGCGCCCGGGAGCTTCGACGCCGCAGCGGCCGCGCGTGGGCGTGAGGTGTTTCGAGGCGCGGGGCGGTGCGCAACCTGCCACACCGGCCCCCTGCTCACCGACGCCAACACCCGACTCCATTCGCCGCAGGAAGTGGTCAGCGAGCCGGAGGCGGATGGTGCGCCGAGCTGGGCGGCCCGGAGCGCCACCCGGCAGTACCGGACGACGCCGCTGCGGGCGCTGCAGCTCCATCCCCCGTACTTCCACAACGGGGTTGCCCCGACGCTCGACGCCGTGGTCGAGCTCTACGACGGGAAGTTCGGGCTTGGGCTCAGCCCCGCCCAGAAGGCGGACCGGGTGCAGTACCTGCGCTCGCTCTAGGCCGGCCCGCCCGGCGCACCGTCCCTCCGGCGGCGCGCCGGTGGGACGGTCCGGACCCGCCCCCTGAAGCGGCTGCCGGATTCCGGGGCCGCAGTGCTTTCACCCCTTCTTCACAGCCGTTTACCCGCTCGCGCGG
This sequence comes from Gemmatimonadota bacterium, assembly GCA_033763675.1. Lineage (GTDB taxonomy): Bacteria > Gemmatimonadota > Gemmatimonadetes > Gemmatimonadales > GWC2-71-9 > JADJOM01. The sequence goes on from JANRJZ010000086.1 coordinate 6,598, forward strand.
TAATCTCACACTCGCCTCCGGTCCCGATGCACCGCTCGACTCGCTGCCCGCGTCCCCTGGAGGGTGCCATGCGAGGCTCGCCGTCGTTCCCAGCCGCCGTCCTCCTGTGCCTGGTCCCCTTCGCGCCCCTATCGGCCCAGCAAGACCCCCCCCGGGAAGACTGCTGCGTCCACCTGTACAACACCGGCGTCAACCTGGGCTGGGCCAGCAGCCTGCTGAACCATGTGATCGTCGCCGGGGTGCGGGATGATGCCGCCCGCACGGCCACCATTGCGGACCTCCGGCGCGCCGCGGACCACGTGACGGCAGCCCGGCAGGCCTGCTCCGAATGGAATCCGGTCTGGCCGGCGCGGCCCGGCCTGGAGGCGTGGCTGCGAGAGCTGGCGAATCGGCTGGAGCTGGGTGGCGCAGCGGGCCCCGCCGCGGCGGGCATGCAGGAGGCGGTGCGGGAGACCTACCAGTGGGGAGAGGAGCTCGGCACGGGCGCCGTGGGGATGCCGACGGAACGCTTTGCGGTGCAGGGGCCAAGCTGTGACGTGGGGTACTTCCAGCTGGGGTGGCTGTTCGGGTATGCGACCCAGACGCTGCGGCTGGCGCGCGCCCGCCGCGACTTGGGGTGGCCCACCTGGCAGCCCACGGTGGAGGATGCCCGGGCGTATCTCCGTCTGGCGCTGCCGGTGCTGGATCAGTACTCCCGCGCTCCCAACCACGCCGACATCGGCCGGGCGAATCCCTACGGGCGCCTGGGACGCATGATCCAGGCACGGGCGGACCAGGTGGCGGACATGGAACAGGACGTCGACAGCCTCTGGACCCTGACCCAGCAGGCGATCGCGACCGACTGCGCGGTCCTCCCCGGCCGCCTGGATGCCCCACCGGTTGCGGGCTACTGCGTCCTGCGCCGGCCGGACCTCCATCAGCCGACGCCCGGTCGTCCGACCTGCTTCGAGTTCTACCTGGCGGATGCGAGCGTCGTCGATGCCAGCCGCATGGCGAGCATCGGTCCAGGAGGATGCGGCGCCACGGCACTTGCCTGGCGCCAGGGCTGGCGGCCGGATCCCAACCTCGGCGGCCCGTACGGCTCGTGGCCTGAGGCCGACCTGGCGATGACCACGCTGTCGCGCTTTGGACGGGACTTCTATGGCTGCCTGACCACCCCCCAACCGCGTCAGGACTCGACACCTCGTCCCCCGTGGGAGCCCCCGCCGCCAGCCCCGCCGGAGGCCGGGCCGGCTCCCGGTGTCATCAGCCGCAACGGCGGTCTCGACCCCACCGTCGTGGCGCAGAAGGTCGCCGGATACCAGCAGAACAACTTCATCGCCACCTTCGAGTCCTCGCCGGTGAACCTCGACATCGAGCCCGGGACGGGGCGCGCCACGGTGAATCAGCGGCTGGCGTTCCGCATGAGCTCGTACAACCCGGTGATCCAGGTGCGTGACGAGGTGGAGTACGATTACATCCTGCAGAGCGGCACCGGTACGGTGGAGCGGGTGGAGGGGCAGGCCAGCTTCAACGGCCGGCTGAAGCAGAACGGGCAGGTCACGCGGGAATGGAGCGGGACGCTGCCCTGGTCGGCGGAGCGTCAGCCGGATGGCTCGTACCGGTTCCACATCGAGAACGGTCTGGGTGGATGGTACGCTCCGATTCCCTATCTGCTCCGCTGAGACTGCCGCTAGGCAGGGCGGGGCAGAAGGCGGAGGCCGGACGGGCCACCCCAGCGGAGGGTGGCCCGTCTGCCATCAGGGTTCCCGGGTGCGCGGCCCGGTCAGCTCCGGTCCACCGCCCGCTGTCCGCCGAACCGCTGCACGATCTGGTCGTCCGCCTCGTCGGCGGTGTTGGCCACCGCCATGACGGTCCACATCAGCTCGTCGGTATCCAGCCCCTCGCCCAGCACGGCGTGGGTAAAGAGGATATCTCCCGTGCCGGGCTCCGTGGCATATCCCCCGAATCGCATATTGAAATTCTGCTCCAGCAGGAACTGCCGCAGCTCGGTCGAGTTTTCCGCGCCCGTCACCACCCAGCTGTAGGCCCGCACCACGGTGGCCTTGTCGTTGATGGGGCTCACGACCACCGTGACGAATGCCGACCCGGCGCGGATGTTGAATTGCGGAGCCTGGTCGTTGGGCCGAGCCTGGGCGCCGAACTGGTCCTTGAGGATCTGGGCGACATTGGCGTAGACCTTGGCCTGGGTCTCGGTCTGGAACTGCGGCGGCATACGGGTGCTCCCGATGGAGGTGAGCCTACGGAATGCGTTCGACCACGAGGTTGGCCTGTTGTCGCTTGACGACGTACCGGCTGGGCACCGGGGAGGATCCCTGGTAGAGGGCGCGGACCAGCGCAGGGCTGATCTCATTCTCCACCAGCTGCTCCACCTCCCGGGTGCTGGCATTGGCGGACCACGCCCCCGCCAGCCAGGTGACGATCGATGCGTCCCATTCCAGGGTGACCCCGTGCTCGCGATGCCGGGCGGCCACGTCCGGCAGCAGCCGCGCCGTGATCCACTCGCTGCCGAGGGAAACGGCCTGCGGGGCCTCGGCGAAGGTGAAGTCCACCGTCGCCGCGAGCTCCGGGCCCAGCCGCTCCGCCAGCTCCTCGGCACCGGCTGGTTCCTCCCGGTCCGGGGCGCGGCCCAGGGCGGCGAAGCCGATGGTCGCGATCTCCCGGCCCTGCTCGCCACCGAGGGTGAAGATGACCACCGCATCGCTGAGGTAGATCCGGCGCCCGCGGAAGTCGGTGATCATCCCCTGGGTAATGGCGGGGGTGAAGGCTGCGAGCACCGCGGGGTGGCAGCGATCGATCCGGTCGCAGAGGACCACCGACCAGGGCATCTCGGCCACGGCGTAGAGCGCGTGCCGGTCCTCGTAGCCCACGTACCC
>JANRJZ010000087.1:0-12984 GCA_033763675.1 Gemmatimonadota bacterium
CGATGCCACGAACCGCCCAACCGCCGAACCGCCGAACCGTCATACCCTGATCTCCCCCTGCTCGACCGTCGCCGCGTAGGGTCTGGCCCGCGCCACCAGCGGCGCCACATACTCCGCCAGGAACTCCGTCACCTGTTCCGCCGAGCGGCCAATGTAGCGTCCCGGCTCCAGCTCGGCGGTGAGGGTTGTGGCGGGAATCTTCGCGAAGGTGTGATCGGCGGCGAGCCGTTCCAGCAGCAGGTTGGGCTCGCCCCGGCTCACCGCTTCCGCGGTGACCAGGCTGTTCTGCCGGATGACCTCGTGGATCGCCTGCCGGTCGCCGCCGGCGGCGACACCGAGCATGATCCACCGTTCCGTGGCCATGAAGGGCATCTGGTCCCGCACGTGGCGCTCGATCACCGCCGGCCGCACCTCGATCCCGGCGGCGATGTTCCCGGCGAGCAGCAGGATCGCGTCGGTGGCCAGGAACGCTTCCGGCAGGGTGAGCCGCCGGTTGGCCGAGTCGTCCAGCGTGCGCTCCAGCCACTGGGTGGCGGCGGTGTGCGGTCCGTTGGCCTGGAGGCTGATGACGAACCGGGCCAGGCCGCAGATCCGCTCCGCCCGCATCGGGTTCCGCTTGTAGGCCATGGCCGAGGAGCCGATCTGGTCCGGCTCGAACGGCTCCAGCAGCTCGCCCTCGTGCTGCAGCAGCCGGAGGTCGTTCGCCATCTTGGCCGCCGACTGGGCGATGCCGGACAGCGCGTCGAGGATGACGCTGTCGCCCTTCCGGCTGTAGGTCTGGCCGGTGACGGGAAAGACCCGCGGCACCCCCAGCTTCGCGGCGATGCGCCGTTCCAGCTCCCGCACCTTCGCGTGGTCGCCCTGGAACAGCTCGAGGAAGCTGGCCTGGGTGCCGGTGGTCCCCTTGCAGCCGCGGAGCCGGAGCGTCTCCAGCCGGTGGAGCACTTCCTCCACGTCCAGCGCGAAGTCCTGCATCCAGAGGGTGGCGCGCTTGCCGACCGTGGTGAGCTGCGCCGGCTGGAAGTGGGTGTAGGCCAGGCAGGGGCGGGTGCTGTGCTCCCGCGCGAAGCGCTCCAGCCCGGCCAGCACGTCCAGCAGCCGGCCCAGCAGCAGCTCGAGGCCGGCCTTGAGCACGAGCACGTCGGCGTTGTCGGTCACGAAGGCGCTGGTGGCGCCGAGGTGGATGATGGGCTTGGCCGCGGGCGCCTGGTCCCCGAAGGTGTGCACGTGCGCCATGACGTCGTGGCGGAAGCGCTTCTCGTACTCCGCCGCCCTGGCGAGGTCGGCGTCGTCCAGGTGCTGCCGCATGGCGGCGAGCGCCGCCTCGGGGATCTCGAGCCCCAGCTCCCGCTCGCTCTCCGCCAGCGCCAGCCAGACCCGGCGCCAGAGCCCGATCCGGTGCGGCTCGCCCCACAGCCGCTGCATGGCGGGGGAGGCGTAGCGGGTGCCGAGCGGCGAGCGGTAGCGATCGTCGGTCATCGGAACTCGAGGTCGGTGTAGGCGATCGAGCCGCCGCGTTCGAAGTAGAGCCGGAGCGCCTGGCGCGGCTTGAGGCCGGCGATCACCTCGCGCACGTCGTCGGCGGCGGCGATCCGGCGCCGGTTCATCCCGACGATCACGTCGCCCTCGCGCAGCCCGGTGGCCTGGCTCAGCTCGCGGGAGATCCGGAAGATCAGGGCCCCCCGGTCCGACTGCACCGCGCGCTCCGCCCGGATCTGGGAGGTGAGGGTCACCAGCTCCAGGTCCTTGAGGACCGTGACCTTCTCCGCGGTGGTGGTGGGGAGGTCGCCGCTGGTGACCGTGAGTTCCACCTCCCGGCCGGCCCGGCGGACCGCGAGCCGCACCACGTCGTTCACGTGGAGGTCGAGCTTCACCGACTCCCAGTGGAGGTAGTTGTGCAGCGGGCGGCCGTTGGCGCGGGTGAGCACGTCGCCGCGCCGGAGTCCGGCGCGGGCGCCGGGTCCCCCCTCCGCCACCGCCGTCACCAGCACCCCGCCCTGGCTCTTCCAGTCGCGCAGGCTCTCGGCGCCGGCCACGTCGAACCCGACCCAGGCCCGGCGCACGGCGCCGCTCCGCAGGATCTCCTCCGCCACCCGGAGCGCCCGCTCGATCGGGATGGCGAAGCCGAGCCCTACCGACCCGCCGCTCTGGGAGAGGATCGAGCTGTTGACCCCGACCACCTCGCCCAGGGCGTTGGCCAGCGGCCCGCCGGAGTTGCCGGGGTTGATGGAGGCATCGGTCTGGATCATGTCGAGGTAGAGCCCCGACTGGTCCCGTCCGGGGAGGATGTTGCGGTTGACGGCGCTGATCACCCCGGCCGTCACCGTCGGCTCCACGTTGCCCAGCAGGTAGGCGAACGGATTCCCCAGCGCCACCACCCACTCGCCGATCATGAGGTCGGTGCTCCGGCCGGTCTTCGCGGTCCGGAGCCCGGTGCGCTCCACCTTGATCACGGCGATGTCGGTGAGCGCATCCTCCCCCAGGAGCTGGGCCTGGACGTCGCTGCCATCCGGCAGGGTCACGATGATCCGGTCGGCGCCGCTCACGACGTGCTGGTTGGTGATGATAACGCCGTTCTCCCGGATGATGAACCCGGTGCCGAAGCTCTGCTGCTCCCGCGGAGACTGGGGGACGAAGAAGAAGTCGAACGGCGTCTGCGGCTGCGCCTGGCGGGTGCTGGTGGTGGTGATCGAGACCACGGCCGGCGAGACCTTCTCCGAGGCCTCGACGATGGCGGTGCGGCGGCTGGCCGCGAGTCCGTCGCTGACGGCGGGCCGGGTGGGGCGCTGGGCTTCGAGGGTCTCGACGAACGACGGGGCCCGCTCGCCACCGCCGCAGGCGGCCAGGGCTGCCACCAGCAGCCAGGCCATGGGTCGGATCGCCGAACCGCCGAACCGGCCGCTCATGCTTCGCGCTCCGCATAGCACCGTACCGGATACTCGGCTGCGACGAAATACAGCCCCTGGGGTGGGGCCGGCGGGCTGGTGTCCTGGTTGGTTCCACTCCGGAGCAGCGTCGCCATGTCCTCTACCGGGCGGCGGTTCAGGCCGATGTCCACCATTGTCCCCACGAGAAACCGCACCATGTGGTGCAGGAAGCGATCGGCGGCAATGTGGAGCCGCCACCCCGCGCCCGCTTCCCGTGCTTCCCATGCGACCTCGCGGACCGTGCATTCGTACGGGCGCCCCGGATGGGCCCCCGATCTGGCCTGCACGTCGTCCTCCGCAACCGGCTTCCGCACCGCAAAGGCGTGGAACTCGTGCGTCCCCGCCACCGCGCCCGCCGCCGCCCGCAGCCGGCCGCTGTCCAGCTCCCGGCAGAGAGCCCACTCGTACGGGCGGCGGAAGGGGGAGGCGGCGGCGGCGTCCGTGCCCACCTCGTACCGGTACCGCCGCCCGGTGGCGCTCTTCCGGGCATGGAACCCCGGGACCATGGCCTGCACCCCTTCGACCCAGCATTCGGCGGGGAGCAGGGCGTTGAGTGCCCGTCGGAGGGCCTCCCCGGTCCACTTTTCCGGCACCACGAAGCTCACACCCATCCCCACCGCGTGGACCCCCGCATCGGTCCGGCCCGCGCCGTGGGCCACCACCCGCCGGCCGCACAGCCGCTCCAGCACCGTCTCGAATTCCGCCTGGACCGTCCGCGCTTCCGGCTGCCGCTGCCACCCCGCGAAGGCGCCGCCATCATAGTGCAGGAGGGCCAGATAGGTCCGGCTCATGAGACCCGCAATATAGCCGGGGTCGTAAGGGGGGATGGGTAAGGGCGGCCCTTGTGGCCGCCCGTGGGGAGGCAGGGGCCAGGCCGGCCCCTGTGGCCGCCGGTGAGCCGGCGGGCGCCTCGTCTCCCCGCCGCATCGGGAGTAGTTTCCGCCCGTCATGTCCACGCCACTCCATGCCGCGCTCAAGGTCGTCGCCAACGGCGGGCCGCTCACCGCCCGCCAGGCGGCGGAAGCCTTTCGGGTCATCATGCGGGGGGAGGCGAGCCCCGCGCTGATCGCGGGGCTGCTGGTGGGGCTCCGGGCCCGGGGGGAGACCGCCGATGAGGTCGCGGGCGCCGCCACCGCGCTCCGCGACGCGATGGTCCCGGTGCTCCCTGGCGAGGGGGTGCCGGTGGTTGATACCTGCGGCACCGGCGGCGGCACCACCAGTACGTTCAATCTCTCCACCGCCGCGGCCCTGGTCACCGCCGCCGCAGGGGCGCGCGTCGCCAAGCACGGCAACCGGAGCTACACCTCCCGCTGCGGCAGCGCCGACGTGCTGGAGGCGCTGGGGGTGGACATCACCCTCGGTCCGGGTGCCGCGGCGGACCAGCTGAACCGGGTGGGGATGACCTTCCTCTTTGCCCCGACCTATCATCCAGCCATGCGGCACGTCGGGCCCACCCGCACCGAGCTTGGCCTGGCCACCATCATGAACCTGCTCGGCCCGCTCGCCAACCCGGCCGGCGTCACCCGTCAGGTCGTTGGCGTGGCTGACCGCCACCGCGCCCCGCTCCTGGCGGAGGCGCTGCTCCGGCTTGGCGCCGAGCATGCCCTGGTGGTGCATGGGGAGGTAGGGATGGACGAGATCAGCCCGGTGGGTCGAACCGCCGTCTGGGAAGTCCGCGGCGGCCGGGTCGCCACCTGGACCCTGGATCCGGCAGACTACGACCTGGAATGGGACGATCTCTCCGAACTGGCCGGGGGCGCGCCGGCCGAAAACGCGGCGCGGATCGAACGGCTGATCACCGGCAGGCCGGATGAGGTGGCACGACGGGCGGTGATCCTCAATGCGGGCGCCGCGATCTACGTGGCGGGCCTGACGGCAGACTACGGGACGGCGGTGCGCCAGGCGGAGGGGGCGCTCGCGGGGGGCGGGGCAGGGCGGGTGCTGGAGGGGATGCGGGGGAAGTAGGCGGTTCGGCGGTTCGGCGGTTCGTTGCCTCCTCGCCGTTTTCAGGTTCGGTTCGCGTCGGAAGGGGTGATGGGGGTCGGTCGCGACCGACCAGATTGGCGCATGACCCCGCGAGAGCTTCCCCCCTACACTCGATTAGAAGCGTGGAAGGCATGCTTCCAATTGGCCACCGAGGTTTACCGGGTGACCCGATTGTGGCCCAAATCGGAGTTGTAGGGGTTGACCTCGCAGGCAAGACGAGCCGGGTACTCGGCCGGAGCGAACATCGTAGAAGGTTACGCCAAGCGTGGCTCGCGGGAACTCCGGAGGTATCTCGATATCAGTTTCGGCTCCCTGGCGGAACTTGGTTTCGCCCTCATGCTCGCACGAAAGGTGGGGTTACTGACTGCTGAACAGTGGCGTTCACTCGACGGAGCCCACCAACGCGCGGGTCAGTTCGTTGCGGGCCTCATAAGGTCGTTGCGAAATGGGCCCCGAGACTAGACCTTTGGCCGAACCGCCGAACCGCCGAACCGCCGAACCGCCGAACCGCCGAACCGCCGAACCGCCGAACCGCCGAACCGCCGAACCGCCTAGTACTTTCTAATCACCCCCACCACCACGCCCTGGATCAGCACATCCCGCTCCTGGAACCGCATCGGCTGCATGCTGGGGTTGGCGGGCTGCAGCCGGATCCACCCCCCCTGTTCCCGATAGTACCGCTTGACCGTGGCCTCGTTGCCGTTGACCATGGCGATGACCATCTCTCCGTTGTCCGCTGCCTGCTTGCCATGTACCACCACGAAGTCCCCATCCATGATATGCTCGTCGATCATGGACTCTCCCTGCACCTTGAGGGCATAGTTCGGCCCGCGGCGGGGGAGGAGCTGGTCCGGGACGGCGATGGTCTCGTTGGTGGTCAGGGATTCGATGGGGCTGCCGGCGGCGACACGGCCCAGCAGCGGGATCTCGGTGGCGCCGGACTGGCCTTTCGGCGGCAGCACCTCGATGGCCCGGCTCTCGTTGTGGGTCCGGTGGATGTATCCCTTCCGCTCCAGGTTGGTCAGGTGCTCGTGCACCGTGGCCAGCGACTGGAAGTTGAAGTGCTCCGCGATCTCCTCGAAGCTTGGCGCGTACCCCTGGTCGCGGATATGCTCCTGCAGGTACCTGAGGATCTCGCTTTGGCGCTTCGTGAGCGGCATACAGCCTCCGGGAACGGGACCGAACGGACTCCGAATCAAGCTACCCGAATACCGACCGAAGAGCAAGATGCTCACCACCTTGGACCAGATCCTTGCAACGACCCGGGCCGGCCTGCCGGCGCTCCAAGCCCGGCGGCGCGACCTGGAGCGCCGGGCGGGGACGGCCGTTTCCCGCCCGGCCTTCCTCTCCGGGTGGGACCGGCGGCGGCTGGCGCTGGTCGCGGAGGTGAAGCGCCGCTCCCCTTCCGCCGGGACCATCAGCGCCGGGCTGGATCCGGTGGCGCATGCCCGGACCTACGCGGCGGCGGGGGCCAGCGCCATTTCGGTGCTGACCGACGGCCCCTACTTCGGCGGGTCGCTGGCGGACCTGGAACAGGTCGCCGGCGCGGTGCCGGTGCCGCTCATCCGGAAGGACTTCATCCTGGATGAACTCCAGATCCTCGAGGCCCGCGCCGCCGGCGCCTCGGCGGTGCTGCTGATCGTCCGGGCCCTGCCGCTGCCCCGGCTCCGGGAACTGCTCGCCTTTGCCCGGGATCTCGGGCTCGAGGCCCTGGTCGAGGCCCACGACGCGCGGGAGCTGGCCCTGGCCCTCGAGACCGACGCCCGGTACCTGGGCGTGAACAGCCGGAACCTCGACACCTTTGTCGTGGATGTGGACGCCGCCTGGGCGTTGCTGGCCGCGATTCCCCCGGACCGCGTCGCGATCGCCGAAAGCGGCATGGCCAGCGAGGCCGACGTCCGGAAGGCGGCCGCCGCCGGGGCCGACGGGGTCCTGATCGGGACCGCCCTCTCCGGCGCCGCCGATCCTTCGGGCCTGGTGCGAACGGTCTCCTCGCTCCCCCGCACCGGGCGATAGACCCCTGGCCAATCGCCCAATCGCCCAATCGCCCAATCGCCTAATCGCCCAATCGCCCAATCGCCTAATCGCCCAATCGCCTAATCGCCCAATCGCCCAATCGCCCAATGCCCCCCACTCCCGCCAAGATCTGCGGCCTCACCCGTCCGGAGGACGCCGCGCTCGCCGTGCGGCTCGGTGCCCGCTTCCTGGGAGTCGTCTTTGCCGGGGGGCCGCGGCAGGTCACCCCCGAACGGGCCCGGGCGGTGGTGGGGGGGGCGAGCCAAGTTCCGGTAATTGGGGTCTTTAGCTCGCAGGGCGAGGGGGAGATATTAGAGACATGCCGGGCGGCTGGTCTGGCCGGCGCCCAATTACATGGTGACCATACGCCGGACCTGATCGCCCGGCTGGAGCAGGCGGGACTGGTGGTGCTGCCGGTGGTGCGGCTTGGCGGACCGGAGGACCTCCGGCGCCTGGCGCCATTTACCGGACCGGGCGGGCCGGTGCTTATCGAACCGCGCGTCCCCGGGAAGCTCGGGGGGACCGGTGTGCCGCTCGCGCTCGACCTGGCCCGCGCCGCGCGGGAGCGGCTGGCGCACCGTACGCTGTTCCTCGCCGGAGGGCTGACGCCGGAGACGGTGGCGGCGGCGGTACGCGAGGTGCGGCCCGATGTGGTAGACGTATCATCCGGGGTGGAACAGATTCCCGGGGTCAAGGATCCTGTCCGGCTGGCCCGATTCCTGGAGGTACTGGGGTGGCATTGACGTTGCCGCGCGAGCGCGCGGTCGGCGGCCGGTTCGGCGCCTACGGTGGCCGGTACGTGCCCGAGACGCTGATGGCGGCGCTCGAGCAGCTTGCCGCGCTGTACGACGCCGCCCGCACCGATGCCGCCTTCTGGGACGAGTTCGAGTCCCTGCTGCAGGAATTCGGCGGCCGCCCGACTCCGCTCAGCGAGGCGCCGCGCTTCTCCGCCCGGGTCGGGGCCAGGGTCGTCCTCAAGCGCGAGGACCTGAACCACACCGGCAGCCACAAGCTCAACAACGCCCTGGGCCAGGCGCTGCTGGCGCGCCGCATGGGGAAGCGCCGGATCATCGCCGAGACCGGCGCGGGGCAGCATGGCGTGGCGACGGCCACCGTCTGCGCCCGGTTCGGGCTCGAGTGCGTGGTGTACATGGGCGCCGAGGACGTGGAGCGGCAGGCGCTCAACGTCTACCGGATGCGATTGCTGGGCGCCACCGTGGTGCCGGTCGAGTCCGGCACCCGGACCCTCAAGGACGCGGCCAACGAGGCGCTCCGGGACTGGGTCACCAACGTCCCCAGCACGCACTACATCATCGGCTCGGTCATCGGGCCCGATCCCTTTCCCCGCATGGTGCGGGACTTCCAGGCGGTGATCGGCCGGGAGGCGCGGGCCCAGCTGCTCGCGAAGGCGGGGCGGCTGCCGCGGACGGTGGTGGCCTGCGTGGGCGGCGGGTCGAACGCGATCGGGATGTTCCACGGCTTCCTCGATGATGCCGGGGTGGAGCTGGTGGGCGTGGAGGCGGCCGGCGCCGGGATCGCCAGCGGGCGCCACAGTGCCACGCTCACCGCGGGCACCCCCGGGGTGCTGCATGGCTGCCTGAGCTACCTGCTGCAGGACCCCGATGGCCAGGTGCTCCCGGCCCACTCGGTCTCCGCCGGCCTCGACTACCCCGGCGTGGGGCCGGAGCACAGCGACCTGCGCGACAGCGGTCGGGTACGCTATGCGGCCGCCACCGACCAGGAGGCGCTGGCCGGCTTCCAGACCCTGTCCCGCCTCGAGGGGATCATCCCGGCGCTCGAGACCGCGCACGCGCTGGCGTGGCTCGAACGCGAACGCGGCCGGTGGACCCCGGAGGACATCGTGCTGGTGTGCCTCAGCGGCCGGGGCGACAAGGACGTGGCGCACGTGGCCGGATTGCTCGGGACCAGCTAAGTGACCCAGGGGATGCCGGCGCCGGCGGTGCTGCCACAGCAACAGGTGGAGGAGCTGCTCCGGACCCTCGTGAAGGGCCTCCGGGCGTTCCAGATGTACCTGCCGAACAATCCCATCTACCAGCGTGCCATCCAGAACGTCCGCGCCGCCTTCCTGCCCATCTGGGGGGCGGGGCTCGACCGGCTGGTGCTGCAGGTGGTGGAGACCGACCTGGTCTGGGAAGAACAGGTGGTCTACCACCAGCCCAACAAGTCGGAGAGCCTGGCCTGGAGCCTGTTCAAGGACGGGATGCGGGTGCTCACCCTCTTTCCCGGCGTCGAGGAAGAGGAGATCGTCCGCTTCCTCGACATCGTGCAGCGCTCCCGCACCCTCTCCAGCGAGGCCGGGGATGACCTGCTGACCCTGCTCTGGGAGCAGGAGTTCGGCTTCGTGCAGTACCACTTCACCGAGTTCATTCCCGACAGCGGCGTCCCCAGCGTCTCGGGCGAGGGGGCGTACAGCCAGGCGGGGCCCACCGACCCCAACGTGGTCGCGGCGCAGCAGCAGGAGACCCGCGGCAAGGTGGAGGAGGAGGCGCCGCGGAAGTCCGGCGTGGTGGATATCGAGGACTTCGACTCCACCCTGTACTGGCTGGACGACGCGGAGATCCGCGCCATCGGCGAGGCGATCGACCAGGAGTACAAGCAGGACCTGCGGGCCAACGTCCTGGGCGTGCTGTTCGACATCCTCGAGCAGCGCCCGGAAGACTGGGCCCGGAGCGAGGTGATCGGCACCCTCGAGTCCTACCTCCCGCACCTGCTCAACGCCGGTGACTTCCGCTCGGTGGCCCTCGTCCTGCGCGAGACCCGGCTGCTGGTCCACCGTCCGGAGCTGTTCGCCCCGCAGCACCGCGAGCAGCTCGATCTCTTCACCGGCCAGTTGTCGGACCCGGGCGTGCTGCAGCAGATCCTGCAGTCGGTGAGCGAGGCGCAGACGCCCCCCACCGAGGAGGACCTGGGCGAGCTGTTCCGCGAGCTGCGGCCCGCTGGGCTGGAGACGGTGCTGGTGTGGCTCCCGCGGCTGCCCGCCGCCTCCGCCATCCACAAGCTGCTCGCCTCCGCCGCCGACCGGCTGGCGGAGACCACGCCCCAGGAGGTGCTGCGGCTGCTGCGGCTGCCGCAGTCCGAGGCACTGCCCGCGGTCATCGCGCTCTGCGGCCGGCTCAAGCTGCAGGCGGCGGTGCCGGGCCTGGCCGATACCCTGGCCCACGAGAGCGCCGCCTTCCGCCTGGCGGGGGTGCAGGCGCTCGACGCGATCGGCACCCCCGCCGCGCTCCAGGCGCTGGAGAAGACGGTGGACGATACCGACCGCGAGGTGCGGATCGCGGGCGTCGGCGCCATGGGCCGCCGCGGCTACAAGGGGGCCCTGCGGCGGATCGAGCCGGTGGTGCAGGGCAAGCTGCAGCGGCCGATCGACCAGACCGAGCGCAATCGCTTCTTCGAGGCCTACGCCATGATCGCCGGCGCGGGGGCCCTCGAGCTGCTCGGCACGTTGCTGTCCGCGGGCGGGCTCTTCAAGCGGAAGGAGCCGGTGGACGTGCGCGCGGCGGCGGCCCTGGCGCTGGGCCGGCTGCGGAGCGCCGAGGCGCGCGCCATCCTGGAGCGCTACAAGGACGACAAGGAACTGGTGGTCCGCACGGCGGTGGGCCGGGCGCTCCGGGAAGGGGGAACGGCATGACCCGGGATCCCAGCGCCGGCCACGACAGCCAGGACGAGAAGGTCAGCGGCGACGCCTTCCTGCGCCACGCCGGACGGAACTTCCTGCTCGCGATGTACACCGGGCTCCGGAGCCTCAAGCTCTACCCGGTCGAGAATGCCACCGCCCAGAAGGCGCTGGACGAGCTGCAGGCCACGGCCCTCGCCATCCTCGGCCCCCAGGGCGAGATCGAGCTCCGGCTCTCGGGCGACTTCATCTTCGTGAACGGCACCCGCCTCCGGCTGGAGCTGGACAACTACGCCAGCTTTTCCAACCTGCTCGCGGCGCTGCGCGCGGTGGGCATCGGCGAGCTTAAGGTGGCCACCGGGGTCGAGCGGCGGGAATGGCAGGTGTTCCTCGGCGTGGTGCTTTCGCTGTCCGGCAAGGGGGGCGCCGAGGCGAACCCCGAGACGCTGCTCGACCTGCGGGACAAGCTGGCGGTGGCGGAGGTCACCCACCTCGACCTGGAGCCGCCGCTCGAGTCCGAGGAGAAGCTGGCCGAGGCGGAGCGGGCCCGGGAGGTGGCCAAGCGCACCTACTCCCATGGCGTGGCGGTCACCAAGGACCTGATCAACAGCGTGCGGATGGGGCGCACCACCAGCGTGGCCAAGGTGAAGCGCGCGGTGCAGGCCATCGTGGACCAGGTGCTCAACAACGAGACCAGCCTGGTCGGGCTGACTACGATCCGGGACTACGACGAGTACACCTTCACCCACTCCGTCAACGTCTGCATCCTCTCGGTGGCGATCGGCAAGAAGCTGTCGCTGACCCGGCTGCAGCTCTACGACCTGGGCCTCGCCGCCCTGTTGCACGACGTGGGCAAGGCCCGCATCCCGGTCGAGGTGCTGAACAAGACCACCGGCCTCACCGACGACGAGTGGAAGCTGATGCAGACCCACCCCTGGCAGGGGGTGCTGACGCTGTTCAACATGCGGGGCTACGGCGAGATCCCCTACCGGCAGATCGTGGTCTCCCACGAGCACCACATGAAGACCGACCTCACCGGCTACCCCCGGGCCATCCGCCCCCGGTCGATGGGGATCTACTCCAAGATCGTGGCCGTGGCCGACGGCTACGACGCCGCCACCACCCGCCGGAGCTACCAGACCGTGCCGATCCAGCCGGACCAGGTGCTGCGCGAGATGTGGGAGAATCCCCGCCGCGGCTATGACCCGGTGCTGGTCAAGGCGCTGATCAACCTGATCGGCATCTACCCGGTGGGCACCTGCGTCATCCTCGACACCTTTGAGGTGGCGGTGGTGGCCGCGGCCAATCCGGACCAGACCTTCGTCAACCGGCCGATCGTGCGGATCTGCATCGACGTGAACGGCGCCCTGGTGGGGCCGCCGGGCCAGGAGGCCAACCTCGCGGATCCCTCCGCGGAGGGCGGCTTCCTCCGCTCGATCGTCAAGGTGACCAACCCCGACCGGTACGGAATCGTTGTCGGCGACTACTTCGTCTGAGTCCCGGCTGGACCGCGCCTGGTCGGCACTGCGCACGACGCGGCGCACGGCGCTCATCCCCTACCTCACGGCGGGGCACCCCGACCGCGGCACCAGCCTCGAGGCGCTGCGCCGCGCCGCCGAGCATGCGGACATCCTCGAGGTCGGGGTTCCGTTCAGCGATCCGCTGGCCGACGGCCCGGTCATCCAGCGGTCCACCCATGCGGCGCTGGCGGGCGGGATGACGCTGGCCGGGACGCTGGAGCTCATCGCCGCCGCCAGGGTGGACCGGCCGGTGGTGGTCTTCAGCTACCTCAATCCGGTGTTCCGCTACGGGCTCGACCGGTTCCTGCGGGATGCGGCCGAGCTGGGCGTGGCCGGGCTGCTGCTCACCGATCTTCCGGCCGGCAGCGATCCCGGGATCGAGGCCCAGGTGCGGGAGAGCCCCCTCGACCTGATCCGCCTGGTCGCGCCCACCACCACCGGGGACCGGCTGCGCGCCGTCGCCACCGGTGCGCAGGGCTTCCTCTACCTGGTGGCGCGGCTGGGCGTGACGGGCGCGAGCCGGGAGCTGGCCACCGGGCTGGAGGACTACGTGGCGCGCGTCCGGGCCGCGAGCCCGCTGCCCCTCGCCCTCGGCTTCGGCATCAGCACGCCGGCCCAGGCGGTGGCGGTGGCGCGCCTGGCGGAAGGCGTGGTCGTCGGGAGCGCGCTGGTGGAGCGCCTCGGGCGCGAGGGGCCCGCCGCGGCGGGGCGCATGCTCGCCGAGCTGCGCGCGGCCCTGGACGGCGCCGACCGGGAGCGCCCCGCGTGAGCGCCAGCCCCCGCACCCTGCTGGGCGGCTTCGCCTCCCTGATGTCCTGGGGCGGCACGCTGGCCGGCGCCGCGGCCCTGGCCCTCGACCGGCGCTGGCTGGACCACCCCTGGGTGGCGCTCGGGCTGCTGC
>JANRJZ010000088.1:0-1624 GCA_033763675.1 Gemmatimonadota bacterium
CGCTGCGGAACATCGTCCGGCGCTGGAAGGCGGCCCCCCGGGACTGGAAAGCCGTGATGACCCAGTTTGCGATCCTCTACCCTGACCGCTTCACCCTGGCAGGGTAGCCACCGGCTCACACACAGAATTCCGGATACCTCCAGGGGGGATCGTCCGTATGAAGCCCCATTCATGGCGGCCTCAGGATCCACCACCCAATCGCCTGATCGCCCAATCGCCCAACCGCCTAATCGCCTAATCGCCCAACCGCCCAACCGCCTACCGTCCCCGGAACAACCGCACCCACTCCTCGCGCTCCTCGGCGCTGAACACGCCAAGCTCCTCGAAGATCTCCCGCGCGAACTCCACCGCGCCGAGCCCGCTCGCGGTGATCAGCCCCCGGTCGCGCACCGCGAGGGCGTCCACGTACTGCTCCTCGTTGCCGTAGTCCGGCGCCTGTTCCTTCAGGTAGTCGAGGCCGTTGCTGGTGTGGCGCCGGCCCTTGAGGAAGCCACCCCTCGCCAGCGCCACGGTGGCGCCGCAGATCGCCGCCACCGGGGTGCGCGCCTTCAGCAGCGCGCCGACCAGTCCCTCCAGGGAGGGGTCCGGTGGCGCGGTCTCCCACCGGTCGCCGCCGGGCAGGATCAGGAGCCGGATGAACTCCGGGTCCACGTCGGCGATGTCCTCATCCGGCAGCACGGTGAGCCCGCCCATGGAGACCACCGGCTCGGCGGTCAGGCCGATGGTGCGTACCTGATGGCCGCCGCTCCGCCGCAGCTCGGCAACGGCGTACGCCGGTTCCCAGTCGGCGAAGCCGTCGAAGACCAGCAGGCAAGGCGTGGAGCGCATCAGGCGCCGACCGGTTCCGCGGCACGGATCTGCGCCGCCAGCCGGGCGAAGCCGGGGATGTCGAGGCTCTGGGCGCCGTCGCTCATGGCGTGGTCCGGGTCGGGGTGCACCTCGATGATGGCGCCCTGGGCCCCGGCCGCGAGGCCGGCGAGGGTGAGCGCGGGGACGATGCTTCGTACCCCGGCGGCGTGGCTCGGGTCCGCCAGCACCGGGAGGTGGGTCCGTTCCCGGACCAGCGCCACGGCGTTCAGGTCCAGGGTGTGGCGGGTGGCCCGCTCGAAGGTGCGGATGCCCCGCTCGCACAGCACCACGTTGGGGTTCCCGTGGGAGAGGACATACTCCGCCGCGTGGAGCCACTCCTCGATGGTGGCGCCGCCGCCCCGCTTGAGCAGGATCGGCTTGCCGCTCCGCCCCGCGGCGCGGAGCAGGGCGAAGTTCTGCATGTTGCGGGCGCCGATCTGCAGCATGTCGGCGTAGCGCGCCACCAGTGGTACCTCTTCCCAGCTCATCACCTCGGTGACCACCGGCAGCCCGCTCCGCTCCCGCGCCTCGGCCAGAAACTTGAGCCCCTTCACGCCGAGGCCCTGGAAGTCGTACGGGGAGGTGCGGGGCTTGAACGCGCCGCCCCGCAGCATGTCCGCCCCCGCCTGCGCCACGCCCATCGCGGTCTGGAGGATCATCTCCTCGCTTTCCACCGAGCAGGGCCCCGCGATCAGCACCGGCCGCGGGCCGCCGATCTCGACCGCCCCGACCCCCACCACGGTGCCGTCGGGGTGCTGCCGCCGGTCGAAGAGCG
>JANRJZ010000089.1:0-27635 GCA_033763675.1 Gemmatimonadota bacterium
AGGTGCTGCAGGCCCCCGCTCCGCTCGAGAGCCACCGCCCCGACGCTCCTCCCGCCCTGGCCGCGCTGCTCATGCGCTGCCTGGCCAAGAGTCCGGCGGAGCGGTGGGCCAGCATCCAGGAGTTGCAGGGCCCGCTGGAAGGCCTCGCCACACCGACCGGCGGCCTGACGCCGGTGGGAACGGCGCCGGTGCCGCCCGCGCTCGGGAAGCGGACGCTTGCCGCGGCGGCCGTGGCTGCGCTGATCCTGATGGGCGCCGCCTACCTTGGACTCCGCGAAGGCTCGCCCGCCGGGCTGCCCACCCTGAGCCAGCGGCAGCTCACCTTCCTGGGCAACGTGGAGGACGCCGCCCTCTCGCCGGACGGCCAGCTGCTGGCCTATGTCGCAGGGGAGGTCGGGGGGGACCGCCTGCGGTTGCTGGACCTCCGGGGTGGGGAGCCCCTCACCCTCCTCAGCGGGCGGGAGCTCTCCGGCCTCTCCTGGTCCGCGGACGGGGCGGAGATCCGCTACTTCGACGTGGATAGCATGGACCGCACGCTGCTCCACACGGTCCCCCGGCTTGGGGGTGCCGGCCGGACGCTGACCGACCGCTCGGTCGGGGTACTCTCGCCTGCCGGGGAGTACCTCGCGGTGCTGCAGCGGGGCAGCGGGCGCCTCGCCTTCATCGCCGCTGCCACGGGAGACACCGCCTCCGTTGCCCTGACCGGCTTCCTGTGGCACAGCGATCCCGCGATCTCCGCCGATGGCGGAATGGTGGCCCTCACCACCTCTACCCCGAGGGAGCGGCGGTATTCGGTTGTCGTGGTGCGGCGCCGTGACCTGTCGCCGATCGAGGTGGCCCGCGATACCGCGAGCCTGGGGGTCCCCGCGTGGGCGCCGGACGGGCGGAGCCTCTTCTACCTCCGGGGGGTCGGTCCGCTGTCGGACCTCATGCGCGTGCGGATCGGGGCAGACGCCGAACCGCTCGGCCCGCCGGAGCGGCTCGCCAGCGGCCTGGGCCTCCAACCCGAGTTCAGCCAGCAACTCACGGTCTCGGCGGACGGTCGCCACCTGGTGTACGTGCGGGCCGACCGGTGGTCCAACATGGCGCTGGTGTCGGTGACCGCCCGGGACACGGCGATGGGCGAACGGCTGCTCACCATGGGGTCCGCCTTCTATGAGGAGGGGCGGCTCTCCCCCGACGGGCGGACCATTGCCTTCGTGCGGAAGATCTCGGGCGGCGCGACCCTGGAGCTCTCACCCGCTTCCGGCGGCGCGCCCAGGGTCCTGGGCGTGCGACAGACCATCCTGAGCATCGCCTGGGCGCCGGACGGGACCCGCATCGCCGCCGCCACGACCGACAGCCTGGGCACCCCGCGGGTCGAGGTCTTTCCCGTAGACGGGACCGGCGCCCGGGTCATCGGCGCGTTTCGTCCCGGCAGCTCGGTCGGATGGCTGGATGACCAGGTCATGCTGACGACCTGGGAGGGCAACCGCGCGATCCTGGCACTGCCGGTAGCCAGCGGGGTGCCCGCCGCCATTGCCGGCGTGGACACGACCGGATGGACCTTCTGGCCCGTCGGCTCGCCGGACGGGCGCCGGCTGGTGTACTTCGAAAACCTGGGCGCCCCCGGCCGCGGCCTGTTCGAGGTGGCACGGGACGGTGGCGCGCCACGCCTCCTGCTCCGGGGCAATCACCGTCCCCTGGCCTGGTCCGCCGATGGCGCGCGGCTCTACATCACGAACACCCGGTACGTCACGGAGCCGGGCCGGCTGCAACTGCTGCCGCTGGGCGGCGGGGCTCCCGAACTCGTCACCGCCTTCCCCGTCGGCGTGGAAGTGCTCGACGTCCACCCCGCCAGCGGCACCGCGCTCGTGAACATCCGGGACCTCCGCGCCGACGCCTGGGCCATCGACCTGGCGCCGCTCCGCGGGCACTGACCCGGCCTCAGGCGACCAGTTCCTCGAGCTCCGCGTCCTCTTCGCAGCCGCCCACCGGCTCGCTCACGAGGCCCCGCTCCACCGCCAGCGCCATCAGCGACTGCATCAGCAGCTTCCGGCCGCGATGCAGGCGGGAGCGCACCGTCCCGATGGGCCGGCCCACGATCTCGGCGATCTCCTGGTAGGCCAGGTCGTCCACGAAATAGAGGGTGCAGACCGTCCGGTACTCGTCGGGCAGCCGCGCCATCGCGGCGGAGATCTCCTCGGTGTCGAGCCGGCTGATGAAGGCGACGTCGGCGGGGGCGGGGCTCAGCTCCGCCGTCCGATCGGCGCCGATCACCGCGTCACCCGCATCGGGATCGTCGAGGGACAGGCCGAGGGGTGCCCGCCGGGTGCGGCGATACTCGGAGCGGCAGACGTTGGTGACGATGCGGAGAAACCAGGCCCGGAAGTTGGTCCCCGGCTGGAAGCTTCCGAAGGCGCGCCAGGCCAGGAGGGAGGCCTGCTGCACCGCGTCCTCGGCGTCGGCGGTATTGCCGGTGAAGTGGCGCGCGGCGCGGTACGCCGGATTCAGCACGGGGGCCAGCAGTTCCTCAAACAGGGCGGCATCGGCGGCGGCGTTCGGCATACACTCCTCGGCGGTTCGGGACTCGTGAGTCGGCGCGACATCGTGACACGTGCCGGGGAGTAAGGCAGGGCGCGCGCCAGCCGCCGGCCGGTGCGGGCCGGCGAGCTAACGTCAAGGGGCGAATAGCGTTGGGTGCGTTGGGCGGGGGCCGAGCGGAGTCAGCGCACTCCCAATGACTCCCATCCGGTTGGGAGAGTCCCAACCAATTGGGAGTCAGGGTCGGGGTCTGGAGGTGTGAGGCAGGGGGGAGAAACACCAGCGGGGGCGCGGCTGGCCGCGCCCCCGCTGATGCCTGTCCCGAGTGCAGGCTACGGATTGACGACGATCAGGCCCCGCATGCCCGGGTGGATAGTGCACATGTAGGGGTACTCGCCGGCCACGGTAAAGGTGAAGCTTGCCGTGTCGTTATTGATGGCGGTGAGGCCCAGGTCGAATAGGGCGGCGGCGGTGGTGTCGGTGACGGTGTGGGCTACCCCGCCGTCATCGTTGCGCCAGGTGACCGTGCCGCTGGTGGCCAGGCTGATGGTCAGGGTATCGGGGGAATAGGCCTGAAAGCCCTTGTTGAACGCGCCCGGGACGATGGACACATCCGCCTGGGGCTGATTGCCGGGACCGTTGCTGTCGCCGCCGCCGCATCCGGCCACGACCGCTGCGGCAAGGAAGAGGGCGGGAAGGGGGGGAAGGTGGCGCATGGTGGGACTCCGAGAGGTGGGAGGGGTCGGTGAAGGGCTACGCGTGAAACGTGCTGCCGGATCTCGCCACCTCCTAGGACCTGCGTCACACCTCCCGCCGCGCCGCCTCCCGCCAGCCGATATCCCGGCGGAATAGCTTGCCCTCGAAGCGGATCGCTTCCGCGACCTCCCGGCTCCGGCGCTGGGCCTCGGCGAAGGTCGGCGCCACCGCAGTCACATTGAGGACCCGTCCGCCACTGGCCCGGAGGACCCCGGCGGGGTCCCGCATCGTGCCCGCGTGGAACACTGTCACGCCGTCCGGCAGCGACGGCGGGATGGAGATGGCTGCCCCCTTCTCCGGGGCATCCGGGTAGCCTCGTGCGGCGAGGACGGTGGTGACCGCGGCGCCCTTTCCGATCCGGAGTGGCGTCGGCGCTGCGCCCCGGGCGACGTGCTGGAGGCAGTCGAGCAGCCCCCCTTCGACCAGCGGCAGCACCACCTGGGTCTCGGGGTCTCCCAGCCGGCAATTGAATTCGACCACGCGCATGGTGCCGTCCGGACCGAGCATCAGGCCCGCGTAGAGCACCCCGTTGTACGGCGCCCCGTCCTTCGCGAGCTGGGTGAGGGTCGGAACCAGCACCTCCCGGCGCGCCCGCTCGAGCAGCGCCGGTGTGGCCAGCGCCACGGGGGCATAGGCCCCCATGCCGCCGGTGTTCGGGCCCTGGTCACCTTCGCCGAGCCGCTTGTGGTCCTGGGCCGCGGGCAGGAGCTCGATGCCGTCGCCATTGGTGATGGCCAGGAGGGAAAGTTCCTCGCCCGGCATGAAGTCCTCGATGACCACGACCTTGCCGGCTTCGCCGAACTTTCCCTCGCCGAGCATCCCGACCAGGGCCTCGCGGGCTTCCCCCCGGGTCTGGCACACCACGGCGCCCTTGCCCGCGGCCAGGCCGGAGGCTTTCACCACCAGTGGCTCCGGGTGGGTCGCCACGTACGCCTGGGCCGCTGAGAGGTCGGTGAAGGTCCGGCTGCGCGCGGTGGGCACCCCAGCCCGTTCCATCAGCGCCTTGGAGAACGCCTTGGAGGCTTCGATCTCCGCCGCGGCGCGATCGGGGCCGAAGACCGGATGGCCGGCCCCGCGCAGCCGGTCGGCCAGGCCCATCGCCAGCGGGGCCTCGGGGCCAACGATCGTGAAGGTGATGCCATGCGCCGCCACCGCCTGGACCAGGCGGTCGATGTCGGTGGCGGCTATCGGGAGGTTGGTTGCGAGGTCGGCGGTGCCGGGGTTCCCGGGCGCCGCGAACAACTCGGCGCCGGGGGCTTCGCGGCGGAGGGCCCACACGATTGCGTGCTCGCGCCCCCCGCCGCCCACTACGAGGATCTTCACGTCTGCTGGGCCTTCCGAAAGGCGTCCCGGGCCCGCTCCGCCGCCTTCTTGGCGGCATCCACCACCTGGCCGAAGGTCTCCTTCGCTTCCTGCGCGTAGTAATCCTTGGCCGCCGCGACTTCGTCGGCCAGCGGGCGGCCCTGGCTGTCGGCCCCGCGGCGGGTGTATTCCTCGCGCAGGATGCGATCGTAGTCGCCGCCGCCGATCCACTTCTGCAGCTCCGCCGCGCGCACCGTGTGCATCGGGTGGGTGACCATCAGGGTGCTGAGCACCTTGTAGAGCACGTCCAGCCCCTCGTTGGCGGTCGCGTACTCATGGGCCTGGGCCATGAAGCTGTCGAGGTCCAGCTGGCCCTCATGCGAGCCCGGGCGGATCCCCCCCGCCATTTTCATAAAGAGGCTCTGCGAGGCGATCGGATCCTGACTCCCCAGCAGCCCGGCCCGGTCGCTCGAAAGTTCGGACTTCCGCGACCACTCGAGGAATGCCAACTTGACGGGGATGAGCGCCAGCCCGGCGAGGCTGGGCAGGGCGGAGGCGCTGACGAGAAACAGGATGGCCGCGATGGTCCGGTAGAACGCGTGGCCACTCATCACGTGGCCCATCTCGTGGGCGATCAGCACCCGGATCTCGTCGTCGTTCAGCAGCTCGAGCGCCGCGGAGTGCAGGACGATGAACGGCGCGTCCACCCCATAGGCCCCGGCGTTGAAGACCGGGGTTTGCGAGACATACAGCTCCGGGACGGTCGGCCAGTCGAACGTCGTGCAGACCTCGACATGGGTGGTCCACAGCTTGGGGAACTGGGTGGGACCGACCCGGATCGCGTTCGCCTGGAAGAGCAGCCGGATGCCGCGCTCCCCGCCCAGGAACGCGAGGATCTTGCGGGTGATCTCCTCGAACCCCGGCACGGACCGAAGGGTTTGGAGCGCGGCCCGGTCCGCCGGATGTTCCCAGCTGACGGGGGCGATATCGGGAAAGGTGCGCCGCGGGCGCGGGGCGGGCGTGGACATCAGCGACTCGTTGTTTGGGACCAGATCCGTACGCCGGGAAAGATAGGCGGTTTCAGGTTGAGACGAATAGGCGGCTCGGCGGCTCGGCGACTCGGCGACTCGGCGGAATGGGCGAGCCGCCTGCCCGTCGTGCCCCGGCGCCGCCTATCCGAAGGCCTGCTCCAGATCCGCCTTCAGGTCTGCCACGTCCTCGATGCCGCAGCTCAGCCGGATCAGGCTGTCGGTCAGCCCCATCGCTTGCCGCAGGGCGAGTGGCACCGAGGCGTGGGTCATGCTCGCGGGGTGGCCGATCAGGCTCTCCACCCCGCCCAGCGATTCCGCCAAGGCGAAGACCCGGGTGCGCTCCACCACCCGGCGCGCCAGGGCGGGATCCCCGAGCTCGAGCGAGATCATTCCCCCGAAGCCCCGCATCTGGCGCCGAGCGAGGGCATGCTGCGGGTGATCGGGCAGGCCAGGGTAGTAGACCTTCTGCACCTTCGGATGGGTGGTGAGCCAGGCGGCCAGCTCGCGGCCGGCGGCGTCGTGCTGCCGCATCCGGAGTGGCAGGGTCTTGAGCCCGCGCAGGCAGAGCCAGCAATCCATGGGGCCCGGGACCCCGCCCGCCGCGTTCTGCAGGAAGCCGATGCGCTCGGCCAGGTCATCCCGGGCGGTGACCAGCAGGCCCCCGACCATGTCGCTGTGGCCGTTCAGGTACTTGGTGGTGGAGTGGAGCACCAGGTCGGCCCCGAGGGCGAGCGGCTGCTGGAAGAACGGGGTGGCGAAGGTGTTGTCCACCACGAAGAGGAGGCCGCGCGCCTGGGTGATGTGGCCAATGGCTGCGAGGTCGGCCAGGAACATCATCGGGTTGGTGGGGGTCTCGCCGTAGACCATCCGGGTGGCCGGCGTGACGGCGCGGGCGACGTTCTCCGGGTCCCGCATGTCCACGAAGGTGAACGACAGGCCGAGCCGCCCGTAGACCCGCTCCATGAGCCGGTGGGACCCGCCGTAGATGTTCTCCCCCGAGATCACGTGATCGCCGGCGGAGAGCAGCTTGAGCGTGGTGTCCAGCGCGGCGAGTCCGGAGCCGAAGGCAAAGCCGTGGCTGCCGCCCTCGAGGCTCGCCACACAGCGCTCCAGCGCCTCCCGGGTGGGGTTCTGGGTGCGGGCGTACTCGTAGCCCTTGTGCTTCCCCAGCCCGTCCTGGACGTAGGTGGAGGTCTGGTAAATCGGCGTCATCACCGCCCCGCTCATGAGGTCGGGGCCCTGGCCGGCGTGCACCGCGCGGGTGCTGAAGCCATGGAGCGCGTCGTCGTCGCGAAGCTGTGTCATGCGGAGCCGGGTTCGAGTCGGGCGAAGGTTACCCGCGCGATGAACCGCCAGCAAGCCGACGCGCGGGCGGCCTGATGTCTCCCTCACCGGACGAGGAGCCGGAGCCGCGGATCGTGGCGCCCCGCTGCCTGGTCGTGGACGACGATGCCGCGGTCCGGTCCACCGTCGCGCGGGTAATCCGCTCCATCGGGCTCACCCCCCTCGAGGCGGAGGACGGCGGCGCCGCGCTCCGGCTGCTCGAGGCGCATGGCGAGGTGCCGCTGGTCATCTCGGACGTCAATATGCCGGGCATGTCCGGGACGGAACTGCTGGAGGAGATCACGCGGCGCTACCCGGATACCGCGGTGCTGATGCTTTCCGGGGTGTCGGACGTGCGGACCGCCGTGGCCTGCCTCGAGAAAGGGGCGCTCGACTACATCGCCAAGCCGGCGCTGCTGGAGGAGGTCCGGGCCCGGGTGGCCAAGGCGCTCGAGAAGCGGGACCTGCTGCTGCAGCGGCGGTTCTATCAGCGGAACCTGGAACGGCGGGTGCGGTCCCAGGCCGGCCGGATCCGGGAGCTGTTCCTGCACGGGGTGCAGACGCTGGCCCACGCGCTCGAAGCGAAAGACGCCTATACCAGCGGCCATTCCATGCGGGTGAGCCGTTACGCGGTGCAGACCGCGGTGCGGCTGGGATTCACCGGCGAGGCGCTGGAGGAGGTCCGGCTGGGCGCCGAACTGCACGACATCGGCAAGATCGGCACCCGCGAGGCGGTCCTCAACAAACCGGGCCCGCTGACCGCCGAGGAATTCGCCCACATCATCGAGCACACCGTCCTCGGCGAGAAGATCCTGTCGCCCCTGGCGCGGGAGAACCCGATCGTGCTGCGCATCGTGCGGAGCCATCACGAGCGGCTGGATGGCAGCGGGTTCCCCGACCGGTTGCGGGGCGCCGACATCCCGCTCGAGGCTCGCATCGTGGCGGTGGTCGATGCCTTCGACGCGATGACCACGACCCGCGCCTATCGTGGTTCCCGCACCCCCGTCGAGGCCCTCGGGGAGCTGGACCGCTGCCTCGGCAGCCACTTCGACCCCGACGTGGTGCGCGCCTTCCACGAGGCCTTCCCCGACCCCTCGAGCCTGCCGGTCCAGGCCTGACCGGCCGGCGGGGTGACCGCCATCACCGCCGCCGGTGGCCGGCACCGCGTCACGCGGCCGTCCCGCCGTCGGCATCCTGGCCGCGACCTGCCTCGTCCTCCGCCCCCGCCGCCGCTACCTTACGCCCCATGTCTGACACTCTCATGATCAGCGTCTCCGGGATGCGCGGCATCGTCGGCAAGGACCTCACCCCGGAACTCGTGGCCCGCCATGCCGCGGCGCTGGGCGCCTGGGCCCGCGCCCGCGGCAAGCCGGTCGTGGTGTTGGGCCGCGATGCCCGCACCAGCGGCCCGATGTTCGCCCGGGCGGCGACCGCCGGCCTCATGTCGGTCGGGGTGGACGTGATCGACGTCGGCGTGGCCCCCACGCCCACGGTGCAGCTCGCGGTGGAACATCACCACGCCGGCGCCGGCCTCATCCTGACCGCCAGCCACAATCCCATCGAGTGGAACGCGCTCAAGCTGGTCGGCCCCGACGGAATCTTCCTCGACGGGGCGGACGGGACGGCGGTGCGCACCCTGGCCGAGTCGGGTCCGCCCCGCACCGGGTGGGACGGCGTCGGCGCCGTGCGGGAGGACCGCGACGCGATCGAACGGCACCTGGCCCAGGTGCTGGCCCTCCCGATGATCGACCTGGCCGCCATCTGCGCCCGCCGCTTCGTGGTGGCGCTGGACTGCGTGCGCGGGGCGGGGGGCACCACGATGCCGCAGCTGCTCGAGCGGCTTGGCTGCGTGGTGCACGCCATCAATATTGAGACGGACGGACGGTTTCCCCGGGCGCCGGAGCCGGTGCCGGAGAATCTCGGCGACCTCTCCCGGCTGGTGCGGGAGTCTGGGGCGGCGGTGGGCTTCGCGGTGGATCCGGACGTGGACCGGCTGGCGCTGGTGGACGAGACCGGCTCCCCGATCGGGGAGGACTACACCCTGGCCCTCGCGGTGCGCGCTGTGCTGCAGCACTCGGCCCAGCCGCCGGGCCGCCCAGCCGCCGAGCCACGGGTCGTCGTCGCCAACCTCTCCACCAGCCTGGTGGTGGAGGATGCTGCCCGGATGGGGGGGGCCAGGTTTGTCCGGGCCCCCGTGGGGGAGGCGAATGTCGCCCGGACGATTCGGGATGAGGGGGCCCTCATCGGCGGCGAGGGGAATGGCGGGGTGATTCTCCCCTCCCTGCACATCGGGCGG
The DNA here is from genome assembly GCA_033763675.1 of Gemmatimonadota bacterium. Lineage (GTDB taxonomy): Bacteria > Gemmatimonadota > Gemmatimonadetes > Gemmatimonadales > GWC2-71-9 > JADJOM01. The sequence goes on from JANRJZ010000089.1 coordinate 9,232, forward strand.
GACGCCCCGGTTGGTGTGGCACTGATCCTGCACTTGCTTGCGGCATCTGGGCAGTCGGTGTCCTCCCTGGTCGGGGGGCAGCCCCGGTACCGGATCGTGAAGGCCAAAACAGCGCGCGGCAAGGACTTGGGTCCCGTCTACGCCCGGCTTCAGTCCCGCTTTTCAGGGGCGGCGGCGGATACGCGAGACGGACTGAGGCTTGCATGGTCGGACCGCTGGGTGCACGTCCGACCTTCGGGCACAGAGCCAATTGTCCGGTTCATTGCCGAGGCTCCGACGGAGGCCGACGCCCAGGCCCTGGTCGCGGTCTGTCATGAACTCTTCTCGAGCTAAGGACCCCCTGGCATGTGCGGGATTGTCGGGTACGTAGGACCCAGGCAGGCGGTCGCGCTCCTCATCGAGGGGCTCCGGCGCCTCGAGTATCGCGGGTATGACTCCTCTGGCATCGCGGTCCTGAACGGGTCGGGGCTCGCGGTGGTCAAGCAGTCGGGCAAGCTCTCGGCCCTGGAGCAGCGGCTGACGGAGTACACCCCCAAGGGCACCGTCGGGATTGGGCACACCCGCTGGGCCACCCATGGCCCCCCGACCACCGGCAACGCGCATCCGCATGTGGACCAGTCGGGGAAGATCGCGCTGATCCACAACGGCATCATCGAGAACGCCGGCGCCATCAAGAAGGTGCTGGAGCAGCGGGGGCACACGTTCAAGTCGGACACCGACACGGAAGTCCTGGCGCACCTGGTGGGGGTCTGCTACCGGGGCAGCCTGGAGGAGGCGGTGGCCGAGGCGCTGCGCGAGGTGGACGGCGCCTACGGCATCGCGGTGATCTGCGCCGATGAGCCGGACGTGCTGGTGGCGGCCCGGAAGGGGTCACCGCTCCTGGTGGGGGTGGGCGACGGCGAGTGGTTCGTCGCCTCGGATGCCTCCGCGATCCTCTCTCACACCCGCTCGGTCGTGTACCTCGACGATGGCGAGATGGTCGTCCTCACCCGCAAGGGCTACCACGTGCGGGACCTGGCGGCCACCCGGATCGAGAAGCCGATCAACCAGATCGAGTGGGACCTGGCCACGATCGAGCGGGGGGGCTACGCCCACTTCATGCTGAAGGAGATCTTCGAGCAGCCGGACACCGTGCGGAACACGATGCGCGGCCACCTGCTCGAGGAGGAGGGCACGGCGCGGGTCACCGGCCTCAACCTCACCGACGACGACATCAAGCGCATCAACCGCATCGTCATCACCGCCTGCGGCACCAGCTGGCATTCGGCGCTTATCGGCGAATACATGCAGGAAGAGCTGGCCCGCATTCCGGTGGAGGTCGAATACGCCTCGGAATTCCGCTACCGGAACCCGGTGGTGGACGACCGCACGCTGGTCATCGGCATCTCCCAGTCCGGCGAGACGGCGGACACCCTGGCCGCGATCCGCGAGGCCAAGCGCCGGGGTGCCCGGACCATCGGCCTCGTCAACGTGGTGGGCTCGACCATCGCCCGGGAAGTGGACGGCGGCATCTACCTCCACGCCGGCCCCGAGGTGGGTGTGGCCAGCACCAAGGCCTTCACCAGCCAGGTCATCGCGCTGGCGCTCATCACCCTCCGGTTCGGCCGGCTCCGCAACCTGAGCATCCTGCAGGGGCGGCAGATCATCCAGGGCCTCCGGGCCCTGCCCGAGCAGATCCAGGAGATCCTGGACCGGGCGCCGGAGGTCGAGGCGCTGGCCGAGCGGTTCTGGCGCAGCAACAACGCGCTCTACCTCGGGCGCGGGGTAAACTTCCCCGTGGCGCTGGAGGGGGCGCTCAAGCTCAAGGAAATCTCCTACATCCACGCCGAGGGCTATCCGGCCGCGGAGATGAAGCACGGGCCCATCGCGCTGATCGACGAGAACATGCCCGTGGTGTTCATCGCGCCGCGGGACGCGGTCCACGGCAAGATCGTCTCCAATGTGGAAGAGGTGCGGGCCCGCGGCGGGCAGGTGATCGCCATCAAGAATGACGGCGACGACCAGATCAAGCGGCTGGCGTCGGCGACGTTCACGATTCCCGAGACCCTGGACCTGCTGACCCCGATCCTCACGATCATTCCGCTGCAGCTGTTCAGCTACTACGTGGCGGTCCGCCGGGGCTGCAACGTGGACCAGCCGCGGAACCTGGCCAAGAGTGTGACGGTGGAGTAGGAGGGCGGGACGGCGGGGGCGGCGCGGGGCGGGCCGCCCTCACGTGTTCCGGAGGCGCCGTCAGTTCCTGACCGCCTTCACCATCCCCGAGCGGACGGCGCGCCAGAGCAGGCCCCAGAAGGTGTCGCCCGGCGTTTGCTCGTAGGCGATCGGCACGGGCTTGAGCTTCCCCTTCTTGCCGGGAACCCGCTCCTGCCGCACCATCGTTCCCGCCACCATGCTGGTGAGCTTCTTCCCGAAGTTCTGCTTGCCGGTGACCTTGTCCACCAGGCGGAGCTCAAGTCCCGTATACCCCGCCCGCAGCTCCCCCGTGGCGTGCCCGCCGGTGATCGTGAAGTGGAACTGCGCCGACTGCAGCGTTCCGCCGGTGATCTCGATGCCGTTGCCCGGGAGCAGGAAGCTGTTGAAGCTGTCGAGGGGCAGCTCGCCGAGTTCGCCCCGGGCGTGGAGCCGGATCGGCCCGTCGCGGATCGGGACCTCGATGTCGGTGGCGAGCGGTCCCTGGCCGAAGAGCTTTGCGGCAGCCCGGATGCGCACCGGCGTGCCCGCGGCCGCGCTGTCGTTGCGGAGGCCGTGGATCCGGGCGTGCACCTGGGTGAACTGCACACTCCCCGGGTGCGGGCGACCGGGCATCAGCTCGCCGTACCGGATGGTGCCCGTGCCGAGCACGATCGAATCCGAGCCGACCGTCCATGGCAGCGCCGCGAGCCGCGCCGGCCAGAGCCGGCGGGGGCGTTGAGGCCCCGGAGGGGGCCGCCGGTCGGCGAGCAGGTCCAGCTCCGCGCGGGCGATCCACACGCCGCCGGCGGTGATATCCCGGTGCTTGAGGTTCTGCTGCCGGAGGCCGGTGGCCTGCACTCTCGTCGCGAGCAGGCGCACCCGTGTGGCGCGGGGGCGCGCGGCGGCGAAGAAGGCCGAGTCGCTTCCGGCGGGGGCGTAGGTCAGGGTGTCCACCGTGAGCACCTGGCGCGCGTGGGATCGCCGGATACCCACCGCCCGGAGCTGGTGGCCGTCGGCGGTGCGGCCGGTGCGGAGCTCCCCGATGTCAAAGGTGGTGTCATCGGAGGTGACGGTCACCGCCACTTCGCTCAGGAGGAGGCTGTCCTTCGGGCGCTCGGAGGCGTGCACGAACAGCTGCGCCGCGAGGGTGCCCCGTTCGAAGACCCGGTGGCTCGTGGTATCCAGTTGCAGCCCCCGCAGCTCCAGGGCGAGGCCGGCGGTGGAGTCGCGCGACACCGCGCTCCCCCGCACTTCCTCTGACTGCACGGTGGCGTCGGTCACCCGCACCCGATCGATCCGGGCGCCCCGCACCGCGTCCGGCAGCCAGGCGGCCACCAGGCGGAAGAGCAGGGAGTCGGGAGAGGTGATGGTGATCGGCAGGGTGTCGTCCGGTTCCGCCTGGGGCCGCGCAGGGATGCTGTCAGGCGGCCCCTCCTGGCGATGCCGGATCACGGGCCCGTCAATCGCCACGCCCGAGAGCCGCAGGCTCCGGCGCCAGATCAGGTCGCTCAGGTCGAGTCCGGTGAGGACAATGACCGGCGCGTCGGCCTCGAAGTGGAGTACCTCCCCGCCGGTGGCCTGATCGAAGCGGATCCGGACGTCGTGCAGGTCCAGTCGGCGCCGGAGGAGGCTCAGTCGCAGCACGGGAAGGTCGATGGTCAGGCCGGGGCTCGAGTCCGCCTGGGCAAGCACCAGGGTGCGCTTGCGGAGGTAGGCGTCCACCGGCGCACGCAGGGCCGCCTCCAGCGCCCGATCGAGGAGCACCGCCCCGAGGACCGCGGCGCCGATGCTTCCCCCGAGAATCAACGCCGCCCGACGGCGGGACCGGAACAGCCACATGACGCAAGATACCCCGGTGCGGTGATCCACCGCGGACCCGCTCGCCCTTTTCCCGGCCGCCGGGCCCCGCTACCGTACGCAGCATGCGCATCGTGCTGCAGCGGGTCAGCCGGGCCAGCGTCACCATCGAGGGGCGAGTGGCGGGCGCCATCGGCGCCGGCTTCTGCCTGCTCGCCGGCTTCACCCCCGGCGACACGACCGTCGAGGTGGACTGGATGGCCGACAAGGTGGCGGGCCTCCGGTTGTTCGCCGATGCCGAGGGGAAGATGAACCTGGGGCTGGCCGAGGTCGGGGGCGGGGTGCTGGTCGTGTCGCAGTTCACCCTCTACGGCGACGTCCAGAAGGGGCGGCGGCCGTCGTTCATCACCGCGGCGCGGCCCGAGGTCGCGATCCCGCTGTATGAGCGGTTCGTGGCCCAGCTGCGCCAGCGTGGGCTGCAGGTGGAGACCGGCGAGTTCGGGGCGATGATGCAGGTGGAGATCCACAACGACGGCCCGGTGACCCTGGTGATCGATCGCGACGCTCCCGCCGCATGACGCCGCCGGTGCTCATGCTCGCCTCCGGTTCGCCCCGCCGGCGCGAGCTGCTGCAGATGCTCGGCATCGCCTTCGAGGTCCGGCCCTCGCACATCCCCGAAGAATGGCGGCCGGGGGAGGCGCCGGTGGCCTACGCCGAGCGGCTGGCGCGGGAGAAGGCCCTCAGCGTGCCCGGGGCCCTGGTCCTCGGCGCCGACACGACGGTGCTGCTGGACGGCCAGCTGCTGGAGAAGCCCGCGGATGCGGACGACGCGTTGCGGATCCTGCGCCGCCTGCAGGGGCGAACCCACGAGGTGATCAGCAGCGTCGCGCTGGTATCCGGCGGGGTGGTCCGTCAGGCCACGGACATTACGCGGGTCACGTTCCGGCCGGCGGATGATGACCTGCTCCGGGCTTACATCGCCACCGGCGAGCCGATGGACAAGGCGGGCGCGTACGGTATCCAGGGTTATGGGGCCGCGCTGGTGGAGCGGATCGAGGGAGATTTTTTCGGGGTGATGGGGCTGCCGGTGCGGCTGGTGCTGGGGCTGCTGGAGGAGGCGGGGGTGGGGTATCGGTTTGGGCGGTTAGGCGGTTAGGCGGTTAGGCGATTGGGCGATTGGGCGATTGGGCGGTTAGGCGACTCGGCGCTTTTCCAGCCGCCGAGCCGCCGAGCCGGCTACGGAGTCAGCCCCCGCTTCTGCTCCAGCTTCGCCGCCCACAGGCCGCTGTTGAAGTCGGTGAACAGGATGTGCCCCTTCCACGGCATCGCGTTCATCACGAACGAAGCGTTGGGGGTGAAGCCCTGCGGGTCGAAGGGCTTGAATACCGCAATCTCCCGGCGCTGCTCCGCAAGGTTCCCCACCAGTTCCCCCGAGACGTCCACCACCCGCAGCCCGCCGTCATAGTACGCCTGGTACATGATGTCGTCCTCGACGATGATGTCGTGGGCGCCGAACTCCTCCTGGTGATACTTGGCGATGTTCCTGGGGTGCGTCGGGTCGGTGAAATCGATGATGTGGGTGTACCCCGCGGAGGTCTGGGGTACGCCCCCCTGCTTCGGCTTCTCGCCGAAGAGGTCCTGCATGTAGGCCGTGCCCTCCCAGACCCGCCCCTCCCGCGACATGATCTCGTCCCCGAGGAAGAGGTATACCTTGCCGGTGTTTTTCTGGACGTAGGGGTAGATCTCGTGGGTGGCCCCGCTGGTCGTGGGAAAGGTATTGATCAGCACCGGCTTCTGGATGGTGCCGCCCCACTTGCCGTTGCCCACGTCCACCACCACCACGCCGGTCCCCCATTCCGAGCTGTAGGCGATGCCGTCATGGACCCAGACGTCGTGGATGCGGCTGTTGGGGTGATCGTACTCGCCGGCGTATTTCGGGGCGTAGATGTCCCGGACGTCCACGATCACGTAGCGGTCCCCGCCCGAGATCGCGAAGAGGTAATCGTTGGTGGCGAACATGTTGTGCACGCCGCCGGTCAGCTCCTGGTCGAAGGTCGCGGCGATCTTCGGGTGGGCCGGGTTCGCGAGGTCCAGGATCACGACGCCGTTCACCCGGTTGGAGGCGCCCTCGCGGGAGAGGACGCCATACCGGCCATCGGGGGAGACGGTGACATCGTTGATCACCCGGGCGTCCACCTTGATCGAATCGGTGCGTACCGGATGGGCCAGGTCGGTGATGTCCATGACGTAGGCCCAGCCGTCGCCGCCCCAGGTGCCCACCAGGGCATAGTCCCGTCCGTCCTTCCCGGTCCAGGGCCAGAAGTCGGAGGTGTGGACGTGGGTGATCTGGCCCCGGCCGGTGACGTTGATACGCCGGCGCGCGTCGCGGGGGCGCGCCTCCACCACCTGCCGGGCGGTGACGCCTCCCGCCGCCGCCAGCAGGGTATAGCGGCCCGGTACCTCGGCGGTGAACAGTCCCCGGTCCAGGACCCCGGTGGCGCCTGGAGCCGCGATCGTATCATCGGGCAGGTAGGTGTAGCTCCAGGTGATCGGCACGTCGGTCACCGGGGTGCCGTTGGCCCGCCGCGCCGTCGCCTTCAGGTGCAGCACGTCGCCGGTGCGGATACTGGTCTGGTCCAGGTCCACCGTCAGGTTCCGCACTGGGTTGAGCGCCACCGTCTGCTGCCATTGGGCCCGGACCCCTTCGGACTCGGCGGTGATGGTGACGCTGCCGGGTCGGTGGGCCGTGACGTAGCCGTGCCGGTCCACGCTGGCGAGCGAGGGATTGGAACTCCGCCAGGTGGTCGTCAACGCCGCGGCGGGGCGTTCGCTGCCGTCCGCGTGGGTGCCGCGCGCCTTGAGCCCGAGCGTGATGCCGGTGTAGAGCCGGCCGGGATCGGCGGTCAGGGCGAGGCCGGTGAGCGCGGGCCAGGTGACCTTCACCGGGATCGCGACCGTCACCGGCGCCGGGCCGACGCCCTGCACCGCGCTGAACACGATCTCGAAGTCCCCGGCCGACACCGCCGTCACCGCGCCGCGGCTCAGCCGGAGCGCGCCCCGGGGCGCGCTGGCCCGGAGCGCGGGCTGGGCAATCTCCCGGCCATCCGCCCCGAAGGCCTTGACCGTGAAGGAGTCGGTGGCGCCGACCTCGAGGGTGAGGCTGGCCGGCTCCGCCACGAGGCGGGCGACGGGCACGGGCGCCGGCTGCTGCGCGTCGAGGGCCGCGGCGAACGCCGCGAGGGCCACCGTGACGGCGGCGGAGAGCGAGTGTAGCTTGGACACGATGATGCTCCGTGAGATTGACCGCGCTTCCTGCGACGACACGATGGCAACCTGATGCGCTCCCCAGCTCTCCGCAAGCGGCCCCGGCGCTCCCTCCTCGCGGCCCTCCTCTGCGCCCTGGCCGCCACTTCCCTCGCCGCCCAGGGGGTGCCGCGTCCGGCGCCGCCCACCAACGACTACTGGGTCTACGTCGGTGCCGAGTCGGCCGACCTGCTGCACCGGATCCGCTTCGGGCCCCGGGGTGCGGTAGTGGAACGCACCATCCCGGTGGGCCAGTCCGCCGCCGAGCTCGAGGGTCCGCACGGGCTGCAGATCTCGCGGGACGGCCAGTACCTCCACCTGACGACGGGCCATGGTTCCCCCGACGGCAAGTACTGGAAGATCGCCCTGGGGCCGGATACCCTGGCGGGCCCGGGGATCTTCCTCGGCAATTTCCCGGCGTCGCTCGACGTGACCGGCGATGGGCTCTACGCCTTCATCGTCAACTTCAACCTGCACGGCCGGATGGTGCCCAGTTCAGTGTCGGTGGTCTACACCCCGACCAACACCGAGGTCGCCCGCACCGAGACCTGCACCATGCCGCATGGCAGCCGGCTGTCCCCGGACGGGCTGGCGCAGTACTCCACCTGCATGATGGACGATCAGCTGGTAGAGCTTGATGCCCGGAGCTTCGAGGTGGCGCGGCGCTTCGCGCTGGCCCGCGGAAGGGAGGGCCCCCTCCCCGCGGCGTCGGCGGCGATGGACCATGCCGCGCACGGTGCCGGGCAGGGCGGTATGCCGGCGCCGAGCTGCTCGCCCACCTGGGCCCAGCCCTCCGCGGACGGCGCGCGGATCTACGTGGCCTGCAACAAGGCGGATCAGATCGTGGAGCTGGACCGCGCCCGCTGGGCCATCACCCGGCGCTTCGCCACCGGGCGGGGGCCCTACAACCTGGCGGTGACGCCGGACGGGCGGCTGCTGGTCGCCACCCTCAAGCAGGGGGGCGCGGTGCAGGTATTCGATCTGGCGAGCGGCGCCAGCCTGCTCCAGGAGAAGAGCACCACCACCATCAGCCACGGGGTGGTGGTCACCCCCGACTCCCGGTACGCGTTCGTGAGCAGCGAAGGGGTGGGTGCGGCGCCGGGCACGGTGGATATCTGGGATCTCGCCGCCCTGGTGCGGGTGGCGTCGGTGGAGGTGGGGCAGCAGGCGGGGGGGATCGCGTTCTGGAAGATGGCGGCGGCGCGGCCGTAGGCTCGGGTCAGACCTTCACCCGCCAGACCGGCACGGCCTGGGCGCGGTTCTTCACGCTGAGCGGGTCGCGGGCCTCGACCGGCGGCTTCTGCTTGAGCACCTGGTAGAGCGGGTCGCTGATCAGGATCTCGCTGCCCTTGGCGTTGGAGCAGAGCCGGCTGGCGACGTTGACCGCGTCGCCGATTACGGTGTACTCCAGCCGCAGGTGGCTGCCGATGTTGCCGGCGAACGTATCGCCGTAGTTGATCCCGATCCCCACGCTGATGCTGGGGCGTCCCTCCGCCACCCACTTTTCATTGAGCGCCGCGATGGCGCGCTGCATCGCGATCGCCGCCTGGACCGCCCGGTCGGGATCGTCGAGGTGGGGAATCGGCGCGCCCCAGAGCGCCATGATCGCGTCGCCGATGAACTTGTCGAGCGTCCCGCCGTTGGCGAAGATGATGTCCACCATCTCCGTGAAGTAGTCCGAGAGCAGGCTGGCGATGCTGTCCGGGCTCATGTGCTCCGACATCGTGGTGAAGCCGCGGATGTCGGAGAAGAGAATCGTCACCGGGCGCTTGTCGCCGCCGAGCTTGACCGCGCCCTGCTGCATCGCGATCTCGGCGGCCACGTTGGGGGCGAAGTAGCGCTCGAAGTTGGACCGGACCATGGCCTCGCGCTGGATCTGCTCCGCGAAGCGGCTGTTCTTGATCGCGATGGCCGCCAGCCCGCCGAACGCGATCAGGAACTGGAGGTCCTCGTCGCTGAAGGAATTGGTGGCGGTGAGGTTGTCCACGTAGAGGATGCCGAGGACCATCTCCGGGCCGGCCATGAGCGGGATGCACATGGCGCTGCGCACGCTCTGCAGCATGATGGACGCGCCGCCCTTGAAGCGATCGTCGGCCACGGCGTTGTCGGTCAGGATCGCGACCCGCTCCTCCACCGCCTTCCGCGCGATCGAGCGCGGCACGTGCTGCGCCGAGCTGTCGCCCAGGCGGCTCTTGGAGACCCGGGGCACCAGTTCGCCGGAGTCGGTCTTGAGCAGCACCGAGACCCGGTCCACGCCCATCACGTCGAAGGTCGTCTCCACCACCCGGCCCAGCAGCTTGTCGAGGTCGAGCTCGCCGGAAAGCTTCTGCGAGACTTCGAGCAGCAGCGACAGCTTCCGCGCGTTCCGCTCGCCGGTGCTGGCGGCCGCCACCTTGAGCTGGCCCTGGCCGGCGTCGGCGGGGGTGGGGGCCGCCTCTCCCACGATGCCGGGCGGCATCCCGCCGCTCATGGCGATCTGCTTGACGATCGTGCCGCCGGGATGGGGCAGGTTCTGCCCGGTGGTGACCAGCCGGGCGCTCCCCATCTCCGGGGTCTTCAGCTGGAAGACCACCTTGCCGAAGGTGACGGAGTCGCCGGCTTCGAGGGTGCCGTCGGTGACCCGTTCGCCGTTGATGAAGGTCCCGTTGGAGCTGCCCAGGTCCTTGAGCGACACACTGGCCTTCCCCACCCGCAGCTCCGCGTGGCGGCGGCTGATGGTCGGATCGAAGATCGGGATTTCGCTCGTCACCGCCCGGCCGACGATATAGGTCTGGTCGGGGACGAGTTCGAAGTCCTGGTCGCCGGTAAAGGACACGAGCTTGAAGGGCATAGGCTCCTAATCTAAGCGCCCACCCCGGTGCGCGCTAACCGGGCGGCGCCGTAACCCCATGCGGTTTAACGACCTCGGGCGCCCGCCAGGCCCAAGGCCGCCAGCACCGCGCGGGCCTTGGCCTCCGTCTCCCGCCATTCCAGCAGCGGATCGGAGTCGGCCACGATCCCGGCCCCCGCCTGGACCCAGGCGCGGCCGCCCCGGAGCACCACCGTCCGGATCGCAATCGCGGTATCGAGCGTGCGTGCGCCCCACCCGACGTAGCCCACCGCGCCGGCGTAGGGTCCGCGCCGGGTGGGCTCGAGTTCGTCGATGATCTCCATGGCGCGGACCTTGGGCGCGCCGCTCACCGTCCCCGCGGGGAAGCAGGCGCCCAGGGCGGCAAGCGCGTCCAGCTCGGGCCGGAGCCGGCCGCGCACCTCGCTCACCAGGTGCATCACGTGCGAGTACCGTTCCACCGTCAGGAAGGCCGTGAGCCGCACGGTGCCGAACTCCGCCACCCGTCCCACGTCGTTCCGCCCGAGGTCCACCAGCATGAGGTGTTCCGCCCGCTCCTTGGGAACGGCCTCGAGCTCGGCCTGGAACGCCTGGTCCTGCGCCGGGGTTGCGCCCCGGGGCCGGGTGCCGGCGATGGGGCGCACCGTCACCTCGCCCTCCTCCACCCGGATCAGCACCTCGGGGGAGCTGCCCACGACGTGCAGGTCGTCGAAGTGCAGGAAGTAGAGGTACGGCGCCGGATTGAGCGCCCGGAGATAGCGATAGGTGAGAAACGGGTCCGGGGCGTCCAGATCGAGCCGGCGGGAAAGCACCGTCTGGAAGGTGTCGCCCGCGGCGATGTACTCCTGGATCCTGCGGACCCCGTCCTGGAACGCGGCGTCCGGGTAGGGGCAGGTGGCCGGGGGAATCGGCGGTGCACCCTCGATGGCAAGCGGGCGGAGGGCGGAGTCCCCCCGGAGCCGGTCGAGCCAGTCCTCGATCCGCCCGATGGCCTGGTGGTACAGTGCTTCCAGTTCGCTGTTCCCCATTCCCTCCCGCACCTCGACGCTGGCGATGATCGTGGCCCGGTTGAACAGGTTGTCGAGCACCAGCAGCGTGTCGGCCACCATCAGCAGGGCGTCGGGGAGCTGGCGATCGTCGGCCGGGGGGTGGGGCAGCCGCTCGAGGGTCCGTACCACGTCGTAGCCGATATAGCCCACGGCGCCGCCGGTGAATCGCGGCAGCCCGGGCACGTCCACCGGCGGGTACTGGCGCATGGTGCGCGCCAGGTGGTCGAGCGGGGCCTCCTCGGCCGGAAGCGCCTGCCAGCCGGCGGCGGCGGTCCACCGCCGGATCTCCCGGCCATGGTAGCTTAGGACTTCGCGGGGGTCGGTGGAGAGGAAGGTGTAGCGGGCCCAGCGCTCGCCGCCCTCGAGTGACTCCAGCAGGAAGCCGTACTTCCCCCGGTGCAACTTGGCGAAGGCCGCGACCGGCGTGTCACCGTCGAGCACGACCTGGCGCACGACGGGAACCATGCCGGGACGGGCACGGGCGAGGAAGTCGGAGAGGGAGCCGAAGCCGGGCGCGTTCATGCCGGCGCGGCGACCAGGTACCGGCCGGCGCCCCGGAGCGGCGCCTCGAGATTGTCCGCGGCGGGCCGGGTCGAGGGGAGCACCCCCCAGCTCAGGCTGTCGAGCTGCACCAGCACCAGGAGCGCGCGCTCGTACCGGGCCCGGGTCCCGTAGCGCGCGAGCCCCGCCGCCGTGGCACCGAAGTGCACCGGATACTTGAAGCGCACCCGGCCGCCGGCGGCTGGCGGCAGGCTGGTCTCGACGCGAAAGCCGTAGAGGCCGGGGATGGGCTGGACCGTCACCGTGACACTGTCGAGCGTCCCGTTGGCGGGGAAGGTGCCCGCGGGGAACTCGAGCTCCACGAAGACGGTGTTGTCCGGGGGGCCGTGCCGCAGTATGATCCGGCGCTCGAGCGCCGCCGGCCAGGTGACGCTCGTGTCCCCCGGCGCCACGCCGGCCACCTCCAGCGCCAGCAGCTGGTCGGCGGGGAGGGTCCGGGAGATCTCGGCCGGGGCGGGCGCCTCCGGATCCGGGGCCCCGGCGCGGCCGCAGGCCGTCAGGGCCCCGAGCGCGGTAACGACGAGAAAGGCGCGATGCACCGCTGCAACTTATCACCGCACGGCGCGGAATGGTGACCCGGGCTCGCCCGGCGTGGGTCGCGGGGGCAGCCGCCCTCCTCGCCGCCGCTCCGCTCGCGGGGCAGGGGTGGGATGATTCCACCACCCTGACCCTGGTGCGGCGGGGCATCGCCGCGCGGCAGCGGGCCGAGCCCGACTCCACCCTGCGGAGCTACCACACGGTCGCCCACGGGTTCGTCTTCTTCCTGGGGCAGGCGGGTCGCGAGCTCGAGGCCACGCCCCGGCTCATCAAGGCGGACGAGCTACTGGTGGACGTCTACTGGCAGGCCCCGGACATCCACCGCCAGGTGGTGCGTGGATGGCGCGACGGCCGCTGGCTGCCCACCGACATCAATTACCATCGCGATCACCTCGGCATCGTCACCAACAACTTCGGCGACCGGATCCGCATCGGCGAGGGCGACGAGGTCCGGGACGTCCTGCATCCGCTCGCGCCGGAGGGCCCGGAGCACTACGCGTACCGGCTCACCGACTCGCTCCGGATCTCCACCCGGGACGCGGTGCGCTCGGTGTACGAAGTCGCGGTGCGCCCGCGGGATCCCGCCCGCCCGCGGGTGATCGGCACCCTCTCCCTCGACGCCGCCAGCGGGGACCTCATCCGCTTCCGGTTCAGCTTCACTCCGGCGTCCTACCTCGATGCCTCGCTCGAGGACCTGAGCGTGACGCTCGAGAACGGGATCGTCGAGGGTCGCTGGTGGCTGCCGTGGCGACAGGAAATCGAGATCCGCCGTCGGCTCACCTGGCTGGACCTGCCCGCGCGGTCGATCATCCGCGGCCGGTGGGAGATCGGCGACTATTCGCTCAACGCGGAGGTGCCCCGTGCGGTGCGCTTCGGGCCGATGATCGGCGGCCTGCGACAGCCGGCGGAGAGCAGCGCGGCGTGGCCCGCCCCGCTGGCCGAGACGATCCGCGACGTGGCGCGACCGGTCGAGGAACGGGACCTCGCGGCCCTGCGGGACGAGGTCACGGCGCTGGCGGGCGGGGAGCGGCTGAGCGGCCTGGCGCGGGCGCGGCTCGGCATCTCCTCGGTCAGCGATGTCGCCCGGGTGAACCGGGTGCAGGGCCTGGCGCTTGGCGTCGGGCTGGCGCTGGACCTGGCACCCGGGCTCCAGCTCCGGCCCCGGGCGGCAGTCGGCACCGCCGATGGACGGGTGACCGCGGATGGGCAGCTCCGCTGGCGCCGGGGTGCCACCGACCTCACCCTGAGCGGCGGCCGCACGGTGACGGACATCGCGGACCGCCCCCTCGCCTCCGGCGTGGTGCGGTCGCTGCTGGCGCAGGAGGGGGGCCGCGACCTCGGGGACTACGTCCGGCTCGATCGCCTCGCGCTCGGCGTCACCCATCGGCTCAATCCGAGCGCCATGCTCCGGGGAGAAGTGGGCCTCGAGCATTCCGCCAGTCTCGCCACCGGGGCCACCCCCTCGAGTGGCCGGTACCGCGAGAACCCGCCGCTAGGCGTGGGGCGCGTGGGGGTGGCCCGGCTGGGGCTCACAGTCGAGCGCGCGCGCCTCGATCGCGAAGGCGCGGTGCGCCTCGGGCTCGGGCTCGAGGGGGGGAGCGGCGACCGGGAATACGCCCGGGGGACCGCAGAGCTCGAGGTGCGCGGGCAGGCCGGGGCCGGTGTCGCCGCCCTGCGCCTGCTGGCTGGGGGAGGCACCGCCCGGCTCCCGCCGTACCGGAGCTTCGCGATCGGGGGTTGGGGTACCCTGCCGGGGGAAGATTTCCGGGCCTTCGGGGGCCGGCGGGTGGCCCTGGGATGGCTGGAGTACCGGCTGCAGGCGCCGGTGCCCGCCCTCACCCTCGGCCCGCTCTTCTCGACCGGCAACCGGCTCGTCGTTGCGCCATTCCTGGCCGCCGGGATCGCGGGAGGATCGCAGGGCGGAATGCCCTGGCGGGCCACCGGCGAGCTGCGCCCGGTCGCCGGGGTCGCGGTGGAATGGTTCCACCGCCTGATCCGGGTGGAGACCGGCGTCAGCCTCCGGACCGGCCAGGTGGGGATCACGGTGGATGTGGACCGGGAGTGGTGGGAGATCCTGTAGCCGCCAGGCACAGACGGAGCGGGGGCGGGCGGGGACACGCCCCGCCCTTACGGTCTACGCCTTGGATCCGGTTTGGCCCTACCTTTCCCCGGTCCACCCGTCCCGCTTACTATTCCAGACCGGTTGCCGCATCGGTAACCGATTCTCCCGCTTGGGCTTGCATGCAGTTTACCGATGAGTGGCTGGTTCAGACCATCGAGAAGCTCCTGGATGCGGAGCTGATCGCCACGCTCCGCGCCGAGCCGGCGCAGGAGCCGCAGTCGCTGTGGGCGACCGTCGTGCAGCGGAAGCTGGTGAGCGACGACGAGATCCTCCGCGCGGCGGCGGCGCGGTTCCGCCTGCCGGTCGCGGACCTGTCGGTCCTCGACCGCAGCATGCGCGACGCGGTGCCGGAGCCGCTGGTGCGGCGCTTCGGCATCCTGCCGCTGCGCCAGACCGACTCGCTGCTCGAGATCGCCACCGCGAATCCCTTCGACATCGATGCGGAGAAGGATCTCGCCTTTGCCACGGGGCGGGAGGTGCGGTCGTTCCTCTGCTCGCCGCTCAAGATCCGGGAGAAGGTGGACGAGGTCTATCGCGGCGGCGGGTCGGATGTCATGACCGCGCTGCTGGGCGGGATGGACAGCGGCCTCGAGATCACCCAGCTGGACGAGAACGACAGCGTCACCGACCTCGCCGCTTCCGCGGAGGAGGCGAGCCAGCGTCCGGTGGTGCGGCTGGTGGACCTCATGCTCTCGGACGGCATCATGTCGCGGGCGAGCGACATCCACATCGAGCCGGGCGAAGCCGGGGTGGCGGTGCGCTACCGGATCGACGGCGTGCTGCGGCAGGTGATGAACATCCCCCGCAGCGCCGGCGCGCCGCTCATCTCGCGCATCAAGATCATGTCCGGGCTGGACATCGCCGACCGGCTGCGGCCGCAGGACGGCCGGGCGCGGGTGGCGGTGAATGGCTCCCCGGTGGACCTCCGGGTCTCGACGCTTCCGGCCTCGATGGGCGAGAAGGTCGTGATCCGGATCCTGAATGCCAAGGCGACGGTGCTCACCCTCGAGTCGCTGGGCATGTCGGTGGACGAGCGGGCGCAGATGCAGGCGCTGCTCAACAACAAGGAAGGGGTCATCCTCGTCACCGGCCCGACCGGCTCCGGCAAGACGACCACGCTCTATTCGATGCTCCGGATGGTGCAGAGCGAGGGCGTGAACATCGTGACGGTGGAGGACCCGGTCGAGTACCGGCTGGGGAAGGGCATCGTGCAGGTGCAGGTGCACGAGAAGGCCGGCCTCACCTTCGCGGCCGCGCTGCGTTCGATCCTGCGGCAGGATCCGGACGTCGTCCTGGTGGGTGAGATCCGCGATCGCGAGACGGCGCAGATCGCGATCCAGGCCTCGCTCACCGGCCACCTGGTGCTCTCCACCCTGCACACCAACGACGCGCCCAACGCCGTCACCCGGCTGGTGGACATGGGCATCGAAGGCTACAAGCTGGCCTCGGCGCTGCGGGGGATCATTGCCCAGCGGCTCATGCGGAAGCTGTGCACCACCTGCCGCGAGACCACGGACCAGGCGCCCCCGGAGCGGATCCGCCGGTTCATCCCGGAAGGCACGAAGATCTACCGCCCCGTGGGCTGCCCCGACTGCTCGATGACGGGCTACCGCGGGCGGTTCAGCGTGGTGGAAGTCCTCACCATGAACATCGAGATGGAGCGGCTGATCGGGGGTGGTGCCACGGCGGAGAAGATCGCCGAGGCCGCCCGGCTCAACGGGATGCGCTCGCTGTTCGACAGCGGCCTCAAGCACGTGCTGGCCGGCGAGACCAGCACCGACGAGCTGCTGCGGGTGGTGGACGTGCCGATGGCGGAGGGCGGCGCGGCGGGCAGCGGGCGGATCTCGGGCGGGGTCCCGGCGCCCAGGACCGAGGTCGCGCCCCGGAAGACGCCCACGTCGAGCCCGGTGATCGCCGCCGTGGCGCCCGCCCCGCCGGTCGAGGCCCCGGCCCGGCGCCCCCTGGAGGCGGACCTCTCCGGCGCCTTCGACCTGCTGGATGAAGAGGCCGCCCACGAGGTCTCCGGCGTGCGCCGGGCGCTGCGGGGCATCTCGGTGCTGTTGGTGGACGACGAGGACTCGCTTCGCAAGGTCATGAAGGACCTCCTTACCCGGGACGGCTACCAGGTGGTGGAAGCGCGCACCGGCATCGAGGCGCTGGACCAGACCGATCGGCACGCGCCGGATATCATCGTCCTCGACCTCAATCTCCCGGGCCTGGACGGCTACTCCGTGCTCAAGGAACTCCGGACCCGGCCCGCCACCCAGAAGATCCCGGTCATCGTCCTCACCGCCAAGGGTGACGAGGACAACGAAGTGCGGGTCTTCGAGCTGGGGGCCGATGATTTCCTGAGCAAGCCGTTCCGCGCCAAGGCGCTCTCGAAGCGGCTCGAAGTCGTCCTCGGCCGTCGGAAGTAGGCGGCCCGCATGCTGCCCGATCCCGCGCCCGCCCTGGGCCTGATCAAGTCGTCCGTGCGCGCCCAGGCGGCGTACACGCTCGACGCCCCGGTCACCGCCCGCAAGCTCAACCAGAACGAAGCGCCCGAGGACCTGCCGCCGCACCTCAAGCAGGAGGTGCTGGCCCGCGCCGCCGCCGCGCCGTGGCACCGCTACCCGGCCTTCATCCCGGTGGAGCTGGCCGGCCGGCTCGCGGCCCGGCACGGGTGGACGCCGGACGGGGTGCTGGTCGGCAACGGCTCGAACGAGGTGATCCAGGCGGCGCTCACGGCGCTGGTGGGCGAGGGCGACGCCGTCGTCGCCCCGTCGCCGACCTTCTCGCTCTACCGCCTGCTCGCCGGCGTGGCCGGGGGGCGCTACGTACCGGTCCCGCTCGGCGCCGGCTTCCGCTATGACGTGGGCGCACTGATCACCGTCGCCCGCCGGGAACAGGCCCCGGTCGTGGCCCTCAACAGTCCTAACAATCCCACCGGCTCGGCCCTTCCCGCGGACGCCGTCGAGCGCCTCCTGGCCGAGACCGATGCCCTGATCCTGTGCGACGAGGCCTACCAGGAGTTCGGCGGCCCCACGGCGGTGCCGCTGCTGCACACCTCCTCCCGGGTGATCGTGCTGCGCACTTTCTCCAAGGCCATGGGCATGGCCGGGCTCCGCTTCGGGTACGCCCTGACCCACCCGGAGGTGGCGCGGGAGATCGCCAAGGCCAAGCTGCTGTACAACGTGAGCGCGGTGACCCTTGCGGCCGCCGGCGTGGTGCTGGATCACGCCGCGGAATTCGAGGCTCGTACCCGGACGATCATCGCGGAGCGGGACCGGGTCCTCCCACTGCTCGGCGCCCTCCCCGGGATCGAGGCCTTTCCCAGCGCCGGCAATTTCATCCTGTTCCGCTCGGCACGCGTCCCCGCCCGGACCATCTTCCGGCGGCTGGTGGAGGAGTATGGCATCCTGATCCGGGATGTCTCCGGGGCCCCCGGCCTCGCCGAGTGCCTGCGGGTCTCGATCGGCACCCGCGAGGATATGGACGCGGTCCTGACGGCGCTGGGCGGGATGCTCCAGGCGGATTAGCTCGTCGGCACGGCAAGACGGCAAGACGGCAAGACGGCAAGACGGCAAGACGGGAATGCGGAATACGGGGTGAGGCGGCGCGGCCCCACGGGTGTGGGGTGGACGGGGTCTGGCCACACCCGTGGGGCCGGGCCGACGAGCCCCACCCGAACATCGCCGAATATTGACATCGAGGCACCATGGCACGAACCGCGGAAGTCACCCGCAACACCAACGAGACCCGCATCCGCGTGCGCGTGGATCTGGACGGCAGCGGTCGCGCCGCGGTGAAGACCGGCATCGGCTTCTTCGACCACATGCTCGATGCCCTGGCCCGCCACGCCCTGCTCGACCTCGAGCTGGAGTGCGCGGGCGATCTCCAGGTGGATGGCCACCATACCGTCGAGGATACCGGCATCGCCCTCGGGCAGGCCATCGCCCGGGCCCTCGGCGACCGGGCCGGCATCCGGCGCTACGCCGACGCCACGGTGCCGCTGGACGAGGCGCTGGTGCGCGCGGTGATCGACGTCTCCGGCCGC
>JANRJZ010000090.1:0-5810 GCA_033763675.1 Gemmatimonadota bacterium
GCGACGCCGCCAGCGGCTGGAAGGCCGCCACCGACTCGGCCACCTCGCGATCGAGTGCCAGGCGCTCGGTCACCGCCTCGTGCGGCGCGCCCCGTTCCAGCCGGGTCACCAGCAGCACGTTCTCCACCAGGTGCTCCAGCCGGGTGGTTTCCCGGGCCAGGTGCCCCACCAGCCAGGCCTCCTCCTCCGGGGTATCGTAGCGCCTGAGCCGGAGGGTATCGAGGAACAGCCGGAGCTGGGCGAGGGGCGTGCGCAGCTCGTGGGAGGCGGCGGCGACGAAGTCGCTCCGCTGCCGGGCGAGCTGGCCGTCCCGGCGGAGCTGCAGCACCGCCACGACCACCGAGCCGACGCCGAGCAGCCCCACCAGCAGGAGCGGCGGCAGGGGACTCCAGGGAAAGCCGCCGCTCAGCAGTTGTGAGGCGGCCTCCGGCCGGACGCTCAGCCGCGCCACCAGGCCGCCGCGCCAGGGCGGCAGCGATTCGGCGGCGATGAACGGCCATTCGCGGAGGTCGGTGGGCCAGCCGGCGTCGCGATGGAGGACGCGGCCGGTGGTGTCGCTCACCTCCAGGACCAGCAGCTCCGGATTGCGGGCACCCCGGGTCAGGGCCGAGGGAAGGAGCGGCGCCTCCTGCAGCACCCGGGTCACGGCGCCGGCCAGGCCCGCGCTGTCCACGGTGAAGCCGTAGACCATGGTGTCGCCCCAGACGGTGGGCATCAGGCCGAAGGCGGCCAGCCCGGTCGGGGTCAGGGCCACGAAACCGTTTCTCCGCGCGCCGGGGCCGCGGACAATCGCGGTGAGCTGCTCGGTGAGCTCCCGGTCACGGCCGTCCGGGAGCGGCGACCCGGCGGCCTGGAGGGTGTCGCCGCCCAGGCGGTAGCGGAAGTAGGTGGCCGGCTCGACGCCGCCGGCGCAGCGGCAGCGGTCCAGGTTCCCCCGGCGGTAGCCCACGAGGTCCGCCGCGTCCGGCATGCCGCGCATGGCGTGCGGTTCGCTGTGCTGGATGGGATTGAGGGTGACCCACGCGCCCTCCTCCAGCTCATCCGCCAGGCGCTGGCTGTAGCTCCACGCGGCGAAGGAGGCGTAATCGCGGAGGAGCTGGGCGGTGGTGGCGGCATGCTTCCGGGAGGCGAGCACCGCCACCACGGTGGTCAGCACCACCAGCCCGAGGCTCGCGGCCAGCAGCAGGAGCGGCCAGCGGGAGGGGCGTCCGGTGGGCCAGCGGGGTACGGGTCGGTGGGGTGTGGACTCGGTCACGCAGAAAGTCTCTCTCCCGCTGAGACTCACCGCAAGGGAAATGTGTGTGGGATTTGTGCAGGAGTTGTTGGGCGATTGGGTGATTGGGCGATTGGGCGATTGGGCGATTGGGCGATTGGGCGATTGGGCGGTGGGGCGCTGCGGCGAACCCGCCGTCACTCCCCCGCGGCATCGTCTCACCTGCGCCCGTACCTTCCGTCCTTCCGTCCTGCCGTCCTGCCGTCCTGCCGTCCCGTCGTCCCGTCGTCCCGTCGTCCCGTCGGCCCGCCGCCCTACAGCGCCGAAGGGAAAGTCTCGGGCAGCTCCGCCTCGCCGATGGCCCAGACGGGGGTGAGTTCCAGCGGTTCCACCGCGCGGGTGTGATCGTAATGCAGAACCGCGTCGAACTGGCGCGGCAGCGACGCCTGGAAGTAGTGGCTCTGGCGCTCGGTCTCCGGGCGGTAGATCACCCCGATGGCGCGTTCCAGCCGGGGTGGCAGCAGGGCGTCGATGGCGTCGGTGGGCCGGCGGAGGTCGAGGTAGAAGTTGGTCCCGCCCACCGCGTGAAAGAGGGCCTCATAGCTTGCGGGCAGGGCGGGACGGACCCGCTTCCGCTCCGCGTGGGCGTCCCAGTCCGCGGCGGCGGTTACGGTGCCATCGTAGGTGGTGAAGCCGATCAGCGCCGCATCCTCCCCGAGGCGCTCCCGGGTGAGCTGGCCCAGGGTGAGCTCCCCCCGTGCTCCCATCTCCGTGGCGCGGGCATCCCCCTGGTGGGAATTATGGGCCCAGACCACGATCCGCGCCGGCGCGCCCGGGGCTCCGAGGAAGCGCTCGAGCGCCTTGAGCGTGTCGGCCATGTGGCGGTCCCGCAGGTTCCAGGAGGCGGGCTGGCTCCGGAACATGGTCCGATAGTACCGCTCCGCGGTGGCCACCACCTGCGCGTTCCGTTCGGCAAAGAATAGGTCGTCCGCGGCCTGGCGGCCGTCCCGGCGGGCATACTCGCCTGCCGCCTGTCGGAGCGCCACCAGCTGGCCGACGACTTCCCGCTCGCAGGAAGGGTCGAGGCCGATCGTCGTGGCATAGCCGTACCGCTGGGGATCGGCGCCGAACCGGTCGAAGCAGGCATAGCTCTCCGCGGCCCGCGCGGCGGCCTCGGGATCCACCACCCGGAGATACCCGAGCACGACCGCCATGGACGCGTGGAGACTGTACAGGTCCAGGCCATAGAACCCGACCTTCTCCGCCTCGCCAGGCCGGGTGTCGTTGTAGGCGCGGAGCCAGCCGACAAAGTCGAGGACGTCGGCGTTGCGCCACATCCACTGCGGGAAACGGAGGAACCCGCCCAGCGCCTCGGCGGCGTCGGGGTCCCCCGGGCGGCCGCGCACGTAGCGGTTCACCCGGTAGGCGTCGGGCCAGTCGGCCTCCACCGCCACCGCCGAGAAGCCGCGCTCCCGGATGAGCCGCTTGGTGATCTCGGCGCGGACCCGGTAGAAGTCGTGGGTGCCGTGCGACGCCTCGCCCAGCAGGACGATGCGGGCGTCGCCCACCAGGTCGAGCAGCGGCCCGAAGTCCTCCGGCCCGCCGCCCAGCGGGTGGGCTGCCGCCGCAACGAGGCGCGCCGCGGCCTGGTCAGGCGTTGTGGGCATGGTCGGGGTGCTCCGCCGGCGGACCGTACCGCCCCAGCCACTCCAGCACCTCGGCGTCGCTGGTCTGGTCGAAGTCGCGATACCACTCGCCGACGCCATGGAACGGCTCCGGCGTGGCGACGGTGATGCAGGCATCCGCCTCCCGGAGCAGGGCGGTGTACGCGCTCTTCGACATGACCGGCGCGGCCGCGATGATCGCGAAGGGCCCGAGGGTACGGATGGCGCGCACCGCCACCAGCATCGTGGCGCCGGTGGCCACGCCGTCATCCACCAGAAGGACGGTCTTGCCCCGCAGGGACGGGTACAGCCGCCCGCCGCGGTAGACCCGTTCCCGGCGGGCCAGTTCCTCGACCTCACGCGCCGTGACCTGATCTATCATCGCGTCGGTGACGCCGAGCGCCCTGGTGATGTCGGTGTTCAGGGCGCGGACCCCACCGCTCGCGACTGCCCCCATCGCCAGCTCCTCCTGCCCGGGAAGTCCCAGCTTCCGCACCAGGAAGACGTCGAGCGGAATCGCCAGGGCCCGCGCGATCTCCGCGGCCACCGGGACGCCCCCGCGGGGCAGGGCGAGAACGATCACGTCCGCCCGCCCGGCGAATTGGCCCATCCGCTGCGACAGCTGCTGGCCGGCGTCGCCACGATTCATGAATGGAATTGACATGCGGCCTCCCCGGTCCCGGACGGGACCCTGCACCCTGCAGGGTAGCACCGATGACCTGACACAGGGATGGGAGGCGCATGATGATCATTTCATGGGAATGCAGGTGGGGACTTTCACCCGGGCCTCAGCCCCCGCTCACGGCCGGGGCGTACATTGGAAACTGGACCTGCCGGGAGGGACCGATGACCGACCTGCTGCTCACCAGGGAAGTGGAGATCCCCGAAGCGGGACTCCGGCTGCCGGGCACGCTGGAGGTACCGGCTGATGCCGTGGGCCTCGTCATCTTTGCCCACGGCAGCGGCAGCAGCCGCCTGAGTCCGCGGAACCGCGCGGTGGCGATGGCGCTGCAGGAAGCGGGGCTCGGCACCCTGCTGTTCGACCTGCTCACCGAGCGGGAGTCACGGGAGCGGGCCAACACCTTCGACATCGAGCTGCTGGGGAGCCGCCTGGTCGCGGCGGCCGACTGGGCCGCGCAACAGCCGGAGGCCCTGGGCCTCCCCATCGGCTGCTTCGGCGCCAGCACCGGGGCGGCGGCCTCGCTGTGCGCAGCGGCGCGCCGGCCGGAACTGGTGCGTGCGGTGGTGTCCCGCGGCGGGCGCCCCGACTTGGCCGAGCCCTGGCTGGCCCGGGTGCGGGCGGCGACGCTGCTCATCGTGGGTGGCCACGACGAGCCGGTGATCGGGCTCAATCACATCGCGCTGGCGCGGCTGACCTGCCATAAGAAGCTGGTGATCGTGCCGCGGGCGACGCACCTGTTCGAGGAACCCGGGGCGCTGGAAGAGGTCACCCGTCTTGCCCGGGACTGGTTCCGCCACTTCCTCGGCGCCCACCACGGTGGACCCTGAGGCCGGAGGCCGCGGACCCGCGGCGGGTACGCGGGAAGAGCGGCGGCCGATGGAAAACGCGGAGATTGCCCGGCTGTTCCGGGAGCTGGCGGACCTGCTGGAGATCGAAGGGGCCAATCCCTTCCGCATCCGCGCCTATCGGCGCGCGGCGCGCACCATTGAGGGGGCCCCCCACTCGGTGGCGGCGCTGGCACGGGAGCATCCCGAGCGCCTGCCCGACCTGCCTGGGGTGGGCGAGGACCTCTCCGGCAAGATCGTCGAGATCGTCCGCACCGGACGGCTCGAGGCCCTTACCGACGCCGGCCGCCGTCTTCCCCATTCGCTGCCGACGCTGCTCGCCCTTCCGGGACTCGGTCCCAGGCGGGTGCAGGTGCTGTTTCGGGAGCTCGCGGTGCAGGATCTCAAGGGACTCCGCGAGGCGCTGGCGGCGGGGCGGCTCCGGGAACTTCCGGGCTTCGGGCCGAAGACGGAGGCGCGCCTCCGTCAGGCGCTGGAGCAGCACCGGGGCGAGCGGCCCCGCATGCCGCTGCCGATCGCGAGTCAGTACGGCGCGTCGCTGGTGGCGTGGCTGCGGGAGCTGCCGGGGGTTGGCCGGGTGGAGATCGCCGGCAGCTTCCGGCGCCGGAAGGACACGGTGGGCGACCTCGACCTGCTGGTCACCGCCCGCGCCAGCGTGCCCGTGATCGAGCGGTTCCTGCACTATCCGGAGCTGGAGGAGATCCTGGCCCAGGGCCCGACCCGCGCAGCCATGACGCTCCGGTCGGGGCTGCACGTGGACCTCCGGGTGCTCGCGCCCGAGAGTTATGGCGCCGGGCTCTACTACTTCACCGGCTCGAAGGCGCACAACATCGCCGTCCGGAAGCTGGCGCGGGAACGGGGTCTCAAGCTCAACGAATACGGCGTCTGGCGCGACGGGCGCCGGATCGCGGGGCGCACCGAGCGCGAGGTGGCCGAGGCGGTCGGGCTCCCGCACATCCCGCCGGAGCTTCGGGAGGATCGCGGCGAGCTCGCGGCCGCGGTGGCGGGGACCCTGCCGCGGCTGCTGGAGCCGGGGCAGATCCGCGGCGATCTCCAGTCGCACACCACCGCGAGCGATGGCCGGAGTTCCCTGGGGGAGATGGCGGATGCCGCCGCCGCGCTGGGCTACGAGTATCTCGCCGTCACCGATCACACCCCGGCCGTGCGCGTGGCGGGCGGACTCGACCGGGCCGGTTTCCGGCGGCAGCGGCAGGCCATCGAGCGGCGCAACGCCCGGGCGCCGGGGTTCACCCTCCTCGCCGGCGCCGAGGTGGACATCCTCGCCGATGGCTCACTCGACCTGGATGACGAGACGCTCTGGGGGCTCGACCTGGTGGTGGTGGCGCTGCACACCGCCCTCCGCCTGCCGGCCCGGGAGCAGACGCGGCGGGTGGTGCGGGCACTCA
>JANRJZ010000091.1:0-1825 GCA_033763675.1 Gemmatimonadota bacterium
GAGCCGTGGGTGAACCCCTCCGGGTTCACCCGGCCCTGGGTCATTGTCTGGATCCGGTCATCGCCCACGGACGCGGCGGCCCGCATGCCTTCCTCGAAGTCCCCCTGCTCCAGTCCTCCCTGCGCGCCGTAAGCCCCCGCCCAGACCCCGGCCAGGCAGTCCGCCTGCAGTTCCATCCGGACGCTCAGGTCGTTGGCGTCGGCCGGGCGCCGCTGCTGTGCCTGCCGCAGCTGGCGCTCGATCCCCAGCACGTTCTGGACATGATGCCCGATTTCATGGGCCAGGACGTAGGCCTGGGCAAAGTCCCCGGGTGCCCCGAAGCGCCGCTTCAGCTCCTCGTAGAAACCCAGGTCGATGTAGACCTTTTCATCCCCCGGGCAATAGAACGGGCCGGAGGCCGCCTCGGCGAACCCGCAGGCCGACTGCACCGCGTCCCGGAAGAGGAACAGTCGCGCGTCACGGTAGGTGGCCCCCTCCCGGGGAAGCGCCCCGGCCCAGAACCGCTGGGTGCTGTCCAGGACGGCGGAGACGAAGTCCACCATGTCCTCTTCTTCCGGGGTGGACTGTACCGGTCCAGGCTCGACCTGGCCTGGCGCGCCGGCCTGAGTCCCGCCACCCGCCCCGCCGACCAGCTGGAAGAAGTCCTGCTTGAAAACCAGGCTCAGCACGAGGAGGACCACCATGCCACCGAGTCCGAGCTTGGCTCCGCCGCCGCCGGGAAATCGGCCACCGGTGGCACCCCGCATGTCCTCGAGATTCTGGCTCCGTTGCCCGCGATTCCAGCGCATGCCGCCTCCGGCGGGGGATTCACCGCCCGGCAGACCACCGGGCCCTGGCCAGAAATAGCCACTCCGGCGAGAGACCGCCAGCGGGGCAGGGTGACCGTCGGCTGACGGCGGCCTGACAGCCGGCCCTTAGCATCGCCGCCCATGGGGACAATGGACCAGCGCTCCCACCTTGACCGGCTCACTGATGCTGCCTCGCTGATGCTGGAGGGGCGGTCGGTCAGTGACGTCTCGGCGGCGACCGGTGTCCCCGTGGCGGAGCTGGAGGACCTGCGCCGCCGGATACTCCGGCTTGGCGTCGGGTCACCCGCCACGGCTGGGGGCGGGCTCAGGCGCTCGGGGGCGTTCCTGGCCCGGCTGGCCGCCGCGCTCGGCTGGCGGCAGGGGGGTGCCGCGACCAACAGCATACCGTTGTCTCCCGGCGAGCGGCTTCCCCCCCTCGCCAGCGGGTGGGGGCCGTGGAACCCGGTGCCGGCCGTCGCGGGGATCGAGGCGCGGGTGGCGCGGGAGGAGCAGCAGCAGGGCGGGGAGGGGTTCCTCTGGCTTTACGAGTTCCGGTCCACGGTCCAGGTCCCGGCGACCTTCCGGTTCCGGGTCGCCGAGGCGCCCGGCGGGGACTATCCGCGGAGTGTGCGGGCCCTTCGCCCGGGGGAGATCATCGGCGGCATGGTCAGTCTCGGGACCCCGGGCCCCGTGTGGGTGGGCACGGCGTCGGCCGTGTAAGCGGGCGGCGGTCGCCGCGCCTTGACCCAAATCCTTCCCCCGGCTACCTTTGCCGTTCTCTCCCGGACTAGGCCGGGGGAAGGTCCCACGGCCCAAACCGCAGGCGTATGCCGACCATTAATCAGCTCGTCCGGAAGCCGCGCAAGGCGCCTGTCTACAAGGACAAGTCGCCGGCGCTCAAGCAGAACCCGTTCCGCCGCGGGGTGTGCACCCGCGTCTACACCACCACCCCGAAGAAGCCGAACTCGGCCCTGCGGAAGGTGGCCAAGGTGCGGCTGACGAACGGATTCGAGATCATCGCCTACATCCCGGGCGAG
>JANRJZ010000092.1:0-4772 GCA_033763675.1 Gemmatimonadota bacterium
GACGAGATGACGATCGGGATCGGCGCCGGCCAGATGAGCCGGGTGGACAGCTCGTTCCTCGCCGTGCACAAGGCCCGGCAGCAGGGCCACGACCCCAGGGGCAGCGTGCTCGCCTCCGACGCCTTTTTCCCCTTCGCCGACGGGGTCGAAGAAGCCGCGGCGGCCGGCATCACCGCGATCATCCAGCCGGGCGGGTCGGTTCGGGACGCCGAGGTGATCGCCGCCGCGGACAAGCATCAGATCGCCATGGTCATCACCGGCAAGCGCCAATTCCGACACTAACGACATGACCGCCATCGCCACCGACCGCCGCGACCCACCGCCGTACCTCTGGGCCGCCGTCACCGGTATCGTCGTCTTCCTCGTGTACCTCGCGACCCTCGCGCCGACCACCGCGTTCTGGGACACGTCCGAGTACATCGCCGCCGCCTACGTGCTGGGCATCCCCCACCCGCCGGGGAATCCGCTCTTCACCGTGCTGGCGCACGTCTGGGGGGCGCTGCCGATCGCGGACCTCTACGCGGTGCGGATCAACCTCTTCGCCGCCTTCACCAGCGCCGCCAGCGCCGCCCTGCTCTTCCTGGTGGCGGACCGCTGGATGCGGGACGTGATCCCGCTGCGCTGGGCGCGGCTGGCCGCGGCCTTCGCGGGCATCCTGGTCGGCGCGCTCACCTGGACGGTCTGGAACCAGTCCACGGTGAACGAGAAGGTGTACACCGTCTCGATGCTTTCCACCTCGATGGTGCTCTGGCTCGGGGTGCACTGGGCGGATGATGTCCCGGGGCAGCACCGGGACCGGTGGCTGGTGCTCATCGGCTACATCCTGACGCTCTCCTCCACCAACCACATGATGGGCGTGCTCGCGGCGCCCGCCGTGGCCATCTACGTCCTCTTCACCGAGCCCGGCCTCCTGCTCAAGCCGTGGGCGCTCTGGCTGGGCGTGATGGTGGGCCTGGCGGTGAGCGGCAAGTGGACGGCGCTGGTGGACGGCCCCGACACCGATCGCTTCGTGATCGGCCTGCTCCTGGTATTGCTCACGGCCTATACGGTCTGGCGGGACTCCGGCGAGTTCCGGCGCCCGATGCTCTACCTGGCGGTGCTGAGCGCCGTGGTCGGCATCTCGCTCAATTACCTGTTCCTTCCCATCCGGGCGGCGCAGTTCCCGCCGATCAACGAGGGGGAGCCGGTCACCTGGACCGCCCTGCTCGAGGTGCTCAACCGGGCGCAGTACGGCAAGCCCTCGGTGACCTTCCGGCAGGCCGACTTCGTCTCGCAGGTCGGGAACTACATCCAGTACCTCGGCTGGCAGTTTGCCCGGGACTGGGGCAACGTGGGCAGTCGTGCCGCCATGGCGCTCTTCACGCTGCTCGGCCTCACCGGGGCCGCGGCCCTCTGGCAGCGGGATCGGCGCGCCTTCTGGGCATCCACCACCCTGATCGTCACCCTGACACTGGCGCTGGTGTTCTACCTGAACTTCAAGTACGGGTTCTCCTACCCGGTGCCCCCCGAGAAGGGACAGGTGCTCCGGGAGGTGCGCGAGCGGGATTACTTCTTCGTGGTGTCCTTCGGCGCCCTGGGCCTCTGGGTGGCGGTGGGGATGGGCGCGCTCATGCAGTCGGTGGCCGATATGCTGCGCGGCCGAGCCGGCCAGCGCACGGCCTATCTCATGGCGACACCCATCCTGCTGCTGGCGCTGATTCCGGTCTTCGGCAACCGGGTGACCGCGAGCCGGGCTCACGAGACCCTGGCCCGCGACTTCGCCCGCGACATGCTCGAGTCGGTGGAGCCGTACGGCATCCTGGTCACCGCGGGGGACAACGACACCTTTCCCCTCTGGTACGCGCAGGAGGTGGAGGGGATCCGGCCGGACGTGACGATCGCCAACCTGTCGCTGATGAACACCCGGTGGCACCTGCAGCAGCTCCGCCGGCGGGAGACCCCCACCTTCGATCCGTCGAAGGCCGCGCCGATCTGGAAGGACTGGACCGGTCCCAAGCCCACGGAGCCGGTCCTGGCCCTCTCCCCCCGCGAGCTGAACGAGCTCCCCGAGGCCCAGCTGTTGCCGCCCAACTCCGGGGTCAGGTTCGGCGACATCCAGGTAGCATTCGGGCGGGACACCCTCATGCTCTCCGACATTATCGCGGTGTTCCTGATCCGCGATAACATCGGCAAGCGGCCGATCTACTTTGCCTGGAGTTCGGGGACCTTTGCGGACCAGCTGCTCAACCTGACGCCCTACCTCGGCACCGAAGGGCTGGCGCGGAAGCTCAATACCCGGCCGCTGGAGCCGGGAGGGCCGATCGCGATCAATCGGGGCCTGGGGTACGTCAACCTGGACCGGACCCGCGCGCTGCTGTTCGGCACCTACAATTTCGGCGCCGCCGCCCGCCTCCGCCCCCGCGGCTGGGTGGACCGGCCGTCACAGTCCATCCTCTCGCTCTACAGCGTGATCTACGGAACCACCGCGGCCAGCTTCCGCGCCGCCGGCGACTCCGTCACCGCCACCCGGGCCGATTCCGTGGCCCGGGCGGTCGAGGCCAACCTCAAGTAGCACGGTGCTTGCCTTCCTCCGCGGGGGACGATCACCTTTCCTCCCGCGTGCCGGGCGTGGTGGCCGAGTGGTTTAAGGCAGCGGTCTTGAAAACCGCCGAACCCGCAAGGGTTCCGTGAGTTCGAATCTCACCCACGCCGTCCCCCGCGATCCTCGCCATTCATCTTTCCAGAACGTTTCGTGACAGCTGCCACGGGCCGTCGCGTCGCGGGCCGTGGCCAGGCTCGCGGACAGTCGCCAGGTCCTTTCAGGACACCATCTTGGCTCGGCATGCAACGAATCGGGCTAGCGCCCGGTTCTTGCACTCCTGCGTCGGTCCATGCTCCCGCACTCCCTGACCAGACCGTTCAGCCTGGCCGTCATCCAGGCGGGTGGCGGCCGACGGCGTGGCCGGATCCTCCGGCTGGGGCTGGTGCTCCTCTCCGGCCTCCCGGTCGCACCGGCGGCCGCGCAGCAAGCGACCGCCTCCCCCCACGGGGCGCTCTCGCTCGGTTGCCTCGACTGTCACCGGGAGGATGGCTGGACGCCGGCTCGGATCCGTCCCGCCTTCGACCATGGGATATTCGGCTATACGCTGGGCGGGGCGCACGCGGCGGCGAGCTGCATGAGCTGTCACCAGAACCTGACCTTTGCCGAAACCCCCGGGACCTGCGCTGCCTGCCACCAGGACCCGCACCGTGGTGAGCTGGGCGCCGACTGCGCGGCCTGCCATACCGAGCGGTCCTTTCTCGACCGGGGCCGAATGCTGCAACGGCACCAGGCCTCGCGGTTCACACTCGAGGGGGCGCACCGCGCCACCGACTGCGAGAGCTGCCACCCGCGGGCGCAACAGGGCCTGCTGCAGTTTGTCGGGCGGCCGGTGGAGTGCCAGGGCTGTCATGCGGGTCAGTTCACCGCGGCACGGGATCCCGACCACGTCGCCGCCGGGTTCGCGCGGGACTGCGAGCGCTGTCATGCCGCTACCCTGTGGGCCACCGCACGGTTCAACCACGACCAGGGAGGCTTCCCCCTTTCCGGCGCGCACCGGACCGTTGCGTGCGCGGAGTGCCATGCAGGGAACCAGTACGCGGGCACCCAGGCCTCCTGCGTGAACTGCCACCAGGAGGAGTACGCCGCGACAGTTGCCCCGCCCCACGCCGCCGCCAACTTCACGACCGACTGCGCGGCCTGCCACGGCACCCGCTCGTGGACCTCGTCGTTCGACCACAGCCGCTCCGGTTTCCCCCTCACGGGGGCCCACAAGACGGTCGCCTGCGACCTCTGTCATGACGATGGCGTCTTCGGCGGCAAGCCGGCTGCCTGTGAGGCGTGCCACCTGACCGACTTCCGCACCACCACCAGCCCCGACCATGAGCTGCTGGCCTGGCCGGAGAGCTGCCGGACCTGTCATTCGGGATCGAGCAATACGGTGGCCTGGGACCTGGGCGTCCGGCTCCCCTCCCAGTACCACACGATGTTCAGCGTCACGCACGAAGGGGCCGGTGGACGGTGTGCCGAGTGCCACGTCAGCGCCGACTTCCGCCAGTCCACCTGCAGTCAGCACCACCACCCGCCGTCCTGCACCTTTGCCAGCCGGGGCCAGTGCGACGACTGACGAGCGAGAGCGCCGTCAGTCGGTCGTGACCGGGCCCATCTGGACCACTTCGAAGTCGGCGCCCCGGAGCTGCTTGAGGGCGTTGAGCTGGTCGTCGTCCCAGCGGGCATCGGGGGCGCCCGACAGGTACCAGTCGCTCCCGTTGTCCGCCAGGATCATCCCATAGGTCTTGAGCCCCGTCAGGATCACCTGGGCCTGCGGGGGGTAGCCGGCCTGATCGAACCCGGCCTTGAGTCGCACCCGCATGCCCATGGGCGGCAGGTCGGGGTCGGTCAGGTCGCTGGCGTAGTGCCGCGCCGGCGGCACGTAGGCCCGGCGCGTCCGGCTCGCGGTGAACCGGAGGGCGTGGCGGATCTCCCCCAGCTCCACCACTTCGTCGTATCGCACCAGGCCGGGGAAGATGGGAAGCCCCGCGGCATCGGCGCTGGTCCATCCTGCCGGCCGCAGGACGTTGCTCGAGAGGTCGAACACCGCGCCGGACCCCGCCTTCCAGCCGCTGCCCTTCTTGGAGGCCGCGAACAGTTCGTAGAGCATCCAGTTGTCCCGGTCAACCACCAGGACGTGGCGGTCGCCGGAGCTGTTCTTCCCTCCCTCGATCGGGGCATTGCCGGGAATGGGATAGGGGCC
>JANRJZ010000093.1:0-5762 GCA_033763675.1 Gemmatimonadota bacterium
GATTGCTTCGGCCCCTCCGGGGCCTCGCAATGACAGCGGCCCCGCGCTAGGCCACGGATGCCTCGTCCGCCGGTCCGTCGGTCCCCCGCCCCCGCCAGGCCACGTTGCGCGCGCTCTTCCAGGCGGCGAGCAGTTCGGTGCGTCCCTGGAACCGGTGGCGGTTGAGGCAATCGAGGTGCCGGGCGAGCTGGACGATCTCCATGCCCAGCCCCCGCAGCCCGCTCTAGGCCCCCACGTGGTTGAGGAAGCTGCTGTTCTTCAGTTCCTCCGCCGATTCGAACTCCCCCAGGGAGGCGGCCAGGCGGGCCAGGAGCCCGTCGATCGGGCCATACTCCCGTAATGTGTCGCGGTGCGCCTTTCCCTGCCCTTCCACGTTCCGCGCGAGGGTATGGAAGGCGATCAGGTTGTCCTTGGGCTGCGGCAGGCGGATCAGGTCCACCCCCTCGCGCCCGTCGCGATGGGCCATACGGCAGAGGCTGGCGAGGAGGACGAGGTCGAGCTGAATCGAGGCGCGCTCCGCGTCCCGATGGGCGATGGCGCCCGCTTCGTGCTTGTGACCCGACACCTCCCGCGCCTGGGAGAGCCGGGCCTGCTCCAGCCGGTCCGCCAGCCGGTCCACCACCGCCTGGTGCCCCGGGTCGTCGGCCGGATGCTGGCGGGAAAAGTGGAGTATTCGCTGCCCCATCTCGATGCGGCGGCGGGTATCGGCGTCCATGCGTCGGTTCCTCCCGGTCTCTTGTCTCCCGGAGTGGACACTTCAGGGCAAAAACGAGCGGTTTTGGGGGAAGTACGCGAGGAGCATGCCAGCCGGACGGGGCTAACGGGAGGGCGGACGGGGGACCAGGCGGACTGGGTTGGTGGCGAGGCGCGGGGGAGTGCCGGCGAGCGGGACGTGTCTGGGGCCGAGTGGTGCCCCGGCGGGGTCGAGGGGCCCGGGGTGTCGCGCGTGGGGAGCCGGGGTGGGGCCGACGGGGGCGCGGCGGTGGAGGAGCCGCTGGGGGCGCTACTCGTGGAGTTCCGGGGACGGACCGACGGGCCGACGGGACGACGGGCCGATGCTGCGGGGCGGTGTACGTAGCAGGCTCCCCTCCAAGGGTGCGGTGGACTCCGTCGTTGGCTAGAATTGATGCCATGGCCGACCGCTCCCTCTACCCGGTGCAGAAGCGCCGCCTCCAGGATCCGGAGGACTTTTCGGCGCTCGACGCAATGACCCCGGCAGCCAGGCTGGCCATGGTCTGGCCCCTGACCCTTCAGGCTTGGGCTTTCCACGGCGGGCTCACCGATGAACCCCGACTTCGTCGAGATGTTGGCCGCGTTACACGCGGCCGGCGCTGAGTACCTGATCGTCGGGGCGCACGCCCTGGCGGCGCACGGCCGCCCGCGGGCGACTGGCGACCTCGACATCTGGGTCCGCCCGAGCGCCGCGAATGCACACCGCGTCTATGCCGCGCTGCGCCACTTCGGCGCGCCACTTCACGATCTCACAGAGCCGGAACTGACATCGGCCGACCTGGTCTTCCAGATCGGCGTTCCTCCCGCGCGCATCGACATTCTCACCAGCATCTCCGGGGTGACGTTCGACGAGTGCTGGGATGGTCGGATCACGGTGCCGATCAGCGAACTGCCGGTGACGGTGATCGGCCGGAGCTGCCTGATCCGGAACAAACGGGCCTCGGGACGGAAGCGGGACCTGGCAGATCTGGAGGCGCTGGGGGAGGAGGGGTAGGACGGGGGACCGACGGGACGACGGGACGACGGGACGACGGACCGCGCGGAAGGTAGGCCCTGCTGTCATCGCGAGGAGGGCGCGATTCGGGTCCGCCCCGCCGTGATCTGGTACCATCAGGGCCAGGGGGTCCGGGCATCGTAGGGGATGTCTTGCCAACCCTCGGCCGAGGACGACAGCTTATGGGCATGGTCGCGCCTATCTATTACACGGCGGAGATGGTCAGGGCGTTCCCGGAGGACGGGAACATCTACGAGCTGGTGCACGGGGAGCTGCTGGTGAGCCCCTCGCCCCGGCCGTGGCATGAGGAGGTGGGCGCCCGACTCCTCGAGACCGTCCGCGCGTATCTCCGCGCCCATCCGGTCGGCCACGCGTACGGCTCGCGGTCCGATCTTTCCTGGGGCCGGCGGGACGTGCTGGTCTCGCCCGACCTGTTTGTGGTGCCGCTGCTGGAGGCGCGACGGCTGGAGTGGCAGGCGCTCCGCACCGTGCTGCTGGTGGGAGAGGTGCTGTCGCCCTCGTCGCTCCGGGCGGACCGATTCACCAAGCGGCGGCTGTACCAGGAGCACGCGGTGCCGCTCTACTGGGTGGTGGAGCCGGAGGAGCGGTACGTGGAGTGCTGGGGGCCGGACGACGTCTTCCCCCGCATCGAGCGGGAGGCGCTGGTGTGGCGGCCGGCGGGGGCGGCGACGGAGTTCCGGCTGGAGCTGGGGGAGTTGTTTCGGGAGATTTGAGGGCGACGGACCGACGGACCGACGGACCGACGGACCGACGGACCGACGGACCGACGGACCGACGGACCGCGCGAAAGGTAGCCGCGGTTGTCGTCGCGAGGGGCGCGCAGCGCGACGAGGCGATCCCCCGCCCTACTCCGAGCGTTCTCGACCCGCAGCGCGCAGGGCCTGGCGCCATTGGTCCCCGATGCCCAGTTCGCCCACCCACCGCTCTATGTAGGAGAGGTCCAGCGCGTCTCCCGCCACCTGCAGGAGCCCGGCGGCATCCTCGACCTGCCGCAGGGATCCCCCCAGCTTGGCCCATTCCAGCTTGGCGAGGAGCAGGTCTTCCGCGGTCGCGATGTGGAGCGCAATGCCCAGCAGTTCGACGCGGGTCCGGCGCTCGAACTCGGCGCTGCTGAAGGGCCGCGACTTGCGGCAGATGAAGTCCATCTTCCAGCCGGTTTCCAGGTCGACCACGTTGAACAGTGACTCGTGGCGCAGGGCGTCCAGCGCGGCGTCGGTGTCAGCGTAATACTCGGTGGGGGGCAGTTGGGCGATGAGGGCGTGCACCTGCGCCGCCGTCGGCGCGATCACGAAATCAATGTCCTGTGTGGCGCGGGACCGGCCATGATACGCGCCGGCGAAGGAGCCGGTGAGCATGTAGGGAATCCCGACGCCATCGAGCAGGGTGACGATCCGGCTGAAGAGGTCGGCCGCGGTCATTCTGATGCGGGAGGGAATTCCGTCCCAGGGTAGAGTAGCTGCAGCAGTTCCCGGTCGAGCTGGGCCTCGGAGTGCCCGGGATGCTCGGCCCGGAGCCGGGCACGGAGCAGCTCGCGGGCGGTGAGGCTCATTTCCACCGCCAGCTCCACGCGTTCGGCGGGGGAGCGGCGCTGGATGGCGCGGAGCTGGATCTCGGCGGCTTCTGGGCTGGTATCGAGCATTGGCTGAGGGCGGGTATGGGTGGGAGTAATATAGGCGGCTCGGCGATGCGGCGGTGCGGCGGTTCGGCGGTTCGGCGGTTCGGCGGTTCGGCGCGCCGAGGGTAGCCCCGGCTATCATCCCGAGAGAGCGCAGCGACCGAGGGGTCTACTTGCCCCCAAGGGATCACCGCCAAGACCGCGGAGACTGCCACCGGAGTCGTCGACCGGGGAGCTCCGGCAGGCGCTGCGTGGTATACCGGCCCACCCAATGCTTCATCCGGTTCAGCTAAAGAGCTTGTCGGCGACAGCGGATCGATCAGTCTGAAAGTGGAGCGCCACTTCGGTGAGAATAGCTGCGAGCGTCCCGACGCGAAGGCTCGCGTGGTCGGGAATCGTGAGGTGGTGCTCGCCCTGTAGCTGGGTCGTGAGGCGCATGTGACTCCCAGCCTGCCGCGTGATGACGTAGCCGTAGACGGCGAGCGCCCGGGCCAACTCCTGGCCTGAGAGATCCCGCGGCAGCTTCACGCGGCGATCACCTCATCCCGGACCAGGTGGAGGCGCAACACGGTGGGCATCGTGGGGGGGTCGAAATGACACCGCACCGCTGCCCGGACCGCTTCGCGCAGGCCTGGAAGGTCGTCTGCCTCGGTGACAATGGAAGCACCGAGGGCCCGGGCGGTGAAACCACCTTCGGGGGCGTCTTCCACCAGGAACACCAGTTCGGTCATGAACAACTCACAGTGGGGGGCCCGGGAATCCTATCAGGTCTCACCATGGACTGCCACCCTGCCCCACCGGCATCAGGGTCCGGCCGCCGCGCTTCACGGTGGGCACTACATCCCCGGCCCGAACCGCTTGCCGACCTGCGCGTCCTAGTGGTCCTACTTCGGGGAGGTCCGCCCTCAAACCCGATCTTCCGATCCTGACTGGCCCTAAGCCGGGGGAAAGGTCAGGCGGACGTTCACCGCCGAGCCGCCGGTCTGGCGTGAGCGGCCGACGCGGGAGACGGCCACCGCCTGAGCAGTCCTGAAAGACGGCTGGCCGGCCGGGACGGAGGAGCCATGACTCCCTTGAAGGAGCCTTCGGGCTCGCTTCCCATCGTACAGGCTCTCCCCTGGCCGAGGGTCCGCTCGAGTCTCCAATGATGGGGTGTCGAGGGTCGCCCGCGCGAGCGGGCCACGCCTCCGAGTGGTGCTATAGTCGAGCTACGCGGCCCGTGTCAGCCGGCAGGCGCTCTTTGACAATCGAAGTACGGTGCTCCATCGTGGGCCTCGGGCCCGGCCGCGGATCCCGTATATACAGTCGAGGCGGGTCCAGACCCGGCCTCGGACGCTCTATCCGGATCGCGGTCGGGTCCAGCGCCCCCGCTGGCGGAGCCTCCACCGGCGCGGATCCGATAACCCACGCGACGGGCGCCCCGGCGCCGCGTCCGATCTGACACGCGATCGCGCCGGTCTCACGTCAGGGCGCCCGCACCTCCACAGCGCGGAGCACGGCGATGAGCGTGTCCACTCCCGCCGAGTCATAGCTAGAGGCGACGATTTCCATGGCTGAATCATGGGAGATCGGGATTTCTGCCGTGAGATAGCCGCGCCTGCCGAATGTGGCCTCTCCAAAGAAGAAGCGGACCGCCACACGCCGTCCTGCCACCTCGGTCGCGCACCACGGGGGCGTCCGCCCCGTATCTTGAGATGCCGGGACCAGCTGTGCCAGGCGGTACGCGAAGCTGCCCCCTGGGAGGCGCCAATTCTGCCCCTCAGGGGCCTGTATCTCGGTAGTGCCTGGAGGCAGGGTGAACTTTGCTGGCACACTCCTGGCCTCGAATTGAGGCCAGCTTGAAGTGATCGACACAGCGGAAGGGCAGTCCGGCTCGCTGAGCACACCGTTGGACGCCTGTTGTTGGGCTTTGTCGCGCGTGTCGCTGCAGGCTGTCGCGAAGGCCAGCGCGCAGGCAGCGAGATATCCTCTTGATGGCTTCATCGTGGCCTCAATACTCACAGCGCTCGGGTTTGCCCTGCGACCTGTTGAACACATTCTCGGCTTCTACAGCAGCATCCTCACCGGCCATAGGGGACGTACCATCTGCCCGAGGGTAGAGGTGAGCCAGCTCGTGCCCCACCACTTGAGTTAGCACCCAAGGCACCTGCTCGCGCTTGCACTGTCCGTTGACGGTTGCGGGGTAGGCCAGCGCGTTGTAACGCTCATAGATTCGCGCCTCGACACCATTTGCGTGTGAGAACTCGCGGCTGAACCTCACCCCAAATGTGTACTTTGAGTCAACCAGAGATTGGAACCCCTCTCGAATCTTGTCGAAGTCGGAGTTGAACCGCCCCGGGATTGCCGGAGGCTCCAATGTTTGAGAGGTTGGAGCCATGGATAAGCGCACGAGGTACTCCC
>JANRJZ010000094.1:0-19561 GCA_033763675.1 Gemmatimonadota bacterium
AGCGCGGGTGCAGCCGGGCGAAGGCGGGAAAGAAGAGCCCGTCCGCCGCCATGGTCTGGTACACTCGTGGCGACACCATGATCACCAGGTTGAGGAACCCGAAGGTCGAGGCCGCGATGCCGGCGCTGATCACCACCGCCCCGGTCGCCCCCAGGGCGATCCGCATCCCCTCCGCCGCCGGCGCGCCGCTCGCGGCGAGGCCCGCGGGGCCCAGCAGCCGCAGGTAGGCGACGTTGGCCAGGAGATACACCAGGACCACGATCACGACCCCCAGCACCAGGGCCCGGGGGAGGTTCCGCTCCGGCTCCACGATTTCTTCGGCGATGAAATTGGTCTGCTGCCAGCCGCCATACGCGAACAGCACCGGCACCAGCGCCGCGGCAATCGCCAGCGCGGGATGGGCGGGCGGCATGAGCGCTTCGGCGGCGGTCGCCGGCGGCAGGGCGACCGTCACTCCGACAGCGATCAGGAACCCGAGGGCCGCGAGCTTGAGCACCGTGAAGATGTTGGTGGTCACCGAGGCCGGCCGGATGCCGAGATAGTTGACCAGGGTGAGCACCGCGATGGCCGCCGCCGCGAGCCCCCGGCTCCACCCGGCGGGGAGTCCCAGCAGTGGCGTGGCGTAGTTCGCGAAGGTCACCGCCACCGCGGCAATGGCGCCGGTGGCCATGACCAGCAGGAGCGCCCAGGCGTAGAGGAACGCCGGCAGCGGTCCGAGTCCCTCCCGCAGGTAGACGTAGCTCCCGCCCGCCTGGGGTCTCCGCTGGCCCAGCTCCCCGAAGCAGAACGCGCCGATCAGCGCGATCACGCCGCCCAGGATCCAGACCCCGAGGGTAAGTGGCGCGGTCACGACCCGTTGAGCCACGATGGCGGGATTGATGAAGATGCCGGAGCCGATGATGCCGCCGACGACGGCCATGGTGCCGGAAAAGAGTCCGAGGGTCCGGCGGTAGGTGACGGGGCTCGCGGTCATGGGCCCCCAATGTACCGGCGCCGATCCCGGGCGCTACCGGCGCCCGGCTACGCCACGGGCATGCCGGACACCGAGGGCCGCCGCAGCAGGCGCCGCAGCCGCGCCGCCAGCTCCCGCATCGACACCGGCTTGGTGACGTAGTCGTCGGCTCCCAGCTCGAAGGCGCGCACCACGTGCGCTTCGTCGCCCAGGGCGGTGACCATCATGACCGGCAGGTGCTGCAACTCCGGACGCTCCCGCAGCCCGCGCAGGAAGCCGAGACCATCGAGCCGCGGCATCTGGATATCACTGATGACCAGGCTCGCGCCGCTCGTGGGCAGCCCGGCCAGCGCGGCCGCCCCATCGGGGAAGGAGACGACCTCGAAGCCCTCGTGTTCGAGGTACCGGGTCACGACCTTGACCATCGCCTGATCGTCATCGGCCAGCAGGACCCGGGGCCGGGGCGCCGGCTCCACCGGCTCGCCCGCGATGACCCGATCCCGGCCCGTGGACTTGGCGAGGTAGCGGAGCCGGTCCGCCTGGGCGAGGCCCTCCTGGATCGAGAGTTTCGAGGGGAGGTCCACCACGCCGGCCGAGAAGCTCAGCGTCACCGGCGTGTCCCCTTCGCCCCGGAAGTCCAGCCGGCGGAGCATCATCCGCGCCTGGTTCACCAACGCGCCCGCCTCGGCCGCCGTGCGACCGACGAAGAGGGCGATGAACTCGGCCCCGTCCCACCGGGCGAACACCGCCGCCTGCCGGAGTGCCATCTCCAACCGGCTTCCGCATCGGCGCAACACCTCTTCCGCAAACTGCCGGCCCCAGGTCTCCTCCAGCCAGCGGAAGTGATCGAGGTCCAGCACCGCGAGCGCCACACGGCTGTCGGAGCCCTGGTTGTCCCGGAGCTGCGCGGCCCGCTCGAGGAACGCCGCCCGGTTGGGCAGCCCGGTCACGGAATCCCGCCGGGCGGCGTCGGCCTGCGTGGACTGGCGCTCCAGCCGCGCCGTCACCGCAATACCGAATGCGTCGAGGGCGAGGGGCTTGTCGAAGTAGGCGTCCGCTCCCAGCGCGAAGCACTCCCCCTTGGTCTGGGCACCAAGCCTGGCGGAGACCACGAAGACCGGGATGCCGGCGGTGCGGGGGTCGGAGCGCAACTCGACCAGGAGGCTCCGGCCATCGTCGTCGGGAAGGATCAGGTCCAGCACCACGAGATCCACGCTGGCGTGCCGCAGCACTTCCCGGGCGGCCCGGGCGCTCTCGGCGAGCACCACATGGCGGCCCTGGGCGGCCACCGCGGCCTCGAGCGTCCGGCCAAAGAGCCGGTCGTCTTCCACGACCAGGATCACCCCGCCACTCCCGGCGCCCGCCGCCCGGGCCGAGCGATGCAACAGGCTCACGAGGCCGGCGGAGGCTGCCGCGAGGTTGGCGGCCCCGGCGTGCAGCACCGCCTCGGGGGCCGTCCGCAGGTCGGGCCGGCCGTCGAGGTTTCCGCTCTCCGCGAGCATCCGCGCGAGACGGCGGACCGCGGCCTCCGCCTCCGGCAGTTCCTCCGGATCCTCGAAGCGCCGGATGGCGGACTCCAAAGCGGCCAGGGTCGACCCCATCCCGGTGCGCCGGGGGGGGGTCGTGAGCCGGCCGGAGCCGGGTCGGGGGAAGGGGGTCGCGTCACTCATTGCCCGGAGTATCGGCCGGGGGCGGGTGGGGCTTTAGGCCGATCAGTAGTCGTCCAGTATGGTTGATGTCAGACGATTATTCGGTAGATTATGACTTGTACCGACGATTCGTTGTTTGTACGTGGGAGGTACCGATGCAGCTCGACAGCACCGATCTCGCCATCCTGGAGCAGCTCCAGGCCAATGCCCGCGTCAGCAATGCCGACATCGCCCGCCGGCTCGACATGGCGCCCTCCGCCATCCTCGACCGGATCCGGAAGCTGGAACACAAGGGCGTGATCCAGGGCTACAGCGCCCGCATCGCCCCCGACCTCGTGGGGCTGGGCCTCACCGCCTTCATCCTGGTGCGCACCGAGGAGCGGGTGGGGCTGGGGACCATCGGCCAGGCGCTTGCCCGTTCTCCCGAGGTGCTCGAGGTGCACCACGTCGCCGGTGAGGACTGCTACCTGGTCAAGGTGCGCGTCCCCGACACCGCCAGCCTCAGCCGATTGCTGCAGGAACGGTTCGGCCGGCTCAAGGGCGTCCGCAACACCCGGAGTACCATTGTCCTGGCCACGGTGAAGGAAGGGGCCCCGCTGCCGCTCCCCACCGGGGAGGAGCACGGCCATGGCACCTGACGTGGTGGCCCGCCGCCACCGGGTCACCCTGATTGCCGCCTTCGCGGCGATCTACCTGATCTGGGGCTCGACCTATCTCGCGATCGCCTTCGCGATCCACAGCATCCCGCCGCTCTTCATGGCCGCGGGCCGCTTCCTGCTGGCGGGGAGCGCCCTCTACGTCTGGGCCCGGCTCCGCGGGGCGCCGCGCCCCCGTCCGGTGCAGTGGGGGTGGGCCTTCTTGCTGGGCGCGTTGTTCTTCCTCGTGGGGAACGGGGCGGTCGTCTGGGTGGAGCAGACGGTCCCGTCGGGGCTGGTGGCGCTGATCGTGGCCATGGTCTCGGTCTGGACGGCTCTGCTGGAGTGGTTCCGCCCCGGCGGCGCGCGCCCACCCGGCATGGTGCTCGCCGGCATTCTCCTCGGCTTCCTCGGGGTGGCGCTCCTGGTGCTCCCGGCCCGTGGCGGCGCCGGGCACGCCCCGCTCAGCGGGGTCCTGCTGCTCATGGGCTCGACCTTCGCCTGGGCGCTGGCCTCCGTGCTGTCCCGCACCGCCGACCTTCCGGACTACGCCCCGCAGGTCTCGGGGATGGAAATGCTGGCCGGCGGCGTGCTGCTGCTCCTCGCCAGCCTTGTGCATGGCGATCACCGGGTCTTCGCTCCCTCGCTCGTGACCCTCAAGTCGCTGCTGGCGTTCCTCTACCTGGTGGTGTTCGGCTCGCTGGTCACCTTTACCGCCTTCGCGTGGCTGCTGCAGGTCAGCACGCCCAACAAGGTCGCCACCGCCGGGTACGTGAATCCGATGGTGGCGGTGGCGCTGGGCTGGGCCTTCGGCGGGGAATCGCTCACCCCCCGAGCGCTGATTGCCAGCCTGGTGATCGTCGCCTCGGTGGTGCTCATCATCACGGGGCGCGAGTTCGCCTTCTCCCGGCTCCGGCCGGTGGTCCGCCCGCCCGCCTCGGCCCGCGGGGCGCGTTGACGCCAGTCATCGGGCTGCATATTCTTCCATCCATGGACACCGCCCGCCGCTCCGCCAGCCATCCCAGCGTCAATTGCCGGGGTAATCGGTTCCGCTGACCTGGAGCGAGGCCGGCGCCACGGCGCCATCGCAGACACCGCGGCCCGCTCCCTCCGAGCGGGCCGTTCGCATTTCCGAGCAGGGAGATTCCCCGTGACTGGATCCGCAGCCCTCTCTTCGTTCGCGCCTCCCCCGGCCGAGGATCTGGTCGAGCTGACCACCCTCTTCGACGTGAGCCAGGCCCTCGGCGGCTTCACCAGCCTGCACGATGGCTTCCGCCACGTCATGGCGCTGCTGCGCCGGCATCCAGGCGCGATCCGGGGCGCGCTCACCCTGCTGGACGCCGAGACCGGGGAGCTCTACATCGAGGCCTCCCTCGACCTCCCGGCGGAGGCCCGGCTGGCCCGGTACCGGGTCGGGGAGGGCATCACCGGCGAGGTTGTCGCCAGCGGCCGACCGATCGTGGTGCCGGACGTGGCGCGAGAACCCCGCTTCCTGCACCGGACCCTGCGCCGCGGCATCCATCCGGAGGAGGCGATCACCTTTGCCTGCGTGCCGATCCTGGTGGATCACCGGGCGGTCGGGGCCCTGTCGGTGGACCTGCCGCACCGGCCCGGCCAGGACACCGAACCGCTGGTGCGCTTCCTCCACGTGGTGGCCGCGCTGGTGGCGCTCCGGCTCAAGACCCAGCGCCCGCTGGAGGAAGAGAACCGGAAGCTCAAGGAGGAGCTGCGCGAGCGGTATGACTTCTCCCACCTGATCGGCACCAGCCGGCCAATGCGGGATGTGCTGGCCCAGGTGGCCCAGGTGGCTGGTACCCAGACCACGGTCCTCATCCGGGGGGAGTCGGGGACCGGGAAGGAGCTGATCGCCCACGCGCTCCACTATCACAGCGCCCGCGCCGCCGGCCCGTTCGTCAAGGTCAACTGCGCCGCCCTCCCCGAGACCCTCATGGAGTCGGAGCTCTTCGGGCACGAGCGCGGGGCGTTCACCGGCGCCCTCAACCGGAAGGCAGGGCGGTTCGAGCGGGCCAACGGGGGGACCATCTTCCTGGACGAGATCGGGGAGCTCTCTCCTGCCACCCAGTCCAAGCTCCTCCGGGTGCTCCAGGAACGGGAGTTCGAGCGGGTGGGCGGGGGGGATCCCATCGCGGTAGACGTGCGCATCATCGCCGCGACCCACCGGGACCTGGAACAGGCGCTCAAGGAGCGGACCTTCCGGGAGGATCTCTACTACCGGCTCAACGTCTTCCCGCTGTTCCTGCCCCCCCTCCGGGACCGGAAGGCGGACATCCTGCTCCTCGCCGATCACTTCGTCGAGAAGTACGCCCGCGCCCACCAGAAGCAGGTCACCCGGATCACCACGCCGGCGATTGACATGCTCATGCGCTACCACTGGCCCGGCAACGTCCGGGAGCTGGAAAACGTCATCGAACGCTCGGTGGTCGTGGCCGAAGGGCCCGCGATTCACGGGCGGCACCTTCCGCCGAGCCTCCAGGTGCCGGAGGCCACCGGCCCCTCGGGCGGCGCCCTGAAGGCCATGGTGGAGCGGTTCGAGGCCGACATCCTGATCGACGCCCTCAAGCAGGTCAGGGGCTCGGTCGGCGAAGTCACCAGGCTGCTGGGGAGCACGGAGCGGATCATCCGGTACAAGCTGCGGAAGTACGGCATCAGGCCGGGGCGCTACTCCTGACGCGGGATCTCCAATCACCCCATTTCCGTCGGTGGGGTGCCGCCGGGTGACAAGAATGGTGGTGACGGGGGGCCCGGCCCGTGCACCGCCCTGACGCCGCTCCACGTCACAACTCCTTTCGCCATCGTTCGTTCCCCTCGGGGCGGCGGATCCGTCCGTGGGGTCCCGCGGCGCGGCACGGGACTTGTCTTACCAGCGGGCGTCACTCGCTGGGAGACCCGATGCGATACCTGCCGCGCCCGACCTCGATCCTCGCTTCGCTGCACCTGCTGGCTGCCCCGCTGGCCGGGCAGGGCACCCTCGCCTTGACCGAGAGGCCCGACCTCCCGGTACGGCCACGCCTGCCGGTGAACCCGCTGCGCGACTCCTACACCGTCCGCCTCACCAGCGACTGGCCGCAGTATAGCTCCGGCGCCGGCTGCCAGAACGGCGGCGATGAGGTCCTGACCGGTACCCTGGAGTCCACGGCATCCGGTTACGCGGGGGTCCTCCGGCGCGAGGCCACGATCCGGTTCTGCGGCAGCCACGGCCAGGCCAGCGATGCGTGCACCCTCACCCTGAACAGTTCCGGTCCGGTGGACGCCACCGCCCGGGTCGAGGCGGCGACCCTGCTGCTGAGCTGGAAGGCGCCGGACGGGGCGGGGCAGGCCACGGTACGCGGCGACTGCTCTCCGGCGTTCGAGGATTCGGTGCGCCGGCTCTACTTGTCGGTCGCCCATTCCCTCGAAATACCGCTCCCGGCCGGCGCTGGCGGACACACGGTCCGGCTGGAGGACTTCGGCTGGATCGCGGAGGTCCGGTGAGCTCCCGCGTTGGACTCTGGGCCCGAACCCAGGGCACTTCCGCGTGCAGGCGCGCGCGCCGGCACCGGCGTGCTGGCGCCCACCTGCCGCGGTCGCCCCGGGTGTGGTGGCCAGGGAACCCCTCGCGATAGGTAGTTGGACCGGGGCGCTGCCTCGTCCCGGGTGGCAGGCGGCGGGACGGCCTCAGGGGCAGAGAGAGTGGCAGGTGGTGGGTCGCTGTCTGGCGGTGCGGGGACCGTCCAGGCAGCAATTCACCGCCTGTCACTTTTTCCCGGATTGACCGTCTCCAGCGGGACGACGATCTTCTCCCGCTCGCCCCCAGGAGCTCCCTCCGATGTGGTCCCCGCGTGTCCTCGCCGCCCTGGCAGTCGCTGTCGCGGCGGCGGAGCCTTCCACTCCGCTCAGCGTGCTCTCGTCTTCTCCCTCCGGCGAGGCGCCGCTCACCGCGCCCATCCAGGTGATCTTCGACCGGCCGGTGGCCGGGTCGCTCGATCGTTCGGTGGATCCGGCGGCGATCCTGCGTATCACGCCCGCCCTGCCAGGGCGGGCGGAGTGGCGCGACCCGGTGACGCTGCGCTTCCTCCCCGCGACGCCGCTCACCCCGGGGAAGAGCTACTCGGTGACCGTGAGCACCAGTTTCGAGGCCATGGACGGCAGCCGCCTGGCGGAGCCGTTCAGCTACAGCTTCACGGTGAGCGGCCCGGCCCTGCTGACCGGGCTGCCGGTGAGCGGCGAGGAGCAGCCGCGCTTCCTGGGTCGTGACGCCACCTTCGAGGTGGTCTACAACGCCCCCCTCGAGGCCGCGGCGCTCCGCGACCTCGGCCACCTCCGCTTCGGGGCGAGCTGTCACCAGCCGGGGACCATCCGGCTCCGGGGCGGGGCCCAGCGTTCCATCGACGACGACGCGCCATGGCAGTTCCGTGAGGCCGGCGGCTGGGAGCGGGACCGGACCGCCGACTCCCTGCGCCGGATCGTGGAGCTGATTCCCGAGCAGCCGCTGCCGCTCAACTGTGCCGGCGAGCTGGTCCTGCCCACGGTGGTGGATCCC
Source organism: Gemmatimonadota bacterium (assembly GCA_033763675.1). Classification (GTDB taxonomy): domain Bacteria; phylum Gemmatimonadota; class Gemmatimonadetes; order Gemmatimonadales; family GWC2-71-9; genus JADJOM01. The sequence continues at coordinate 7,777 of JANRJZ010000094.1, forward strand.
GAAAACACCCGCCCGTTCGTGGCCTGGAAGTTCTCGACCTACGGCCCGTTCCAGCTCCGGGATGCCCGCTGCGCCGGGGGCGACAGCTGTCCCACCGGTGGTATCCGGGTCAGCTTCTCGACCCCCGTGAAGGGGGCGGAGGTCGAGCGCCGGCTCTCGCTGCTGCCCCGGGTGGCCTTCTCCGTCTCCGACACCTCCGAGCAGTCGGACGCCTGGTACCTCGAGACCGAACTCACCCCCCATACAGCCTATGCCGTGGTCGCCGACAGCGCGCTCCGGGACATCTTCGGCCAGCGGCTCACCGGCAATCCCGCCTCCGGCTTCCGGACCACCGGCTACGCGCCGCTGGTCGAGCACGAGTACGGCCGGATGACGGTCGAGCGGGAGCCGTTCCGGACCCTGGCGGTCAAGTACGTGAACGTGGACACCCTGGAGATCACGACCGCGCCCGTCCCCGCGGCGCTGATCCCCGCCATGCTGCAGTACAGCCGCTGGAACCAGGACGACAGCGCCCTCACCCAGGTACTCCGCGGCGCCACCACCACGAAGGTGAAGGTGGCGGGACCGCGGGACCGGGTCCGCATCTTCGGCGTGAAGCTGCCGCTCTACAATATGGCCCGCCCCAGCGCGCCCATCCTGCAGCTGGTCAGGGTCACCAGCCCCACCTTGAGCGAGGAGTGGCGGAGCGGCCAGCCGTACGCCATCGTGCAGGTGACCGACCTCGCGGTGCATGCCAAGGTCGGGCTGACCAGCGGCGTGGTCTGGGTCACCGGGGTGAGCGATGGCAAGCCGCGCGCCGGTGTTGCCGTCGCGCTCTACAATACGGAAGGAAAGGTCCGGGCCACCGGCCGCACCACCGCCGACGGCATCGCGACCCTCGGGCCCTACCTGGCCGATTCGGGCGCGACCGAGCGATATGGGTTCGAGGGCTACGTCGTGGCCACCGCGGCCGGCGACAAGGCCCTCACCGCCATTTCCAGCTACGACCCCGACCTCTCCCCCTGGCGCTTCAACGTCGGCGCCGCCTGGGGCACCGGCCGCTTCCCGCTGGCGGCCGCCGTCTTCACCGAGCGCGGGATCTACCGCCCCGGCGAGCCGGTGTACGCCAAGGCGATCGTCCGGACCGGGAACCTCGGCGCCCTCACCGTCCCCGCCCGCAGCGACAGCATTCGCTGGCGGTTCCAGGACCGCGAAGGGGGCACCCTCCGCGATGTGACCGTCGCCCCCTCGCCCTTCGGGACGGCGAGCCAGACCTACACCCTCCCCGCCGACCTGCCGCTCGGCAGCTATGGCGTCAGTCTGCAGCAGCGCCGGGGCGGTGAGTGGCTGGACATCGCCTCGACCAGCTACCGGGTGGCGGAGTACCGCCCCCCCGAGTTCCTGGTGGAGGCGACGTCCGATACCGCGCCCCGGTATCCGGGAGACTCGGCCACCGCCCGCGTGGAGGCCCGCTACCTCTTCGGTGCCCCCATGGCACGCGCCGTTCTGACCTGGTCGGCGCGGCAGACGTCGCTCTCGTTCGGGGCGGTGGAGATCCCCGGGACCGAGAGCTTCTACTTCGGCGAAACGGGGTGGTGGTGGGAGGAGGAGCCCAGCGCCACCAGCGTGCTGGCCCAGGGCACCGACACCCTCGACGGCCAGGGCCGGGCCGCCATCCGCTTTCCGCTGGGGGAGGCCTTCAAGGGGCGTGCCTCGCGCGCCACCCTCGAGGCCTCGGTCACCGACGTGAACCGGCAGTCGGTGGGGGCCCAGGCCTCGGTCATCGTGCACCCCGCTTCCTTCTATATAGGGGCCAAGCCGCTCGGGGAGAGCTACTTCTGGACCGCGAAGCAGCCCCAGGCCGTGGCGCTGATCGCGGTGCGGCCCGATGGACGGCGGGTGGAGAATGTGAAGGTGAAGGGTACCGTCGTGCGCCGGGAATGGCACCGGGTGCACCGGACCCGGGGCGGCTACAGCGAGGTCTACGGTGAGTGGGTCTCCGACACCGTGGCCCGGTGCTCCATTGAGACCGCGAAGGACCCGGTCAGCTGCCGCTTCACCCCGCCCGCAGGCGGCACCTACATCATCACCTTCGAGGCCCGGGACCGGCAGGACCGCGCGGTCTCCACCAGCGTCTACCGCTGGGCGGTGGGAACCGACTTCGTCCCCTGGAACGACGAGACCCAGTTCAAGATGGACGTGGTGCCGGACCGGTCCCGCTATAGCGTGGGCGACACCGCCACGGTGCTCTTCGCCTCGCCCTTCACCGACGCCGATGCCTGGGTGACCGTCGAGCGGGAGGGGCTGATCGAGCAGCGCCGCATCCACATCACCAGCGGCTCGACCACGATCAAGTTCCCGGTCACCGAAGCCTGGACCCCGAACGTCTTCGTGTCGATCGTCGTGGCCCGCGGCCGGAGTGCCCGCCCCGGACCGCTGGACGACCCGGGCCGGCCCACGATCCGGGTGGGCTACACCGACATCCGGGTGACTCCCGAGGTGAAGCGCCTGACCGTATCGTTGTCCCCGGCCGTGGCGGAATACCGTCCCGGCGACACTGCCCGTGTGAACCTCAAGGTGACCGACCGCGCGGGCCGGGGGCAGCGCAGCGAGGTGACCCTCTGGGCGGTGGACGAAGGGGTCCTGTCCCTGACCGGTTACCGCACCCCGGACCCGCTCGACCTGCTCTACCGCGAGCGCGGGCTGGGGCTCCGGCTGGCCAGCAACCTGACCAGCGTGGCGCCGCAGGTGCCGGAAGGGGAGAAGGGCGCGCGCGCCCCCGGCGGCGGCGGGGGCCAGGGAGAGAGTGACCTGCTCCGCTCCCGCTTCAAGACCACCGCCTTCTTCCTCGGCAGCGTGCTGACCGATTCCGCCGGCGCGGCCGTGGCCCGGGCCAGGCTGCCTGACAACCTCACCACCTTCCGCCTGATGGCCGTGGCGGTGACCGCGGGCGATCGCTACGGCAAGGGGGAGTCCCCCATGCTGGTCACCCGCCCCCTGCTCGCCCGGCCGGCGCTGCCCCGCTTCCTGCGCGAGGGAGACCGGTTCGAGGCGGGGGTGGTCGTGAACCAGCGCGCGGGGGGCACCCCCACCGTGACGGTGAAGGCCGAGCCGCGCGGGGCAGAACTCACCGGCGACGGGACGAAGACGGCCGTGCTGGAGGCCGGGCGCGGCCGCGAGGTGCGCTTCAACTTCCGTCAGCCCGGCGGCGATCCCGTGGGCGGCGGCGACAGCGCCGCCTTCCGGTTCCGGGTGAGTGGCGCCGGTGATCAGGACCTGGTCGAGCAGCGGCTGGCGATCAAGCCGGCGTTCCGGCCCCGGGCCTGGACCATCGCCGGGGTCCTGACCGACACGGCCAGCGCCTCGTTCGCCCTCCCGGAGGGCCTCGACCTGGGGCGATCGCGCCTGTCCCTCTCCCTTGGAAGCTCTCCCCTCAGCGTGATCAAGGGACTGGCCTGGGAGCTCCGGGTCTATCCGTACTATTGCACCGAACAGCTCGCCAGCACCGCGCAGCCGCTGATCGCGCTCTACCGGGCGCAGACCGAGGCCAGGACGACGCTGCTCAAGGGCGACCCGAAGCGGGAAATCGAGGCGGCGGTGGGCCTCATGAGCCGGCGCCAGCGGCCGGACGGCGGCATCGGCTACTGGGGCACCGATGGCTGGACCACGCCCTGGCTCAGCGCCTACGCCGGCCTGACGCTGCTCGATGCCCGTGCCGCCGGCGTGGCCGTCGATGACAGCGTGCTCGCCCGGCTGGCCGGATACCTGCGGAACGCGCTCGATGATCCGCGGGCGGTTCAGGCGCCGGTGATCCGCTGGTACGATGAGTTGCCGGTGCGCCTCGGCGACCAGGTCGCGGCGGTGGATTTCCTGAGCCGGCTGGGGAAGGCCCACGTGGCGGCGGAGAACGAGCTGCTGCGGAACGCGGCGCAGCTTTCCTTCGAGGATCGCGCCCGGCTGGCCGAGGTCCTCGTTCGCCGGCGGGCGGTGCGCGCCGCCCGCGGGCTGCTGGATCCGGCGTGGAAGCAGGTCAAGGTCGAGGGTCGCCGCGCCATCCTGCCGGCGGCGGCTTACCGGGAGGTGCACTACTTCCCCTCCCGCGCCCGCCCGGTCGGCCGGCTGCTGCAGGCCACCCTCGCGGTGGATTCCGCCAACGCCCTCATCGGGCCGCTGGTTGAGACGCTGGTGCAGCAGGGGCGCGCCGGCACTCTCGAATGGTGGAACACCCAGGACTATGCCGCCGTGGTGTCGGCGCTCGTGGCGTTCGATCGGCGGATGCGCGCCGGGGCGGCGCGTTCCTTCGCCGTGACCGGCGGCGGCCGCACCATCCTGAGCTTCGCCGGCACGACCGCCACGACGGCCGCTGCCTCCCGGAGCGCGATGCGGGATTCGAGCGTCCCCCTCACCGGCCTGGTCCAGGGCTCCAGGCTCGGCGTGAGCCTCGCGGCCCAGGGTCCCGGGGCGCCCGTCTATTACTACCTGACCGTTCACGAGGTGCCCAGGGAACGGCCCGTCAACCCGGAGGACCAGGGCATCCGGGTGGAGCGGTGGTACGAGCGCTACGACCAGCCCGACCCGATCACCAGCGTGAAGGCGGGGGAACTGGTGCGGGTGCGGCTGCGGGTCACCGTGCCGGAGGACCGGCAGTTCATCGTGATTGATGACGCGCTGCCCGCAGGACTCGAGGCGGTGGACCTGAGCCTTCGGACCGCGAGCCTCACCCCCGGCCCGGGGGTGGACCAGGCCACGACCTACCTCTCCCCTGAGGACGCGGACCAGGAGGGGGTGGAGTCCGGCGACACCGGCGGCATGTGGTACTACGGCCGGTGGGACTCGGGGTGGTGGTCCCCGTTCGAGTTCCGCGAGCTGCGGGATGACCGGGTGGTGTACTCTGCCACCGTGCTCTGGAAGGGCAGCTACACGCTGAGCTATGTCGCGCGGGCCACGACGCCGGGCACCTTCGTGCGGCCCCCGGCGCATGCCGAGGAGATGTACAACCCGGCGGTGTACGGCCGGAGCGACGGCGGCAGCTTCACCGTCGTGGTGCCGGGCGCCGATCGGTGAGTGCCACCTCTGCCACGCCGGGGCGGGTGCCCCGCCCGCTGCGGTGGGCTGCGGGGGTCGGTGTCGTGGGGATCCTTGGCGTGGCCGGCTGGGTGGCGGCCCCGCTGCCCCAGGCCCTCATCACCCCGGCGGCGCAGCAGAGCCTCACCATCACCGATCGGCACGGCCTCACCCTCCGCTCCACCCGGGCGGGGGACGGGTCGCTCAATCGCTGGGCCAGGCTCGCCGACATGGACCCCGACCTGCCCCGGGCCTTCATCGCGGTCGAGGACCGCCGCTTCCTCAGCCATCACGGCATTGACCCGCGAGCGGTGGGTGGGGCGCTCCGGGACAACCTCCGGCGCGGCCGGGTGGTCTCCGGCGCGTCCACCCTCACCATGCAGCTCGCCCGCCTGCTCCGGCCCATCGGGCACGGCCCGGGGGACAAGCTGGTGCAGGCCCTCTGGGCCCTTCGGCTGGAGGCCCATCTCTCCAAGGAAGCGATCCTGGAGCAGTACCTCAATCGGGTGCCGCTGGGGCAGGGGGCCGTCGGGGTGGTCGCCGCGAGCCGGCTCTACTTCGGCAGCGGGCCGAGGCAGGTGAGCCTTGGCCAGGCGGCGCTGCTCGCCGGCCTGGCGCGCGCGCCCTCGGGGCAGAATCCGCTGGTGAGCCCCGCGCGCGCCGCCGAGCGCCGCCGGGTGGCCCTGCTCCAGCTCGCGGCGGAGGGCTACGCCACGGCGGATGAGGTCGACCGCGCGCTCCGTGAGCCGCTCGTGACCGGTGACCGAGGCCACCCGTTCCTCGCGCCTCACTTCACCAGCCGGGTGCTGCTGGATGGGGAAGCGAGCGGGCGCCCGGCGGCCGGGACCTGGCGAACGTCGCTGGATGTGGAGCTGCAGGCGGCGCTGGAGGATGAAGTGCGCCACACCGTCGCGGAGCTCGACGACCGCGGCGCCCGGCAGGCGGCGCTGGTGGTGCTGGACAACCGCTCCGGCGAGGTCCTGGCGTGGGTCGGCAGCCCCGACTTCTGGTCCGACACCGCCGGTCAGGTGGACATGGTCGTGAGCCCGCGGCAGCCCGGCTCGGCGCTCAAGCCGTTCCTGTACGCGATGGCCTTCGATCGGGGAGCCACCGCCGCCACCGTCCTCGCCGATGTCGCCACCACCTACCAGACCGCCGGCGGCCCATATCACCCGCGCAACTACGATCGAGCCTACCACGGCCCGGTGCGGGCCCGCGAGGCGCTGGCCAGCTCCTACAACGTGCCCGCGGTGGCGCTGGCGGAGCGGATCGGGTATGCCACGCTCTGGCACGGGCTGCATGCGGGGGGATTCGCCTCGCTCTCCCGTTCGCCCGAGCACTACGGCCTCGGGCTCGCGCTGGGCAATGGGGACGTGACCCTGCTGGAGCTGGCCAACGGCTACCGGGCCCTCGCCAACGGCGGGACCTGGACCGCCGCGCGCTGGTGGCAGGGCGATCCGGCCGCCCCGACGGGCCCGGGCCGGCGGGTGGTGTCGCCGCGTTCCGCGGCGCTGATCCTGGATATCCTGGCGGACGCCGAGGCGCGCATCCCGGCGTTTGGGCTCAGGACTCCCTTCGACTGGCCCTTCCGCGTGGCGGCCAAGACCGGGACCAGTCGCCACTTCACCGACAACTGGGCGGTGGCGGTTACCGGTGGATTCACCGTCGCGGTCTGGGTCGGGAACTTCAGCGGCCAGCCGATGGAAGGGGTCAGCGGCATCACCGGCGCCGGTCCGCTCCTTCACCGCGCCGTGCTGGCGACCAGCCACCGGTACGCTCCCGGGAACCTGGTCACGCCGTCGGACGCGGGGCTGGCGAGGGCCCGGATCTGCCGGGTCTCAGGGCAGGCGGCGGGTCCGGAGTGCCCCACGATGGAAGAACATTTTGTCCCGGGTACCGAGCCGGCGGGGCGCTGCGACTGGCACCAGAACGGAACGGTGCACCTGCCGGTGGAGTACGCGGAGTGGGCCGCCACCGAGGCCCCGCGCCGCCCGGCGGCCAGGCTGGCGGCGGCACCACACGCCCGAGCCGGCACGCGGACGGTTCCCACCGCGAGGCTGACGATCACCTCGCCGCAGCAGGGCGACCATTACGAGATCCCGCCCGGGGTGGATGGCCGGTACGCCACCCTGGCGTTGCGGGCCGCGGGCGTCCCGCCGGGCGCCGCGGTGCGCTGGACCCTCGATGGCGCGCCGGTGGCCGCGACCCGCTGGGTGCTCACGCCCGGGCGGCACCGGGTCCGGGCGGTGGCGGGTGGGATGAGCGACCAGGTGGAGATCACGGTGAGTGGCGGGCCGACCAGGGACCCCTGAATGCACCGGGCCCCTTGCACACCAAAGTTGCATACTGCATACTTATCCGCATGAAGCGCTGCATCCTCGCCTTTTCCGGCGGCCTCGACACCTCGTTCTGCGTCCCCTACCTCGTGGCGCAGGGCTGGGAGGTGCAGACCGCCTACGTCAACACCGGTGGCGCCACCGCTTTGGACCTCGAGGCCATCGCCCGCCAGGCCGCCGCCGTCGGCAGCGCCCGGCACCACGCCGTTGATGCCCGCCAGGCGGTGTTCGACCGCTTCGTCCGCTTCCTCATCCAGGGCAACGTCCTCCGCGGCGAGGTCTATCCCCTCTCCGTCGCCGCCGAGCGGACCCAGCAGGCGCTCTCGGTCATCGAGGTGGCCCGCGCGGTCGGGGCCACCGCGATCGCCCATGGCTCCACCGGCGCGGGCAACGACCAGGTGCGGTTCGATATCGCCTTCCGGGTGCTCAGCCCCGAGCTGGAAATCCTCACGCCCATCCGGGAACTGGGGCTGCAGCGGGAGCAGGCGATTGCCTACCTCGAGGAGCGGAAGCTCCCTGTGCCACCCAAGGCCGGAGCATATTCGATCAACCGGGGACTCTGGGGCACGACGTGGGGTGGCGGCTGGACCCATGATACCTGGGCCGGCCCGCCGGCGGAGCTGATGGATCCGCCCGCCGACGCGCCGGCGGCGCGGGAGATCGTCCTGGGCTGGGAGCAGGGGATTCCCGTGTCGCTGGACGGGACCGCGCTGGCCGGCCCGGAACTGATCCGCCGGCTGGGGGACCTGGGCGAGGCGTACGGCTTTGGCCGCAACATTCACGTCGGTGAGACCGCGCTCGGCATCAAGGGGCGCATCGGGTTCGAGGCCGGGGCCGCGCTGCTCCTGATCGCGGCCCACCGCGAGCTGGAGAAGCTGGTCCTGACCAAGTGGCAGGGCTTCTGGAAGGACCAGCTGGCGAAGTTCTACGGCGACCGGCTGCACGAGGGGCACTACTTCGATCCCACCCTGCGGGACATCGAGGCGCTGATCGCGAGCAGCCAGCAGCGGGTCAGCGGGGACACCCGCGTCCGCCTGGCGCCGGGCCGCTTCCAGGTGGTCGGGACCCGCAGCCCGTTCTCGATGATGGACCGGAGCGTCGCCACCTACGGCGAGGAGAACCGGCTCTGGACCGGCGCGGAGGCCCAGGCCTTCAGCCGGGTGTCCGCCATTCCCGAACTGCTGGCCGAGCGGGTCGCGCGCCGGTAGCCGTTGCTACAGTACCTGCGCGCGCCACCGTGCGCGCCACTGGAGGAAGCCTGCATGGTCAAGACCACCCGTGTCCGGCTCGACAAGATCTCGTCGAGCACCCGGAACGCGCACCTGGCGCCGGAGGTGATCCTCGGCGATGAGATCATCGCCGCGGAGGGCTACGTGCTCGCCGTGCGGATCCTGCACGACAAGTCGAGCTACAACACCATCGAGGACCTGACCGGCCGGATGGTCTCGCTCCGTGCCGGCGACGTGCTGGCCGGGACCCTGGGCCATCGCCGCGCGCTCCGCGGGTATGCCGGCGTGGTGCCGACCCACGTCTCGGTGGGGGACACCGTCGAGGTGCTCAACCTCGGCGGGATCCTGGGGAAGTGCACCTCCGCCAATCCCGAGAACGGCAACCCGTTCAAGGCCGAGGTGCTGGGTGCCATCCTCACCTTCCCGGCCCTGGGCGACCGGATCGGGCACCCGGCGCACATCAAGGACCACTCGGTGCCGGTGGCGGAACGCCTGGAGAGCCAGATCCCGGTGGTGTACATCGCCGGCACCTGCATGAACGCGGGCAAGACCGTGGCCGCCACGGAACTGGTGCGCGGGCTCTCCCGGTCCGGGCTCCGGGTCGCGGCGTCCAAGCTGACCGGCGTGTCCCTCATGCGGGACGCCCTCAGCATGCTGGACGCCGGCGCCATTGCGGCCCTCACGTTCAACGACATCGGCATCGCCACGACGCGCGCCGGGCTCACGGTGACGGCCGCCAAGGGGATCTTCAACCGGCTGGCCGCCAGCAAGCCCGACGTGATCGTGGCCGAGCTGGGGGACGGCATCCTCGGCGAGTACGGGGTGCAGGACATCCTGCGGGACCCGGAACTGACCGGCGTCGGCGCCGCCTATGTGATGGCGGCCCCGGATCCGGTCGGCTGCTGGGGCTCGGTGACGCTGATGCGGGACCTCTTCCACCTGCCGGTCACGGTGCTCACCGGGCCGGCCACCGACAACGAGGTGGGCCGCGACTACGTGAAGGCGGAGCTGCAGATCCCGGCCCACAACGCCCTGCGCGACGCCCCGGCGCTGGTCGCGGTGGTGCGGCAGGCGCTGGACGCGAAGTTCGCCGCCGCGGCACCGGCGCCGGCGCCGACGCTGGCGCCGGTCTAGCGACCGTGGCGCTCCGGATCGCGGTGATCGGCGCTGCCGGCTACGTCGGCGGCGAGCTGCTGCGGCTGCTGCTGGAGCACCCCGAGGTGGCCTCGGTGATCGCCACCAGCCGCAGCAAGGCGGGCGCGCCGGTCGCCGAGGTGCACCCCCAGCTCGGGACCCTCACCGACGTGCGCTTCTCCGGCCTGTCCCCCGCGGAGGCGGCCCGGGACGCGGACGTCGTCTTCCTGGCGCTGGAGCATGGCGAGTCCTCGAAGGTGGCCGGCGAGATCTTCGCGGCCAGCGCCGCGCTGGTGATCGACCTCGCCGCCGATTTCCGGGTCCGCGACCTCGAGCTCTACGCCCGCTTCTACGGCCAGCACCCGGCGCCCGAGCTGGTGCCGCGGTTCACCTACGCCCTGGCGGATGTGCTGGGTACCGAGCTCACGGGCGCCACGGCGCTCGCCGCGCCGGGGTGCTTCGCCACGGCGGCGGAGCTGGCGCTCTATCCCCTGCGCGGCGTGGGGGCCGGCCTGCTGCCGGCGCTCTTCGGCGTGACCGGCTCGAGCGGCAGCGGGGTGCATCCCAGGGCGACTACCCATCACCCCGCGCGGGCGAACAACCTCTTCGCCTATTCGGTCCTGGGGCACCGTCACGAGGCCGAGATCCTGGAGCGGTGGCGGGGCTGGACCGGATCCCCCGCGGCGCGGGTCAGGCTGATGACCCACTCGGGCCCGTTCGTGCGCGGCATTCACCTCACGCTGCATGCCGACCTCGAGCCGGCGCGTGCCGCCGGCGCCACGGTGGACGTGAAGGCGCTGTTCCGGGCCGCCTACGCCGGCCGGCCGTTCGTCCGGCTGGTGGACCAGCCCCCGGAACTCACCCACGTGACCGGGACCAACTACGCCCTGATCCATGCGGCCCAGTCGGCCGACGGGCGCGAGGCGCAGGTGATGGTGGTGGTGGACAACCTGGTGAAGGGCGCGGGCGGACAGGCGATCCAGGCGATGAACCTGGCGCTGGGCCTGCCGGAGACGAGCGGGCTGCGGTTCGGGGGGATCTTTCCGTGACCAAGCGTGACTTCATCACCGTCGAGGACTGGACGCCGGAGCAGGTGGACGCCCTGCTCGCCCTGGCGGCGCGGATCAAGCAGGGCGAGGTGAGCGGCGGGCTGGAGCGGAAGGTGATGGCCATGGTCTTCATGGACCCGAGCCTGCGCACCCGCACCAGTTTCGAGACCGCCATGTTCCTGCACGGCGGGCACGCCGTGGTGCTGGAGCCGGGGAAGAGCAGCTGGAGCCTGGAGACCGAGGCCGGCGCCGTCATGGATGGCGCCACCGTCGAGCATATCAAGGACGCGGCCCGGGTGCTGGGCCGCTACGCCGACGTGGTCGGGGTGCGCTCCTTCCCCCGCGGCGGGGACTGGGCCAGCGTGCGGGACGACCGCATCGTCCGGGACTTCGCCCGGTTCTGCGAGAAGCCGGTCATCAACATGGAGTCTACCCGGCGCCATCCCTGCCAGCAGCTGGCCGACGCCATGACCCTCCGGGAGCGGCTCGGCGACCCCCGGGGCAAGCGGTTCGTGCTGCTGTGGGCCTGGCATCCCAAGGCCCTGCCCACCGCGGTCCCGGCCAGCGCGGCCCTGGCCGCGGCGCACCAGGGAATGGAAATCGTCGTCGCGCGGCCCGAGGGCTACGAGCTCGACCCCGATGACACGGCGCTCATCCGGAAGATCGCGCAGGAGCGGGGCGGGGAATTCGTCCACATCATGAACGATCCGGACGAGGCGCTGGTCGGCGCGGACGTGGTGTACGTGAAGTCGTGGGGCGCCGTGAAGCAGTTCGGGCGGCCGGAGGAGGAGGCGCAGCTCCGGCAGGGGCTGCGGGACTGGCGGCTCACCGCCCCCCGGCTCAAGTCCACCCGCGGGGGCGCTGCCACCGTGATGCACTGCCTCCCGGTCCGGCGCAACGTGGAGATCGACGACGCGGTGCTCGATGGCCCGACGTCGGCGGTGGTAGACGAGGCCGAGAATCGCCTGCACGTGCAGCGGGCGCTGTTGCTGGA
>JANRJZ010000095.1:0-17742 GCA_033763675.1 Gemmatimonadota bacterium
CATCACGCCGATCGCGACCCCGAGGATGGTCAGGGCGGCGCGGACCTTGTTCGCCCGCAGGGAATCCAGGGCGATCCCGATGCCCTCGAAGACGCGACTGAGCGACAACATGGGGTGGCCTACTCCGCCCGGAGGGCGGTGATGGGGTCGAGCTTGGAGGCGCGGCTGGCCGGATACACGCCGGCCGCCATGCCGACCAGGACGCCCAGCGCCACGGCCAGCCCGATGGACCAGGGCGCCACCGCGGCAGGGAGCGGGGTCAGGGCGCGGACCAGGAAGGCCAGCCCGATCCCCGTGCCGATGCCGAGCGCGGCGCCGACGGTGGAGAGGGTGGCGCTCTCGATGATGAACTGCGCCAGGATGTCCCGGCGCTTGGCGCCGAGCGCCTTCCGGATCCCGATCTCCCGGGTGCGCTCGGCCACCGCCATGAGCATGATGTTCAGGATCACGATCCCGCCGACCACCAGCGAGATCGCCACCAGGCCCGGGAGGGCGGTGAAGAGTACTGTCGAGATCTTCTTCCACCCCTCGAGCGCCCCGGACGCGTTCTGCAGGTCGAAGTTGTTCTCTTCGGCCGGCTTGAGGCCGCGCCGGGTGCGCATCAGCGCCTCGGTCTCGGCCATGGCCGTGAGCATCAGGTCGGGATTCGGGGCCTTGATCTGGAGTTCATCCAGGATGTTGAGGGGACAGATGTGGCGCCGTGCCGGCGCCCGGAACGGCATTACCGCGAACTTGTCGAGGGAGATCCCGAACAGCGTCCCGCGCCGCTCGGCCACCCCGATCACCCGGTAGGGCAGGCCCCGGATGGTGACCTCCTTGCCCAGCGGATCGAGACCCTCGAACAGCTTCTCCCCGATCTCGCTGCCCAGCACCAGCACCGGTGCCCCCACCCGGACTTCCTGGGGGGTGAAGATCCGGCCGCTCGCGATCCCGATGTTCTTGATCTCGAAGTAGGACGGCTCGGTGCCCTGGAGGTCGATATCCTTGGCCACCTTGCCGTTGTAATTCAGGGTCATGCGGTCGGCGCAGTACCGGGCGATGAGGGCCGGGGTGTGCAACCGCTCCGCCACGTAGTCGGCGTCGTCGTAGGAGATCCGCGGCCGGCGCTGCCAGGCGCGCCAGGTCTCCTCGGTCACGTTGCCGGTGTTGATCCCCGGCTGGCGCCGCAGGGTGAAGGTGTTCAGGCCGATCAGCCGGTTGGCGAACTGATCTTCCATGTACACGTTCATCCCCTGCACGATGGATACCACCGCGATGAGGAACGTCACGCCGATCAGCACCCCGATCAGCGAGAAGAAGCTCTTGAGCTTCTGCGCCGCGATGGTGCGGAGCGCCATCCGGACCGCTTCGAAGACGGGCATCCTAGGCGGCCGCCTGGGCGTTCCGGACGTCCGAGTCGAGCCGGCCGTCCCGCAGCACCACCACCCGCTCGGCATGGGCCGCGATGCTCGGCTCGTGGGTCACCACCACGATGGTCTGCCCCTGGCGGTGCAGGTCGGCGAAGACCCGCATGATCTCCTCGCTGGTGGTGCTGTCGAGGTTTCCCGTCGGTTCGTCGGCCAGGAGCAGGGAGGGGCGGTTCACCAGCGCGCGGGCGATCGCCACCCGCTGGCGCTGGCCACCGGACAGCTCGTTGGGGCGGTGGTGCATCCGGTTCTCCAGCCCCACCCGGGCCAGCGCCTCCTCCGCCCGCTGCCGCCGTTCCCGCGCCGAGGTGCCGGCATAGACCAGCGGCAGCTCCACGTTATGCAGCGCGGTGGCCCGGGGCAGCAGGTTGAAGGTCTGGAACACGAAGCCGATTTCCTTGTTTCGCACTCGCGCCAGGGCGTCGTCGCTCAGGCGGGAGACCTCCTGCCCGTTGAGCCAGTAGCTCCCGCCGCTCGGCGTGTCGAGGCAGCCGATCAGGTTCATGAAGGTGGACTTGCCCGACCCCGACGGGCCCATGATGGCGACGTACTCGTTACGCCGGATGGTGAGGGTCAGCCCGCGCAGCGCCTGCACCCGCTCGGCGCCCATCAGGTATTCCCGGGCCAGCTCCTCGACGTGGATGACCCGGTCGCTCATGACGGCTTCCCCTTGGTGGTGTCCGGGGTGGAGCTGCGCACCCGGGTGCTGTCCTTGAGGTCCCGGATGGCCTGGTAGGTGCCGGCCACGATCGTCTCGCCGGCCTTCACGCCTTCCACCACCTCGAAGTACTCGTCGCCGGCGATGCCCACCTTGACCGGCCGGAACATCGCGATGCCGTCGTTCACCACGAACACCCCTTCGACGTCCTTCTTCTGCCTGCCGGCGGCGGAGGTGTCGGTCCGCTCGGGGGCCGCCTCGTTGGGCACCTTCTGGTGCTCCCGCACGGTGAGCGCGATGATCGGGATGCTGAGCACGCCGCGCCGGGTCTCGGTCACGATGCGCGCGGTGCACGAGAGGTCCGGGCGGATGTCCTTCGGCGGATTCCGCAGCGTCACCTCGACGTCGAAATCCACCGCCCGGTCATTCGAGCCGGACGCGGTCGAGGTGGACGTCAGCTGGGCGCTGTTGCTGATCTTGGTCACCCGCCCGATGAAGGTGGTGTCGGGAAAGGCGTCGATCGCGATCTCGACCGAGTCCCCCTCGGACAGCCGCACGACGTCGGTCTCGTCCACCTGCACCTTGGCCAGGATCACCGACAGGTCGGCGATCGTCATGAGCAGGCCCACGTCCCGGGAGAAGGTGCCGATTACGGCGACCTCACCCTCTTCCACCGCGAGCCGGGTGACCCGGCCGCTGATCGGGGCGATGATGCGCGTCTTGGCCAGGTTGTCCCGGGCCTCCTGCAGGCCGGCCCGGGCCTGGTCGACCGTGGCCTGGCTGGCCTTGGTGTTGGCCAGCGAGACGTCGTAGGCCGTCTGGGCCTGTTCGACCGACTCGTCGGTGATCAGGCTCGAGTTGGTCTTCTTGAGCTCCAGCGCCCGGTCCAGCGCCCGCTTGGCCTGGTCCTGGTTGGCCCGGGCCCGGATCAGGTCGCTCTGGGCGGAAGCCACCAGCGCCTCGGCGCGGCTCACCGCGGACTGGTAGATCGCCGGGTCGATCTGGAGCAGGAAGTCCCCCTTCCGGACCAGGTCGCCTTCCTTGACCGCGATCCGGGTGATCCGCCCCTGCACATCGGACAGGACGTCCACCTTGGTGTCCGGCTCGATCTTGCCGCTGGCCGTCACCACCGAGACCAGGTCCCGGGAGCCCACCGGCTCCAGGCGGACCTCGACCGCCTTGTTCTTGCCCTTGGCGGCTCCGAGGGCGACGACCACCCCCACCACCACCACGAGCAGACCGGCGAAGAGCCCCAGCTTCATGCGACGCGACATGGACATTCCTTTGCTTGCTTTATGGGCGGAGCGGGCGGCCCACCGCCGCTTCCAGCGCGGCGACGGCCTTGTGATAGTCATAGATCGCGGTCACGTAGTCGCCCTCGGCGCGCTGCACCGTGTTCTGCGCGTCCGAGACTTCGAGCGCCGTGCCGCTGCCGAGGCGGTACCGGTCCTGCGCCAGGCGGAGCTGGTCCCGGGCCGCATCGCGGCTCGCGCCCTGTACGGCGATGGCCTTGTAGGCGGTCGCGATCGCCAGGTAGCGGCTCTGCACGTCGGCTTCCACCTGCAGCGCCTGGGCTCGCACCGATTCGTCCGCGTCCAGCGCGAATTCCCGCGCCTGCTGCAGCCGGAGCGACCGGCCGAACCCGGTGAAGAGCGGCAGCGACAGCGTGAGCCCGATGCTGAACGGCTGCTTGGTGAACTCGAAGGGGAAGACGCTATTGGCATTGAGCACCTGGCGCCGGACCTGGGGACTCAACTGCGTACCGGTGGGATCCAGCCCGGCGTTCTGGTAGCAGCCCGCGTTCCCCACCGGGGTCAGCCCGGCGCCGACCCGAATCGAGTCCTGCGAGATGCACTGGCCTGCGGAGCCCAGGGCGCCGCCCAGGGTCTGGGACAGCAGGAGGTTCTCGTCGGTCTGCTGCTGGCTGAAGCCGCTCCACCCGGCGCGCACTGACAGGCTCGGCAGGAACGCGGTCTTGGCCGAGGTCACCCCCACGTCGGCCGAGCGCCGCCGGGCCTCCAACGCCCGCAGCGCCGGGTTCTGCGCGCGGGCCTGGGTGAGGAGCTGCTCCACGTCATAGGTCGGCTCGGTCACCGCGAAGGAGTCGCTCAGCGCCACCTGGTCCACCGCAATCGGCGAGGAGACCCCAATGCGCCGGAATAGCTCGATCTTGGCCTCGTTGTCCGCCTGCACCGCGCGCAGCAGCGCCACATCCGACTGTGCCTTCTGCACCTCGGCCTGCCGCACCTCAATCAGGGTCCCCTGTCCCACCCGATACTTGGCGCTGGCCAGGTCCAGGAAGTTCTGGTTCCGCTCCACCTGCTGCCGGGCCACGGCCACCTGCGCGCTGGCCTGCAGTGAGGTCAGGTACTGCTGGGTGACGGCGAAGCGGAGGTCGCTCTCCTCGTTGGCGATCTCCTCGTCCACCGCCCGGCTGGCCGCCTTCTGCTCCCGCGGGGCCAGCAACCGGGCGCCGTCGAGCTGCCAGCTGAGGCCCAGGCTGTAGCTCGAGCCCAGAGTGGCGGAGGTCTGGTTGGTGAAGCCCTGCCCAAAACTCGCCGTGCCGGCGCCGGTGTAGTCCATCCCGCCGCTCACCGAGGCGTTGGGGAGCAGCCCGCCGTACGCATTGCGGAGTTGCATCCGCGCCGTGGCCGCGTTGTTCAGCCGCTGCCGGTAGAGGGGGTTGTGGTTCTTGGCCTGCGCGAGAGCCTCGCTCAGGCTGAGGGTGGCGGTCTGGGGCACCGGCGCCTGGGCGGGGAGCACGGTCGGAATGGCCAGCACCGCAGCGATCAGCCAGCAGCGTCGCATTGATTCGTCCTGTGGGTAGTGTGAATCACGGCTTCCCCGTGTACGGAGTCGGCCGCGTGAGAGTTTCAGGATGGGACGGAGGCCTATTCGCGCCGCCGCACCGCCTCCAAACCAAGGGCCGGCAAAGTGATGCGTGTCAGCTCCCCCTGGTCGCCCAGCCGGATCTCCCCGGCGAGGCCCCCCGTCAGCTCGAAGCGCGTCCCACCACCCGCCGCGCCCGGCAACCGGCGAATCGTGACCGCCAGCCGGCGCCCGGTCCGGGGGAAGACCGCGGTCAGGGGGCGCCCGGCCTCGGTGGCGAGCACTGTCATTTGAAGGAAGGGGGCGAAGACGCTATCGGCCAGCAGTACCACGGCCGGGCCCCCCGGGGCCTCGCTGGCGCGTTCCGCGCCGCGCTCCACATGACGGATGGTGAGTCGGTTGCGCTGCTGGACCGCATAGACCTCACCGCCGCCGCCGGCCCCGCGGTAGGCCAGCTGGAAGGCGAGCGCCCCGGCGGCCGAACGCTCCGAGCTGGCGGTGAGTTCCGTCGGGGGCCGGGCGCCGGCCAGGGTGACGCGACTGGTGATCCGCAGGCCGGACTCCAGCGGGACCACCCGGAAGCTCTCGGTGCCAACCTCCCGCCCCCCCGCGCGCAGCAGGAGCGTGCCTTCATCGGCCGCCTGTGCGGCCACGGGGCCCGCCAGCAGCCCGCCGAGCAGGAGCGCGGCGGCCGCCGGGGCAGGGATGCGGATCTTCATGGCAGGGAACAATATAGTGTCGCTAACTTCCCTGTGATGCGTTCTCCCCCCGAGTGGTCGAGGCAGCCGCTGCCGTGGCTGGGGCTGGCAGCAGCGGTGCTGGCGGCCGAGTGGCTGCGCCACCCCTCACTCTGGTGGACGGGTGGCACCATCGCCACGACCCTGGCTGCCATGGTCCTCGGGCTCCGGACCAGCGGCCGTTCGCGCGCGATCCTGGCCGGCCTCGGGGTGGTGGCCGGGGCGGTCATCCTGGCCCAGCGCCACGTGGTCCGGTTCGAGCGCGAGTGGCCCCGCGAACGGGAGTCCCGGCTGCAGACCGCCTTCAAGGGGCTGAGCGGCGAGCTCAAGGCGGCCTTCGCGAGCACGGAACAACTCGCCGAACAGGCCGCCCGGGTCGCCGATGGCGACCAGGCCGCCGCCTTCGCCCGGCTGGACAGAGACCTCCCGCGCGACCGGGCCGAGATGGCGGTGGCGATCCTCGAGCCCACCGGCGTGCCGTGGGCCTGGGCCGGCCGCCATCGGCTGGCGCCCCAGGTCGAGGGCGATTCCCCCGGCGCGCGGCTCACTCGCTTCTACGCGACAATGGAAAGCCGGCGCGTCAGTGCCCGGGGCCGGATCGTGGTGGCGTCCACCCTGATCTGGGCCGACTCGTCGGTGCCTCGTCCCGACCGGAGTCTGGCCGCCCGGTTCGGCAAGGCGGCCGGGGTGCAGTTGCTGGTCTTTCCGCCCGGGGCCGCTCCGACCGCCGCCGAGTTGTTCGATTACACCTCCCCGACCGACGGCGGGGAGGAGTTGCTCTTCAGCGTCCAGCCGGTACCGCCCGATCAGGCCGCTTCACTGGCCGCGGCCCGACGGGAGGCGGAGGCGTGGGCGGCGTACGGCATCCTGGCGCTGCTGGGACTGCTGCTGTTTGCCGTCACCTCGGATTCGATGCGGCTGCTGGTGCTCGGGGCCCTCGTCTGGTGCACGTTGCGCGCACCGTTCGGTGCCGCGCTGGGGCTCGAGAGCCTGTTCTCCCCCGCCACGTTCTTCCGGAGCGGGTTTCGGCCGGTGACGGAATCGGCGGGCAACCTGCTGGTCGTCGGTGGCGCCCTGCTGCTGTTGGCGCTCTGGCTCTGGAACCTGGCCTTGCCGCTTCGCCGGTGGCGGGTGCTGTTGGGCACCCTCACGCTGCTGGCCGCGCCCTACCTGGTGCAGGAACTCGGACGCGGCATCACGCCGCCGGCCGCAGGCGTCACGCCGGCGCTCTGGCTGAGCTGGCAGGTCACGCTGACCATCGCCACCGCCGCGATCATCCTTCTGGGTGCCGCGCTGTTCCGGGGCGCGATGGCCCCGCCGCGCGGCACTGTCGGCGTGCTGCTGGCCATCGGCCTTGCGCTTGTGGCCGCCGTGACTGGTGTGGTGCTCTGGCGCCCGGAGGCAGGGTGGCCGGGATGGTACACCCTGCTCTGGTTCCCGGCGCTGGCCCTCGCGGCGCTGCCACGCCCGCGATGGCAGGTGATCATGGGCGCCGCCATGGTCGCGGGCACCGCCGCGGCCCTCGTGACCTGGGGCGCCGAACAGGCCGGCCGGGTGGTCGCGGCACATCGGGACCTGTCGCGGCTGGGGGATGCCGAAGATCCTCTGGCCGGGCCGCTGCTCGAACGGCTCAGCGAGGCAGTGGCCCGGGGCTCCGAACCGTCCACGGCGCCCGGCCTGTTCATGCTCTGGCGCTCCTCGGACCTGGCGGGGCAGGAGTACCCGGCGCGGCTGGCGCTCTGGGAACCGGACGGCGCGCGCGCCCTGGAGCTGGCGCTGGATTCGCTCGACCTCCCGGCGCCGCTCATTTCCGCAGTGGTCCAATCCCTGGATTCCGCCGCCGCGCGGCAGGTGTTCGCGTTCGCCCGGGTCCCCGGGCGCCACTACCTGCTCTTGCACCGCCTGCCGAGTGGCCGGGTGCTGACCGTGGCGGTGGGACCGCGTACGCGCCTCCTGCCTCCCACACGCCTCGGCCGGCTCCTCCGGGCCCCGGCGGAGGGATCGCCGCTGTACGAACTCACCCTCACGCCGCCGTTCGCGCGGCCGTTGCACGAGGCCGCGGCGGGCCGGTGGTGGCGCACCGGGCGTGAGATCCGGACTGATCGCCTGCTGGACTTCTCCGGGGGATCCCGGCAGGTGCATGCCCTGGTCGAACTGCGGCCCTTCTCCATGTTGCTGGTGCGGGGCAGCCTCCTGCTGGTGGCGAACCTCCTGGTCGTGGCGGTGCTGGTGCTGCTGGCGACCCTCCGCTGGGGTGACCTCCGCCGGCGGCTCTCCCCCCGCCGCCTGGCCCGCTCGTTCCAGGTGCGCCTGGCGCTCACGCTGGCCGCGTTCTTCATCGTGCCCGCGGCCGGATTTGCCCTCTGGGGGCTGGGGCGGTTGCAGAACGAGGCCGATCGCACTCGCGACCTGCTGATCACCTCGGTGCTCCGGGATGCGGTGCTGACGGCTGGGGGGCTGCTCCAGGAACCGGCGGAGTACCTGGAGCAGGGGCTCGTGGACCTGTCGAACCGGCTGGATGCCGACCTCGTACTCTATGGTGGTGGCCGGCTGGTGGCGGCGAGTGCCCCGATCCTGCGAGAGCTCTCCCTGGTCGAGCCGCTGATGGACGCGCGCACCTTCCAGCGCATGGCGCTCGGGGAAGAGCTGGAACTGACCCGCCAGGCCACCACGTACGTGGCGCCGGTGCGGGTGGGGTACCGCGTGGCCCAGGCCGGGCCGCCGGGGGGCATCGGCATTCTGGCGACCCCCCAGCTCACCTTCGATTGGGCTCGGGTCCGCGGCCAGCTCGACCTCAAGTACGTCCTGGTCCTCGCCACACTGGTCGGGATCCTGGCCGCGGTGCTCGGCGCGCAGCTCGCCGCGCGGGCCTTGTCCCGGCCGGTGGCCGACCTGGGCCGCTCCGCCCGAGCGATCGGCCTGGGCGAGGCCCTGCCGGTCGTTGCCGCGCCGCCGGCGGAGTTCGAGACGGTCTTCGCGGCGTTCGGCCGCATGGCGGATGACATCCGCGAGTCACAGGCCGCGCTCGAAGGGGCCCGCCAGCGCACGGCCGCCGTGCTGGCCAACGTCGCCACCGGAGTGGTGGCGCTCGATGGAGCGGGCCGCATCATCCTGGCCAATGCACGCGCCCGCCAGCTGCTGGCCACGGCGCTCGTGCCGGGGGAGGAGCTGGCCTCCCTGCTGGACGTGTCCTGGGCCGGACTGCTCACCGCGCTGGAGCGGTTTCGCAGTGGGGCCGATCCGGCGCCGGCCGCGGATGTCGAGAGCGAAGGCCGGACCTGGCGGGTCCAGTTCGCGCCGCTGGGCCGGAGCCCCGAGGAGGGGGTAGTACTCGCCCTCGACGACCTCACGGAACCGACCCGGGCCGCACGGGTCCTCGCCTGGGGCGAAATGGCGCGGCAGGTGGCGCATGAAATCAAGAATCCGCTTACGCCGATCCGGCTGGGTGTGCAGCATCTCCGCCGGGTCCGGCGCGAGCGGCCCGACCGCTTCGATGCGGTGCTCGAGGAAACGGTGGACCGGATCCTGGGCGAGATTGACCGGCTCGATACCATCGCGAGGGCCTTCAGCCGCTTCGGGCTGCCCGGTGGGGCGGCGGGACCGCTGGAGCCGGTGGATCTCGCCGCCACCGCCGCCGAAGTGGTCGCGCTGTATCGGCTCAGTGGAGACGGCGCCGCCGTCGAGCTCGAGGGCGAGCCGGGTTTCCGGGTGCCGGCGCGCCGAGACGAATTCAAGGAAGTGCTGGGGAACCTCGTGGAGAATGCCCGCAATGCCGGCGCCACCCGCGTGCGCATCCAATTCGGGCCGGGGAGCTGCCGGGTGGTGGACGATGGGGCGGGGATCCCCGCCGATGTCCTGCCACGACTGTTCGAGCCCCGCTTCTCGGCGACCACCAGCGGTGCGGGGCTGGGGCTCGCCATCGTGCGCCGCCTGGTCGAGGGCTGGGGAGCGACAGTGGCGCTGGAGAGCGAACCGGGGCGGGGAACCGTGGCAACCATCTGCTGGCCCTAGCGGCCGGTTGACCCCGCGACCAGCCCATCCCGGGCGGCCCCGATCCGGAGGGCTGTGGAACGTTCGGCCCGACTCCTGCATTTCCGGGTGGCACCGACACATTCGCCCTCGCCAGCCGTCTCCGAGGCCAACTACCATGACCCCCGAGCCCATTCCTCAGGACCTTGTCGCGGTCCACGACCTCCTGCGTGAAACCCTTGCCACTACAAGGGATAACGGGGGTCCCTTCGAGTACGGGGTGGCCGTTTTTCCGCGCACCGGGAGGTTTGGCGCCCCGGTGTTCGGGATCGCCACTAGTGGCGGGGAGTCCACAGTCCTGACCTACCGGATGCTACAGTCGCTGGTGGAACTTCCGGTCTATTTGTCGGGACGGGTGCCCGCCACGATTCGTGAGGGACTGTCGTATGGACCGCCGCGCGTGATCCCGATGGCGCTGCTGGACCAGCCGGTGCTTCGGATCGGCTTCACCTGCTGCATCGGCGCCACCCGTGATGACCTCGACCGCACCCAGCCCCTCGAGACCAGCGTCTTCGCGGGTGATCTCAGCGCACCGCTGATCCTGCTTCTCGAGAACCGTCCGGAGGGATGGCCGCAGTAGGCCCAGCCCGCCCGCGGACGCCCCGGCCGGATCCCCGCGCCGCCCCTTTCCGGGCGGCGCGATCGTTTTCGCGTTCGAATGAGCGGCCCTGCGCGCTTCGGGTCCCCGGCGGGCGCGCCGTCCGGCCCATCCTTGAGCCTCTTCTTCCGGAGGACTCATGCTCGCGCGCGTGCGCTCTGCCGCGGTGCTCGGGATCGATGGCTACCTGGTGGACGTGGAGGCGGACCTTGCCAATGGGCTGCCCGCCTTCAATACCGTGGGGCTGCCGCATGGGGCGGTGAAGGAGGGCCGGGAGCGGGTCACGGCGGCGATCATCAACACCGGATTCACCGCCCCCTTGAAGCGCATCACCGTCAACCTCGCCCCGGCGGACATCCGGAAAGAGGGTACGGGCTTCGACCTGCCCATCGCGGTGGCGGTCCTGGTGGCGAGTGGCCAGCTCCCGGCGGAGCCTCTCGAGGGGTATGTCCTCGTCGGGGAGCTTGGGCTGGAGGGAGATCTCCGGCCGGTCCGGGGCGCCCTCTCCGTGGCGCTCGCCGCCCGCAGCGCCGGCTGCCGGGGGCTGGTGGTGCCCGAGGCAAACGCCAGCGAAGCCGCGGTGGTCACCGGGCTCGAGGTCTTCGGCCCGGCCACCCTGCCGGAACTGGCCGCCCACCTGGAGGGCCGGGCTCCCCTCACGCCAGTCGCAGCGGTCCCCTGGCAGGGCGCGGAGTCCGCAGCGACCGGCGGGGTGGACTTCAGCGACGTGCGGGGGCAGCCGGCCGCGAAACGCGCCCTCGAGGTGGCGGCCGCCGGCGGGCACAACATCCTGCTCATCGGTCCGCCCGGTTCCGGCAAGACGATGCTCGCCCGGCGATTGCCGACCATCCTGCCCGCCCCGACCCTGGAGGAGGCGCTCGAGTCCACCCGCATCCACAGTGTCGCGGGGTTGCTCCCCCCGGGCCAGCCCTTCCTCACCCAGCGCCCCTTCCGCGCCCCGCACCACACCATCAGCGACGCCGGGCTCATTGGCGGCGGGCCCACGCCGCGCCCCGGGGAGGTGAGCCTGGCCCACGGCGGCGTGCTCTTCCTGGACGAGCTGCCCGAGTTCCGCCGCAACGTGCTCGAGGTGCTGCGCCAGCCCCTCGAGGATGGGCTGGTCACGCTGAGCCGGGCGGCGGTGAGCCTCTGCTACCCGTCCCGCTTCACCCTCGCTGCCGCGATGAACCCTTGTCCCTGCGGTCACGAGGGCGACACCGCCCGGGCCTGCCGCTGTGACCCGGCGCTGATCGAGCGGTACCTCTCCCGATTGTCCGGCCCGCTCCTGGACCGCATCGATCTCCAGATCCGGGTGCCGGCCGTGCGTCCTGCCGAGTTGTCCCTCGACTCGGCGGAGGAAGGGAGCGCACCGATCCGGGGACGGGTGGAGGCGGCGCGGGCGCGGCAGCGGCGGCGCCTGCAGCCGCATCCGGGACTCTACGCCAATGCGCACCTCGGTCCGAGGGAAATCAGACGCTACTGCCGGCTGGGACCGGATGGAGAGGAACTGCTTCGGCTGGCGATCACCCGCCTGGGGCTGTCGGCGCGGGGGTACCACCGGCTGCTCAAGGTGGCCCGCACCATCGCGGACCTGGCCGCGGAGGAACAGATCGGTCTCGGGCATCTGTCGGAGGCCATCCAGTACCGCACCCTGGATCGGGCCCGCGGCGGGGTGACGGTGCAGGCCGCGACATGACTGGGCGGAAATCCTGCAGTGCGGGTCCAACCCCATGTTGCGGCTCAGCCTCCGCAGCTAGCTTAACATGATCCCATGAAACACCCTCTGCTGATCAGCACGCTCGCTCTCCCGCTCGCCCTCGGGTGCACCACGATGGGCGCCTGGCTCTATGACGACCCAGCCATGTCGCTGCGCTCCGTCACCGTACGGCCCGCCACGGACCTTGCGGCGGGTTCGGACTCGATCGAGTTCCTGTTCCAGGGCTGCAATCGGAACGACTACGACCTGATGAGCGACAATTTCACCGCGCAGATCGCGGTGGGGGGGCGAACCGTCGCGGTGGGGACGCGGGAACAGCCGGTCTTCCTCGGGACGCGGGACACCAGCCACTTCGTCGTGGTGCTTCCGCTGCAGCAGGCGGCGATCGCCAACGGGGAACGGGCGGCGCGCTTCGAACTGGAGGCGCACGGCGTGCTGCGGACGCCGATCGGGAATCGGGATGTGACCTACCGCTTCATGGGGCGGGTGGAGTCCGTGGCCGACAGCCTGCGCTGGCTGGGCGACGCCGGACCGATTTGCCGTCCGGGGCTGAGCCAGATCCAGGGCATCTTCGACCGCCGTGCGCCGCTTTCCGGCGACTCGACCGGACGGGCCAGCCCGCCCCAGGGGGATGACCCCAATCGCCCCGGCGCGCGCCCGGAGCCGGGCATCCCGGCTGGATCCAGTCCCGGCCCCGGCGGCCGGCCCTGACTCAGGCGGGCCCGGCGGGTTTCTTCGGCTTCTGACTGGTAAACCACGTCAGGGCCGCGATCACGAGCGCGATCCCCACGCCATAGCCCAGCAGGTCCCGCTGGCCATCCCAGGTCACGACCTGGCCGAGGAACAGCACCCCCATCACCACGACGGTCACCCCGATCAGCTTGTCCTTCAGGTCATTAAGATCGTGAATCTCGAGCCAGTGGGGGAGGTCCAGCCGGTCGTCCACGAACAGCTCGAACAACCCGACGGCGATCACGTACAGGACCGTCGCCAGCAGGAAGAGGTCCGTGAGTTCGATGAACGCCAGGATCAGTCCCTTGGCGCCCTTGGGGCCGCTGCCGTCGGCCAGGGCCACGCTCCGGAGGATGATCAGGGTCTCCCAGGCGCCATAGACCAGCAGCGCCGTCGCCGCCAGCAGGGTGGAGACCACCGCGATGATGATCAGGTAGCGGGTGCGTGAAATCAGCGTCAGCACGCCGGGGCGGGACCTCGGGGCGGGGGGAGCGGCGTCGGGCATCGGGTCCGTTCGTTCGTTAGGGTAGGGGGTGGGCGGCTCGCCGCAGCCGGTCGCGCACGGCATCCCAGCGGGCGTCCACGGGCGGCGCGACCGCCAGGATCAGGGCCACGCCCAGCTCGTCCAGGCGGTGCAGTGCCCCGTACAACCCGCGCGCGTAGCCCTCGGGCTCGGGGGGGAGCCGGATGACGTCGTCCGCGTCGGGGAGCGGGTCACCCAAGGTCACCGCCCCCACCCGCTCTCCGCGGGCGTGTACCGCACGGGCCAGTTCGACCGCGTCCTGGGCTCCCGGCACGAGGCGGAGGGGTGCGCGTGGCGCGTAGTGCCGTTCCAGCATCCCTGGCGACGGCCGTGGTCCCTCCCGCGGCGGTTCGCGCCCCGGCGTACCAACCGGGCCGATCTCGCGCTCCAGCTCCGCGCGGGAGATCATCCCCGGCCGCAGCAGGACCGGCATCGGGCCCGACAGGTCGAGGACCGTGGACTCGATCCCCACATTCGTAGCGCCGCCGTCGAGCACCAGGGGGATCCGGCCCGCCAGGCCCCGTGCCACGTGCGCCGCGGTCGTGGGCGAGACCTCGCCGGAACGATTGGCGCTGGGCGCCGCCAGCGGCACTCCCGCGGCCCGCAGCAGCGCCTGCGCCGCCGGATGGGCCGGCACCCGCAGCGCCACCGTGCCGCCCCCCGCGGTCACGATGTCGGGGATACCGGCGGCCCGCGGGAGGACCAGCGTCAGCGGACCGGGCCACCAGCGCCGGCTGAGGCGCTCCGCCGGTTCCGGCCAGCGGGTGGCGAGGGCCCGGGCCCCCGCCGCGTCGGCCAGGTGGACAATCAGTGGATTGTACTCCGGCCTCCCCTTGGCCTCATAGATGCGGGCCACCGCCGCTGGATCGAGGGCGTTACCGCCCAGACCATAGACCGTCTCGGTGGGGAAGGCCACGAGTTCGCCGGCCCGGAGCAGGGCGGCGGCCTCCGCGATGCCGGCGGCGTCGGCGGGGACGATCCGCGGCCGGGGCTCAGTCGTCATCGCCGCGGGCCCTTCGCTCCCGCTTCCGGGCACTCTGATGGCGCTTGGCCACCAGCCGGCGTTCCTTGGCCGCCCGGGTCGGTCGGGTCGCCTTCCGTGCCTTGGGGACCTTGAGCGCCTGCTCGAGGAGCTCGCGGAACCGGGTCATCGCCGCCTGCCGGTTCTGCGCCTGGCTACGGGTATCGGCCGCAACCACGCGGAGCCAGCCGTCCTCCCCCACCCGGGTGCCCAGCCGCCCGCGGACCCGGGCCCGTTCCTCCGCGCTCAGGCTCGGGCTCTGGTCCAGGTGCCACCAGAGTTCTACCCGGGTGGAGGAGGTGTTCACGTGCTGCCCTCCCGGCCCACCGCTGCGGGTGGCCCGGAAGGAAAGCTCCGCGACGGGGATCCGCACCGTCGGGCTCACGCGAAGGTGCGCGTCGTCCCGCATCGGGGAAAGGTGGGGAAGAACGGGCTCGGGTGGAAGGTGCAACTGGTGCCCGCCGGGCCCGAGCCCTTACGTTTCCGCCATGGATCAGTCACCGGATCTCGCCGCCCTTGCCTCGCATCTCGACGGCCTGGGGCGGGTACTGCTGGGCTATTCCGGCGGGGTGGACTCCGCCCTCCTCGCGGTGGTCGCCACCCGGGCGCTCGGGGACCGGCGGTTCCTGGCGGTCATCGGACGCAGCGATTCCTACCCGGAAGTGCAGCACCAGGGGGCCGTGGACATCGCGCGGCGGTTCGGCGTTCCGCTTCTCGAGATCGCCACCCACGAGCTCGACGATCCCGGGTACCGTGCCAATCGCCCGGATCGCTGCTACTACTGCAAGCGTGAGCTGTGGGGCCGGCTCGGGGAACTTGCGCGGGACCGGGGTTTCACCACGATCGTGGATGGGACCAACGCGGACGACCTGGCCGAGCATCGTCCGGGGCTGCGTGCCGCGGGGGAGCGGCAGGTCCGCTCCCCGCTGGCGGAGCTGGGCTGGACCAAGCCGCGGATCCGCGCCGCCGCGCAGCAGCTCGGCCTCCCCGTGTGGGACGCCCCCGCGGCCCCCTGCCTCGCCAGCCGCATCCAGTATGGCCTGACGGTCACCCCCGAGCGGTTGCGCCAGGTCGAGGCGGCCGAAGCGCTGCTCCGCGGGCTGGGCGTCACCGGCGATCTCCGGGTGCGGCATCGGGGAGACGTGGCGTCGGTGGAAGTCCTCCCCGACGTCCGCGCATCGCTCGCTGCCCGCTGGAGTGAAGCGGAGCAGGGCCTGCGCGCCCTCGGATTCGGGAGGGTGGAGCTGGACCCGCGGGGCTACCGCCGCGGCGCCCTCCTGCACGAACTTCCGATGCTCGGGTCCTGATGCGGCTGTTCGCCGCGGTGCCCGTCACGGGCGCCGCCGCCCGGGAGCTTGGGGCCCTGCTCGCCGAACTGGGGCGCGAGGGATGGCCGGTGCGCTGGGTGCGGCCGGAGGGCCTGCACCTGACCCTCAAGTTCTTCGGGGATACTGACCCGGATCGCGCCGGAACGATCGGCACCATGCTGGAGCGCGCGGCAGGGCGGATGGGGGCGGTCGCCTGTGGCCCCGAGGGACTCGGGACCTTTCCCGCGCAGGGGCCGGCCCGGGTGCTCTGGGCGGGATACCACGGCGAGCCGGCGCTGGAGCTGCTCGCCCATCGGGTCGAGGAGGGGGCGGTGGCACTGGGATTCCCGGTGGAGGGGCGGCCCTTCCGGGCGCATGTGACGCTGGGGCGGCTCCGCGACGGTGCGCGGCTCCCGGTGGCCGCGGCGGCTCAGCTGGAGGGCCGCCACCTGCTCGAGAGCTTCACGGCGGAGCGGGTGGTGCTCTATCGGAGTGCCCCCGGCCCCGGTGGGTCCCGGTACGACGCGCTGGCTACCTTTCCCCTGGACGGGTGATGCGCTGGCTCCTCTTGCCGCTCCGACTGGTCGGACTGCTGCTGCTCGCCGCCCTGATCAGCGGGGCGGGGCTCTTCGGGCGGTATCTCTAGCGGATGGTGCGGCCGCTGGTCGCACGAGTCTCCGAGGCGCTCGGGGCGGGAGGCCCCGGGCGGCCGGGCCCCGCCGAGCTGGCGCGGGCGCGGGACAAGGTGGACAGCCTCCAGGGGTGGAGCGCCGATTCGGTGCTGCTCACGGCGGACGAGATGGCCTCCCTGATCGCGGCCGGATTGCCGGCGGAGGCACGGAAGCGGCTCGATTCGCTGACGCTGGAGCTGGGCGAGGACCGGGTGACGGTCTCGGCACGGCTCTCGACCCGCCAGATTCCGTCGGAGGTCCTCGGCCCGCTGGCCGGGGCCCTGGAGCCGTGGGAGTGGGTGTCGGCGGGCGGGACCGTGGAGCTGGCGGGCCCGGGGCAGGCGGAATGGCGGGTGGATGCCCTGACGCTGCGCGGCTTCACCCTGCCGGAGGAGGCAAGCCGGGAGCTGGTGGCGCGGGCGCTGCCCGGCGTGCGGGACGGCGCCGTGCCGCTCACCCTGCCGCGCGGGGTGGCCGGGCTCCGCATTCGCCCCACCGGCGTGGCGCTCTATCGCAAGGAGCCGGGATGAAGCATCGGTTGCTGGTCGTGGACGACGAAGCCGGCGTCCGCGAGGCGCTCAAGCAGGTGCTGGAATTCGACGGGCACGAGGTCCGCACCGCGAATTCGGGCGCGCAGGCGGTCATGCTGTACCCCGACGTCCGGCCCCAGGTCGTGTTCCTCGACGTCAAGATGGCCGGCCTGGACGGCCTCGACACCCTGAGCCAGCTGCTCGAGATCGACCCCGCCGCGGTGGTGGTGATGATCTCGGGGCACGCCAACATCGCCTCCGCCATCGAGGCCACCCGCCGCGGGGCCTTCGACTTCCTGGAGAAGCCGCTCGACACCGATCGTCTCCTCGTGACCGTGCGCAACGCGCTGGAGCATGCGCAGCTCGTCGTCGAGAGCACGCAGTTCAAGGCGGCGGTGGCGGACCGCTACGCGATGATCGGCGGGAGCGGCACGCTCGAGAAGGTGCGCGAGATCGTCCGGAAGGTGGGACCGACGAATGCGCGCGTGCTGATCCTCGGCGAGAACGGCGCGGGCAAGGAGCTCGTGGCGCACGGCATCCACGCGGCCTCGCCGCGCGCATCGCGCGCGTTCGTCGAGGTGAACTGCGCGGCCATTCCCGGCGAGCTGATCGAGAGCGAACTCTTCGGCCACATGAAGGGCTCGTTCACCGGCGCCTTCGCGGACCACACGGGGAAGTTCGAGCAGGCCGACGGCGGCACGCTCTTCCTCGATGAGGTCGGCGACATGGCGCTGCCCGCGCAGGCCAAGCTGCTCCGCGCTCTGCAGGAGGGCATCATCACCCGCGTGGGCGGTACCAAGCCGATCGCGGTGGACGTGCGCGTGATCGCCGCCACCAACAAGGATCTGCGCGCGGAGATCACGGCGGGACGCTTCCGCGAAGACCTGCTCTATCGCCTGAACGTGGTGGAGATCGTGGTGCCGCCGCTCCGCGAGCGGCTGGAGGACATTCCCGCGCTGGTGCAGCACTTCACCGATCGCCTGA